>NZ_QGKR01000208.1 GCF_003172955.1 Micromonospora acroterricola | reverse complement strand
GCCCGACCCGGCCCGGCCCCACCGCCCGGGTTGATCATGAAGTTGTTGCCAGCCGCACGGCGTGTCGCGGGCAATAACTTCATGATCAACCCGGTGCTGAGTTCCGAGGAGCGAGACGATCAGTAAGAAACCACAGCCGGAGGGCGGGCAGGCGCCGGTCGTCCAGCGCGTGCGCATCCGGTACGCCAAGCGCGGGCCACTGCGGTTCACCTCGCACCGGGACTTCGCCCGGGCCTTCGAGCGGGCGCTGCGCCGGGCGGGCGTGCCGATCGCCTTCTCCCAGGGCTTCACGCCGCACCCGAAGATCTCCTACGCCAGCGCGGCGCCCACCGGGGTGGCCAGCGAGGCGGAGTACCTGGAGATCGGCCTCCAGGCGCCGGTCGACCCGGAGGCGCTGCGAGCCGCCCTGGACGCCGCGCTCTCGCCCGGCCTGGACGTGCTGGAGGCGGTGATCGCCGACGGGGGCAGCCTGGCGGACCGGATCGAGGCGTCGCACTGGCACATCGAGCTACCCGACGTCGATCCCGCCGTGCTGCGCGCCGCGGTGGACGCCTTCACCGCCGCCGAGGAGGTGCTGGTCGAGCGGATGACCAAGCAGGGCCGACGCAAATTCGACGCCCGATCCGCGGTGATCTCGATCGATGTCCTCGCGCCGACGCCGACGCCTTCCGGGGCGGCGGCCGTACCGTGTGCGATACTCGAACTGGTCGTGCGGCAGGTCACCCCGTCCGTACGGCCCGATGACGTCCTTTCCGGCCTCCGCGTGGTGGCCGACCTGGAGCCGCCGGTCTCGCCGAGGGTGACCCGGCTGGCTCAGGGCACGCTGACCGCGCAGGGTGCGATCGTGGATCCGTTGGATGCGGACCGCGACGGGGCAGCCATCGTTGGGCACTGACCGACGGTCAGTGCTCTGGCAGGCAGACTTCGGCGGTCGCGCACCACGCGCGCCCGGCGGAAACACTTTTGCGGCGACCCTGCGTGGCAGCGCTCACCCGCGCCCGGGGCAGCCAGAACTGGAGAACGTCCATGCTCGAGAACGAGCCCGAGGGCGGCGAACGGACCGGTTCACAGCCGGCCGGCGACACCGCTGACCAGAGCACCACCGCCGACGGCGCCGCCGTCGCGGGTCCCCACGCTGCCGGGTCCGCCCCGCTGGAACCGGCCGGTGCGGAGAGCAGCGAACCCCCTTTGCCAGCGCGGCGTACCCGGGCGACCCGACGTCGGGCCGCCCCGGCCACCGCGGCGGAGCAGACCGACGCGCCGGTCGAGGCGTCCACCGGCGGGGCCGGCACCGGCGAGTCGCCGCAGGCCGAGGTCTTCGCGCCGATCTCCGGCGACCTGGACACCCCACCGAAGACCACCCGGCGCCGCCGCAAGGCCACTCCCGTGGAGAAGCCCGCCGAGGAGCCGCTGGTCGCGGCCTCCGCCGAGGAGACCTCTCCCGAGGTGGTTCCCCCGGTCAAGGTGACCCGGACCAGGCGCAAGAAGGCCACCCCGGCCGCCGTCGAGGAGCCGCCGGCCGTCGAGGAGCCCACCGCCGTGGAGGAGCCGGCCGCCGAGACGCCGGCGGAGTCCGACCTGCGCGAGGCGGAGGCCGAGCTCAACGAGGCGGAAACCGCCCCGAGCGAGACCGCCGACGAGACGTCCCGGACCGGTGGCGCACAGGACCGCTCCGGCGATGTTCCGCTGGGCGTGGCCGTGGCCGCGGTGACGAACGAGCCGATCGAGCCCGTCGAGGTCATCGAGCCGGAGCAGCCGCGGACCCGCCGCCGGCGCGCGGCGCTCTCCGCGCCCACCGTGCTGTTCATGGCGCCGCAGCCGGACGCCGTGCCGGTGACCCGGCCGGCGGAGCCCGCTCCGGTCGCCGAGGAGCCGGCCGTGGAGGAGGCCGCCGAGCCCTCCCGCCGGCGGCGGCGCGGTCGCCGCGACGCCGAGCCGGCGGAGCCGGTCGAGGCGATCGAGGCCGAGGAGGAGCCGACCGACGAGGCCGACGAGGCCGCCGAGGCGGATGAGGACGACGAGGACAGCGCCGCCGCGCGGCGCCGCCGCCGGCGTGGTCGCCGCGGCCGGGGCCGGGGCAAGGGCGGTGCCGACGACGCCGAGGACGATGAGTCCGAGGAGGCGGCGCAGGCCGAGGAGGAAGAGACCGCCGAGGCCGAGGGCGACGAGGACGAGGAGTCCGAGGCTGGGGACGGGCTGACCCGTCGCCGCCGGCGTCGTCGCCGTCGGGGCGCCGGCGACACGGAGGGTGCCGCCGACGACGGCGTGCCGACCGTGGTCAAGATCCGCGAGCCGCGCCGGACCGTCGACGAGGTGCAGGGCGTGTCCGGCTCGACCCGGCTGGAGGCCAAGCGCCAGCGCCGCCGGGACGGCCGGGAGCAGCGGCGTACCCGCCCGCCGATCCTGAGCGAGTCGGAGTTCCTGGCCCGCCGGGAGGCGGTCGACCGGGTGATGGCGGTCCGCCAGCGCGGTGACCGCACCCAGATCGCCGTCCTGGAGGACGGCGTGCTGGTCGAGCACTACGTCACCCGCAACTCCTCCGGCACCATGGCCGGCAACGTGTACCTCGGCAAGGTGCAGAACGTGCTGCCCAGCATGGAGGCGGCGTTCGTGGACGTCGGCCGGGGCCGCAACGCGGTGCTGTACGCCGGCGAGGTCAACTGGGACACCTCCGGCCTGGAGGGGCGTGCCCGCTCGATCGAGCAGGCGCTGCGCTCCGGGGACTCGGTGCTGGTCCAGGTCACCAAGGACCCGATCGGGCACAAGGGCGCCCGGCTGACCAGCCACGTCGCGCTCTCCGGCCGGCACCTGGTCTACGTGCCCAACGGCAACGCCTCCGGGATCAGCCGGAAGCTGCCGGACACCGAGCGCAAGCGGCTCCGCGACGTGCTGAAGAAGCTGGTGCCGGACGGCGCGGGCGTGATCGTCCGGACGGCCGCCGAGGGCGCCAGCGAGGACGAGCTGGCCCGTGACGTCAAGCGGCTCCAGTCCCAGTGGGAGGACATCCAGGCCAAGGCGGCCGAGGGTGGCGCCCCGGTGCTGCTCTACGAGGAGCCCGACCTGGTCATCCGGGTCGTCCGGGACCTCTTCAACGAGGACTTCCGCGAGCTGGTGATCGAGGGCGAGCAGTCGTACGACATCGTCGAGTCGTACCTGTCGCACGTCTCCCCGGACCTGGTCGACCGGGTGCGCCGGCACGTCGGCACGAGTGACGTCTTCGCCGAGTACCGGATCGACGAGCAGATCATCAAGGGCCTGGACCGGAAGGTCTTCCTGCCCTCCGGCGGCTCGCTGGTGATCGACCGCACCGAGGCCATGACGGTCGTCGACGTCAACACCGGCAAGTACACCGGCTCCGGGGGCAACCTGGAGGAGACGGTCACCCGCAACAACCTGGAAGCGGCGGAGGAGATCGTCCGCCAGCTCCGGCTGCGGGACATCGGCGGCATCGTGGTGATCGACTTCATCGACATGGTGCTGGAGTCCAACCGTGAGCTGGTACTGCGCCGGCTCACCGAGTGCCTGGGCCGCGACCGCACCAAGCACCAGGTCACCGAGATCACCTCGCTCGGTCTGGTGCAGATGACCCGTAAGCGGATCGGCGCGGGCCTGCTGGAGGCGTTCAGCGAGACCTGCGAGTGCTGCAAGGGTCGGGGCGTCATCATGCACACCGAGCCGGTGCCGGAGAAGCCGCGCGCCAACGGGGCGGGGGAGAAGGTCAAGGCGGTCGCCTCGTCGGTCGCCGCCGCCCCGGCCGCCGAGCAGGGCACCGCGTCCTCCCGCCGCCGGGCGCGCAAGAGCGCGTCGGCGGAGAAGGCGGTGGTCGAGGTCGTCGACACCGACACCAGCGCCGAACCGGACGCCGACTACGTGGACACCATGGGGTACGACCTGTCCCGCTACGAGTCGGAGAGCGCCGCCGCTCCGGCGGTCTCCGACAGCCAGCAGGGCGAGTCGGCCCGGCTGGCCGCGGCCGACGACCCGGACGCGCTCGCCGACGGCGACGCCGACGAGGAGAGCGCCGAGGGCACCGGCCGTCGCCGCTCCCGCCGGGGCGGCGCCCGTCGACGGACCCGCCCCTGACGCTCTGACCGGCGCGGTGTTTGACGAGGTCCCTTTCCCGGCAATGTGACGGGGGAGGGGCCTCGCTGGTCCGGCCAACCCGGTCCATGATCGGCCACCCTGGTCAGGAGAAGAAGATGCGCCGTCTGCTCGCCGTCGCCGTGCTGGTCACCGTGCTCTCCGCCGGCTGCTCCACCGACCGGCCCGCTGACGAGGGGCCGGCCGGAGCGACCACCGGGGGCGCCGGCCCGACGGCCGGCACCGGGGGCGCCCCGGTCGGGTCGACCGGCACACCGGGTGGTGGGACGGCGGGCGGCGACACCTCGCAGGTCTGTGCCGCCGCGCAGGAGGCCGGGGCCACCGCCGTCCAGACGTACGTGGCGGAGCTGGGCCGGATGGTCGCGGCGGTCGGCGCGGGAGACAGCGTGACGGCCGAGGCGGCCCGCCAGCGGGCCGAGGCCGCGTTGACCGGCTGGCGGACGGCGCTGCGGGAGCAGTCGTCCCGGGCCACCGATCCGCAGCTCAAGACGCTGCTCACCGACATCGGCACGGAGGTCGCCGGGCTCGGCGCCGACGTCGAGTCGATCGACGAGACCGAGCTCGACCGGCTCCAGCAGCGCCTCGACCAGCTCTGCCCGCGCTGACCAGGGCGGGCCGGTTTGGGGTCCGGGCCAGCAATGGCGTACTCTTGCCTGCGGCGCACCTTTGGTGTGCCGAGTTCCCGTGTGCCCGCGCCGCCGTGCACTGCTACCCGGCGAGCCGCCGCGGGGACGACCGCCAGCAGCCTCAACGACAGGGAGTCCGCCTCCGATGTACGCGATCGTCAAGACCGGCGGCAAGCAGTACAAGGTCGCCGAGGGCGACGTGATCGAGGTCGAGAAGCTCACCGGTGCTCCCGGTGACGCGGTGAAGCTCACCGCGGTGCTCCTCGTCGACGGTGACGACCTGGTGACCGACGCGGCGAAGCTTGCCGAGGTCGCGGTGTCCGGCGAGATTGCCGCGCACACCAAGGGCCCGAAGATCAAGATCCACAAGTTCAAGAACAAGACCGGCTACCACAAGCGCCAGGGTCACCGCCAGCCGCTGACCCAGGTCAAGGTGACCGGCATCTCCAGCGGGAAGTAGGTCGTCCTCCAATGGCTCACAAAAAGGGTGCGTCCAGCTCGCGTAACGGTCGTGACTCCGCGGCCCAGCGACTCGGCGTGAAGCGCTTCGGTGGTCAGGTCGTCAGCGCCGGTGAGATCCTCATCCGGCAGCGTGGCACCAAGTTCCACCCCGGTGACCTGGTCGGCCGTGGCGGCGACGACACGCTGTTCGCGCTGTCCGCCGGTTCGGTTCTGTTCGGCACCAAGCGCGGTCGCAAGACCGTCAGCATCGTTCCGCAGCAGTAGCTCTCAGGCTTTGCGGGCCGCGGACCTCCGGGTCCCGGCCCGCTTCGCTTTTTCGCAGTGCGGGGTCCGACCTCGCTGGAAGGATTGACGCCGTGGCGACGTTCGTTGACCGGGTCGTTCTGCACCTGCAGGCCGGCGATGGCGGGCACGGTTGTGCCTCGATCCACCGCGAGAAGTTCAAGCCCTTCGGCGGGCCCGACGGCGGCAACGGCGGGCACGGCGGCAGCGTGTCCCTGGTGGTCGACCCGCAGGTGACCACGCTGCTCGACTTCCACTTCCGCCCGCACGTCAAGGCCGACAACGGCAAGGGTGGCGCGGGGTCGAACCGGGACGGGGCCAACGGCCAGGACCTGGTGCTCAAGGTGCCCAACGGCACCGTGGTGCAGACCCTCGACGGCACTGTGCTGGCCGACATGGTCGGCGCCGGCACCACCTACGAGGTGGCGCGCGGCGGGCGGGGCGGGCGCGGCAACGCCTCGCTGGCCAACGCGAAGCGCAAGGCGCCCGGCTTCGCCGAGCTGGGCGAGCCCGGCGACCAGCTGGACGTGGTGCTGGAGTTCAAGAGCGTCGCCGACGTGGGCCTGGTGGGCTTCCCGTCGGCCGGCAAGTCGTCGCTGATCTCGGTGATCTCCGCCGCCAAGCCGAAGATCGCCGACTACCCGTTCACCACCCTGGTGCCCAACCTCGGCGTGGTCCGGGTGGACAACCACACGTTCACCGTCGCCGACGTGCCGGGCCTGATCCCCGGCGCGGCCACCGGCAAGGGGCTGGGCCTGGAGTTCCTGCGGCACATCGAGCGGTGCGCGGTGCTGGTGCACGTCATCGACTCGGCGACCCTGGAGCCCGGCCGCGATCCGGTCGCCGACATCGAGACCATCGAGGCCGAGCTGAACCAGTACGGCGGGCTGGCCGACCGGCCGCGGCTCGTGGCCGTGAACAAGGTCGACGTGCCGGACGGTCGCGACCTCGCCGAGATCGTGCGCCCCGACCTCGAGGAGCGCGGCTACCGGGTGTTCGAGGTCTCGGCGGCCACTCGGGAGGGGCTCAAGGAGCTCACCTACGCGATGGCGGAGCTGGTCGACGCGGCGCGCAAGGCAGCGCCGCCGGCCGAGCCGACCCGGATCGTGATCCGGCCGATGGCCGTGGACGACGCCGGCTTCACCATCACGGCCGAGACGGACGGCTCGTTCACCGTCCGGGGCGTCCGGCCGGAGCGGTGGGTCAAGCAGACCAACTTCGACAACGACGAGGCGGTCGGCTACCTGGCCGACCGGCTGGCCCGGCTCGGGGTGGAGGACAAGCTGGCCAAGGCCGGCGCGCAGCCCGGTGACCTGGTCCGGATCGGTGAGCGCGAGTTCGACTGGCAGCCGACGCTCTACGCCGGTGTGGAGTACACGCCCGGCAACCGGGGCACCGACGTCCGGCTGGAGGAGAAGTCGAACCGGGCGTCCGCGGCGGAGCGGCTCGCCGCCCGCAAGGCCCGCCGGGTGCGCTCGGCCGACGAGGTGGGCGCGGACGCGTCCGACGACATCGACGACATCGACGACGAGGACGACGCCGAATAGCCCGGTGCGCTCCGTGATCGGGTTGATTGCCGGAAACCTCCGCGAAATCCACGCCGCCTAGCGTGGGGTGATGCTGATCGAGTCCCGGCCCGCCATCGATCCGGAGATCGCCGCCCTGGTCACCGCGCAGCAGCGTGAGCTGCGCGAGGCCGATGGTGGGTTGGATGGGCAGGTCTTCGTCCCTCATGACGACGTTCGCTACCTGGCGGTGGTGGTGAACGGCCGGGCGGTCGCCTGCGGCGGGCTCCAGTCGATCGACGCCGCCACCGGCGAAATCAAGCGGATGTACGTCCGGCCGGCGTACCGGGGACGGGGCGTCGCCCGTCAACTGCTCGCCGCGCTCGAGGAGCTGGCGTTCCGGCAGGGGCACTCGATGGTGTGCCTGGAGACCGGCACCTACCTGCCGGCCGCGATCGGGCTGTACACCTCGTGCGGCTACGACCGGATCCCGGTCTACGGCGAGTACGTCGACAACCCGTACAGCGTCTGTTTCGCCAAGCGGCTCCCGGTCGCGGCCTGACGGCCGGGCGCGCCGTGGCGCCGGCGCTCAGGCGCCGGTCTCGGCGTGCGCGACGGTGACCGGCTTCGACTCCGGTGAGGCGTGCTGGCGCAGGACGATGCTCAGCACGACCAGCACGCCGACCGCCAGGAACTCGCTCTGCCAGTTCTGCATGGACTGGAACCAGAAGTCGCTGGTGCCGAGGAAGTCCCACACCCCGATCGGGGGCGCCCCACTCTGCAACGCCTGCTCCTGGTTGTACGCGGCGGTGCCGCCGAGCAGATGGCCGACGAACGAGCCGGCAAAGATCAGCAGCAACGCGATGGAGAGGCTGTTGCGGTAGATCACCAGCGGAAGCCCGCCGGCTCGCGCCGGCCAGGGGGACTGCGGGGTGGCCCGGCGCGCGTCGTCCTCTGGACGGTCGGTCTGGTCCAGCGGCTTCGACTCGGCCGAACCCTTCTGCACCAGGTAGGCGGTGAGCAGCACGTACCCGCCCATCTGGAGGAACTCCGACTCCCAGTTCTCGAAGACCGCCTCGGCGAAGTGCCCGCTGGTCAGGTAGGCCGGCCAGCTCAGCGGCGCCGCGCCGAACTCGGCCAGCTCCTCGTTGTGCGTCTGCCAGCCGAAGACGCTCTGCAACACCAGGAAGACCAGGAACGCGCCGAGCATGGCGGCGGTGAGCGCGTTGTCGCGGAGCCAACGGGGCATGACGTACCTCCTTCGCGAATCACCCAGTACCCCCGCCGGGGTGACCGCCAAACCGCCAGACCGCCGTAGGGCCAGGTCAGGGTCGGTCGAGGGGGGTGTCGAGGCGCCCGCCGGTGCCCACCCGGTTCGAGAGCAGCAGCCCGAGCGCGAGCATCCCGAACCCGAGCGCGAGGTGCAGCCAGTTGTCGGCGTTGTTCAGCGGGAGGATGTTCGCCCCGTGGTTCTCGCCGATGGCTTCGACGGCCAGGCCGTACAGCCAGAGCGCGAGGTAGAGCGCGCCGCCGCCGGCCAGGAACAGCCGCGCGCCGGCGATGCTGCGGGCCAGCACCAGGCCGACCAGCCCGAACAGCAGGTGCACCGCGTTGTGCAGGATCGACACCTGGAACAGCCCGAGCAGCCTGGCCTCCGAGTGGTGCCCGGCGAAGGCCAGCTTTCCGTAGTCGGTGGTGATGCCGGGGATGTAGCCGAGGATGCCGATCAGCAGGAACGTCCCGGCCACGGCCAACGCGGCCAGCTGGACCCCGGGTCGGGAACCGGAGGCTCGGCCACCTCGCGCGCCTCGTGCCATCGCTGCCCCCTCCGTGGATCTGTCAGCCCCGCGAACCTCACTGTCCGCAGCGGCGACGTGACGCAGCCCGACGATCCTCCATTTTGAAGTCGATCCGCCGGCCGCGCAGAGAAATGCGCGAAGAGGTATGGAAGCCGGAACTGAGGGTAGGGATTTGTTCGGCGGCCGCGGTATCGCTGCCCCAAACCCCCCAGCACAACCGCGACGACTTTCCGAGCGGAAGGGAAATCATGACTTACGATCTGTCACCCACGTCTTCCACGTACGGGCAGGAGTCCAACGGCGGCGGCGTCCGCGAGCAGGCCCGCCAGGTCGGGTCGGAGGCCGCGCACGCCGGCGGCGCCGTCGCCCAGACGGCCAAGGAACAGGGCACCGAGGTCGGCCGTGAGGCGGCCCGCCAGGCCCGCAACCTCTACGGCGAGGCGCGCAGCCAGCTCACCCACCAGACCGGCGAGCAGCAGCGCCGGGCCGCCGGTGGGCTGCGCTCGCTGGCCGACGAGATGCGCTCGATGGCCGAGCAGGGTGGCCAGTCCGGCCCGGTGAGCGAGCTGGCCCGACAGGCCGCCGACCGGGTGCACGGCGTGGCCGGGTGGATCGAGGAGCGCGAGCCCGGCGACCTGATCACCGAGGTCCGCGACTACGCGCGGCGCAACCCCGGCACCTTCCTGGTCGGCGCGGCGGTGCTCGGCGTTCTGGCTGGTCGCCTGACCCGCAGCATCTCCTCCGCCGGCAACGACTCCGGCAACGGCTCCGCGGGCTACCGCGGCGACGGGGCGTACGACCCGGAGCAGACCGCGGTGATCCCGACGCCGCCGGCGCCCCGCGCCGTGCCGGACGCCGTGCCCCCGGCCGGCTACCTCGACCCGACCCCGGGCACCTACACCGAGCCGGCGTCCGGCGGTTACGCCGAGCCGTCCGGCACCGGCCAGCCCCTTCCGCCGGTGAACCAGACCGACCCGCTGCCCGGTGTCCCGTCCAGCGGCACCACCCGCCCGTGAGTCGCCGAGTCATCCGAAGGGAGGCGGCGGCATGACCATGCCGACGCAGGGGCCCGGACCGGGCCCCGGTTACCAACCCGACGGGGGTGCCCCGCACACCGCCGCGGAGGTGAAGGGCAGCTCGCTGGGTGAGCTGATGCGCCAGGTCACCGGTGACCTGTCGACGCTGATGCGCCAGGAGGTGGAGCTCGCGAAGGCCGAGATCCGCCAGGAGGGCAAGAAGGCCGGCAAGGCCGCTGGGCTCTTCGGCGGCGCCGGATTCGGCGGCTACATGGTGGCGCTCTTCCTCTCGCTGGCCCTCTGGGCCGGGCTGTCCAACGTGATGGACGCCGGCTGGGCCGGGCTGATTGTGGCCATCATCTGGGCCGCGATCGCGGCGGTCCTCTACTCCATGGCCAAGAAGAACGCCGAGCGCGTACGCGGCCTCAAGCAGACCAACGACAGCGTGCAGCGGATCCCCGACGCGCTCAAGCCCCACCCGGAGGGAGTCACCCGATGAGCACTGATCCCGACCAGATCCGCCGGGAGATCGAAGCCACCCGCAACAGCCTCAGCTCCGATGTGGACGCGCTGGCGTACAAGGTCAGCCCCAGCCGCATCGTCGACGACCGCAAGCAGCGGGCCCGCTCCGCGCTGCAGAATGTGAGGGACAAGGTCATGGGAACCGCGTCTGACCTCGGCCACGGCACCGGCCACGCCGCCCACTCGGTGGGCGACCGCGCCTCGTCGGCGGCCTCCAGCGTCAGCGACGCCGCGCACTCGGCGGCTTCGACCGTCAGCGACGCGGCCCACAGCGCGCCGCGGGTAGTGCGGCAGAAGTCCGAGGGCAACCCGCTGGCCGCCGGCCTGATCGCGTTCGGTGTCGGCTGGCTGGCCTCCTCGCTGATCCCGGCCTCCCGCCGGGAGCAGGAGGCCGCGACCCAGATCAAGGAGCGGGTCAGCGAGCACAGCGGCGTGGTGAAGGAGAAGCTGGGCGAGGTGGCCAGCGAGCTCAAGGAGGAGCTGCGCGAGCCGGCCCAGCAGGCCACCCAGGCGGTGAAGTCCACCGCCCAGGACGCCGTGGACGCGGTCAAGGACGACACGAAGTCGGCCACCCAGGACGTCAAGGACCAGGCCCAGCAGTCCCGCCAGCAGGTCAGTCCCTGACCGGACCACATCCGACAGCCCGCGGCCACCCCGGTGCCCGCGGGCTGTCGCGTGTCCGGCCGGGCCGGACGGACGTGGGACGGCGTGGTCAGCGGGTGGCGCGGAGGCGGCGCCGGAGGGTGCGCTCCGAGTGGGCGGCGCGGCGGACGCGGCCGCCGGCGTAGCGGACGCCGCCGAACACGAGCCGCTGACCGACCGCGAGCCAGCCGCACGTGCCGCGTTCCAGCAGCCAGAGTGGCGCAGCGAGCGCCGTGCTCCGCGGAAAGACCGCGTCGCCGCCGGCCCGACGGCGACCCAGTTCGGCCAGCGCGACGGTGCCAGCCGCCGCGCCGAGCAGCAGCCCGGGCCGGCGGGCCGCGACCGCCGCCGCCAGCGCGGGCAGGACCGCGAGTGAGGTCAGCAGGCGGGCCGGCTGGGCCAGGTCGTCGTACGCCTGGCGGACCCGTTGGCCGCGGAAGTGCGCGGCGTCCGGCGGCAGCCGGCGGACGAACAGCCAGGGCGGCGCCGCCTCGGTGGCGCCGTACGCGCGCACGGTGCGGATCAGCTCCAGGTTCTCGAAGAGCACGTCCGGGTCGTACCCGCCCATGTCGAGGAAGGTGCTGCGGCGCACCGCCAGGGTGCCGGGGTAGTCGGCTCCGAGCGCCCGGTTGAGCAGTGTCCGGCCGGTGTCCCACCAGGCGTGCCAGGGCAGCGGGTCGAAGTAGTTCTGGGGGCGTACCAGGTCGACCCGCCCGAGCAGCCGGTGCACCGCGCGCAGCGCGGCCTCGTCGTACCGGACGTCGTCGTCGGCGATCACCACGTGCTCGTGCCCTGCCGCGCGGACGCCCGTGAGCACCCCGGTCACCTTGCCGTTGACCCCGCGCAGGGTGGGGTCGGGCCGCAGATGCCGGCGGACGAGCCCCCGCCACGCCGCGGCGTGCCGGGCGAACAGCTCGGGTGGGGAACCGTCGACCACGGTCACCTCGACCCTGCCGCCGAGCCAGCGCAGGTAGCCGGTCAGCTCCGCGAGGCCGGCGTCGTCGGACCAGCGCAGCGGCAGCACGTACGCCATCGGCAGGTGGGGTGGCCGGCTGCCGCCGCGGCCGGCGTTCCACCGCTCCCCGGTCGGCACGCCGTCGCCGTCGGCGGGCCCGCCGCGGTGCGGGTCGCCGGGTCCGTCGACGGCGCGGGCCGGGGCGCTCACGCCGCCACCGAGCGGCGGTGCACCGGCGGGCGGTCGTGGCGGCTGAGGCGGTGCCGGCTGGTGTCGAAGGGCAACGGTGCCTCCCGGACGTGCGTGGCGGGGTGGTCGCTCGCAGCATCTGCCCGCATTCCAGCCGATCAAACCGGCGTGTCGTTTCGACGGGTTGGGCGCGGGTAGCGCTGCCGGTACGGGCGGTTCCATCCGGATGCCCGGGCGGAGGAGACGAGATGACCAACAACGGAACGAGGTGGGCGCTGCTCGGCGTCACCACGGTGACCGCGGTCGGTGTCGGTCGGGCGGTGGCGCGTCGCCGGCACCGGCGTCAGCCCGAGCGGCAGGACGGCTGGTACGTGGTGCGCCGGGGGGTGACCGTGGACCGGCCCCGGGACGCGGTGATCGGCTTCTGGACCGACCGGGAGCGGCTGGACCGGGCGGTGGCCGGGTGGGCCACCCTGGAGCAGGTCGACGATCGGTCGTGGCGGTGCGTGGCCCGCGACCCGGCCGGCGGCGGCACCGAGTGGCGGGCGGAGATCACCGTCGACGGGCCGGGCACACTGCGCTGGCGGGTCGAGGACGGGCCGGTGCCGCAGGAGGGGCGGATCGAGCTGGTCGACGCCCCGCAGGGCCGGGGCACCGAGATCCGCGCCGAGCTGCGCTACCGCTCCGGGCCGCTGCGCCGGGTGTTCGGCCTGGTCAAGGGCGACGATCCGGACCTGGGCCTGCGGGACACGCTGCGCCGGGTGAAGTCGCTGATCGAGTGCGGCCAGGTGATCGACACCCGCCGCGACCCGTCCGGCCGGAGCCCGGGCCAGGAGAAGGCGACCGACAAGGTCCGGGAGAAGCTCATGACGGGAGGACGGGCGTGAGGGCGCTCTGCTGGGAAGGCGTCGGCAAGCTGGCGGTCCGGGACGTGCCGGAGCCCGCGATCCGCGCCGAGGGGGACATCATCGTCCGGGTCCGGGCCAGCAGTGTCTGCGGTTCCGACCTGCACCTGATCAACGGGTACCTGCCGGCGATGCGGGAGGGTGACATCCTCGGCCACGAGTTCACGGGCGAGGTGGTGGAGACCGGGTCCGGCGTACGGCGGCACCAGGTCGGCGACCGGGTGGTGGTCGGGTCGGTGGTGGCGTGCGGTGGCTGCTGGTACTGCCGGACCGAGCAGTACTCGCTCTGCGACAACTCCAACCCGCAGCCGGTCTTCACGGAGAAACTGTGGGGGCACTCGCCGGCCGGCATCCTGGGCTACTCGCACGCCGCGGGCGGCTACGCGGGCTCGCACGCCGAGTACATCCGGGTGCCGTTCGGCGACGTCGGGGCGTTCCCGGTGCCCGACGGGGTGCCGGACGACTCGGTGGTCTTCGCCTCCGACGCGATGCCCACCGGTTGGATGGCCGCGGACTTCTGCGGGTTGACCGGGGGTGAGGTGGTCGCGGTCTGGGGCGCCGGCGGGGTGGGCCAGATGGCTGCCCGCTCAGCGCAACTCCTCGGCGCCGAGCGGGTCATCATGATCGACCGCTTCCCGGACCGGCTGGCTACGGCGGCCGAGCGGGTGGGCGTCGAGACGATCAACTACGCGGAGACCGACGTGCTGGAGGCGCTGCGCGAGATGACCGCCGGCCGAGGGCCGGACGCCTGCATCGAGGCCGTCGGCATGGAGTCGCACGACGTCGGGCCGACCTACGCGTACGACCGGGTGAAGCAGTCGGCGCGGTTGCAGACCGACCGGCCCACCTCGGTACGCCAGGCGATCATGGCGTGTCGCAAGGGCGGGACGGTGAGCATCGTCGGTGTGTACGCCGGCCTGGTCGACAAGTTCCCGCTGGGCGCGGCGATGAACAAGGCCCTGGTGCTCCGCATGGGGCAGATGCACGCGCAGCGCTACATCCCCATGCTGCTCGACCGGATCGCGTCCGGCGAGATCGACCCGGGCTACCTGGCCACCCACCCGCTTCCCCTGGAGGAGGGGGCGCGCGGCTACGAGCTGTTCGAGAAGAAGCAGGACGGCTGCCTCCGCAGCGTCCTGCATCCCTGAGCCCGACCACCCCGCCGATCGTGCACGGACTGCCGGGTCGCTCTCGTCCGGGCAGACCGTGCACGATCGCGAGGGGTGGGGTTCAGGTGGTCCGGCGGATGTTGGTGAGGGTCAGGCCGGCGCGAGGCAGGGCGGGCATCCTGTGCAGGTCCAGAGCCAGGTTCTGCGGGGGCACCTCGTAGCGCATGGTGCGGGTCAGGTTGGTGACCGCCCGCTTCATCAGCTCAATGGTGATCCACTCGCCGGCGCAGCGGTGCCCGGTCGCGTGGTCGCCACCGCCCTGCGGCACCAGCTCGAACGGGTCGACGCGGCGGCCCGCGAACCGTTCGGGGCGGAACAGCTCCGGCTCGGGCCAGAGCGCGGGGTGATGGTTGGTGCCGTACAGGTCGAGCAGCACCCGCCGCCCTCTCGGAAAGTGGTGGCCCTCCCAGTCGAAGGAGTGCCGGACCCGGGCTGTGGCGGCCGGGAAGAACGGGTAGTAGCGGCGTACCTCCTGGACGAACTGCTCGGTCGCCTCGTCGTCCTCGCGCACCCGCTCCCGCCAGGCCGGATGGTCGTGCAGGGCGAGCGCGGCGAAGACCATGTACCGGTCCACGGCGACCACCGGGCGCAGCACGTTGAGCAGTTCCACCGCGGCGATCCGCCGGGGGAGCAGCGTCCCGCGCGCGGTGCGGTGCTCGGCGATCACCTTCAGCGCGCTGCCGGTCGGCGCGGGGAGGGTGCCGATCCGGGTCCGCTCGATGATGTCGGCGATCCAGTGCTCGGCGCGGCGGCGGGCGAGCAGCCCTCGCCAGTGCCGCGGGCCGACCATCGCCGGGGCTTCGATCATGGCGTGCAGCTGGACGGCACGGCGGTCGATCTGTGACGCCGCCAGCGGCACTCCGGCCCAGGAGCACACCACCCGCGTCAGCACCCGACCCAGCGCGTCGTAGAGCGCCACCGGGCCGGCGCCTTCCCAGGCGGGAACCTGGGCCTGCCACTCGTCGTCGAAGAGCTGGCCGAGTTGCCGGATGGCGGCCGGCGTCATGATCGACATGAACATCGCCTTGCGGTCCCGGTGCTCCGGACCGTCCAGCCCCTGCACGCCACCCCGGCCGGTCAGCGTCCGCTGCACCCGCAACGGCATCGCCTCGCGTCGCTGGAAGCGCTCGGTGTCGTAGAACAGCGCCGCCGCCGGCCGGCCGCGCAGGCAGATGGTCGGGGCCAGCAGGATCCGGGTCTGGAAGATGTCGCTGCCGTACCGGTCGCAGCGCTCACCGATGAACCGGTAGCCGGCGCGGAGGAACGCGAGGGTGCTGTCCGGGCTGCGGTCGGCCGGCATGGTCGCCATCGGATCTCCTCACGCGCGGGTGCCGGCCGGTCAGCTCCGGCTGAGCTCCGTCTACCCACGTCCGCGCTCCTGAATCCGGCGACCGCCGCCCGTTCGCGGCGGCCACCGGATCGGCGTCTGCTGGCCCCTCCCACCGGAGCGGAAACCTGGTTGGCTGATCGATGGGTGGCCGGCCGCGACGCCGGGGAGAGCGGGGTGGCCGGCGGGGTCGGCCACCACCACGGATCACGGGGAGGGTGGATGCGGGACAACAGGTCGCCGCACTGGCGCCAGCGGCGGGTGCTCGGGGCGCTCAGCATCGGCCGGGCCGGCGGGAGCGTGATCCGTCCGCCCGGCAGGCCCACCCGTCCGCACCGGTTCTTCACCGTGCACCTGGGCTTCACCGCGCCCGGCACGGCCGACGCCCGCGAGCTGGCGGTGGCGTACGCGGAGGCGCTGAGCCTGCTCCGCCCGGAGCTGGCGCTCGGCGCGGCGGCCCTGTCGCCGGCGGACGCCTGGCACCGGGCCGAGCGGCTGTTCTGCGGGGCGGTCGGCCCGGACGGGGAGCGCTGCGTCGACGTGGCCGACCATCCCGGCTTCCACCACGCCCCGGGCCCCGGCGGCCTCGGCTGGGGCGACGGCGACGGCCCCGGCGATGCGTGACGGCTGGTCGGCCGCCACCATGGCCGTGCCGGTGTCCCCGGGCGGGGGCACCGGCACGGCGACCAGCGGTGCGGCGGGACCCCGCCGTCAGTCCAGGTCGAACTCGCCGTCCTGCGCGCCGGCGACGAACGCGTCCCACTCGGCCTGGGTGAAGACCAGCACCGGCCCCTCCGGCTCGGCGGAGTTGCGCATCCCGATGAGGTCGTCGACGAAGGCGACCTCGACGGCGCTGTCGGAGGTGTCACCCTCGGCCCGCTGCCAGACCGCCCGGGAGAGGTCGAAGTCGCCCTTGGGGTGCTGCGCCATGGTTCTTTCCTCCAGTGCCGAGGGTCCTGTGGTGACCGCGTGCCGATCCCCATCGGGCAGGATAAGCGGATGCCGAGCCTGACCCGTGTAGAGGCGACCGCGCGTGGCGCGGCGATTACTGTCGAGTCTTATCAGGTGGACCTCGACCTGACCGGTGGCGGCGAGCGGTTCCGCTCCCGCGTCGAGATCCGGTTCCGGGCGACCCCCGGCACCGCCACCTTCGCCGAGGTCAGGCCCGCGAAGCTGCTGGCGGTACGCCTCAACGACCGCGACGTCGACCCCGGCGCGTTGACCGACAACCGGCTGCCCCTGAGCGACCTGGACGCGGACAACAGCCTGGTCGTCGAGGCCGAGATGGCGTACTCCAACACCGGGGAGGGGATGCACCGCTTCGTCGACCCGGCCGACGGTGAGACCTACCTCTACGCGGGGTCCTTTCTCGACAACGCGCAGCGCATCTTCGCGGCCTTCGACCAGCCCGACCTCAAGGCGCCGTTCACCCTCGCGGTCACCGCTCCGCCGCAGTGGACGGTCGCCGGCAACGCCGAGGTGGCCGCCAACCCGGCCCCCGGGCGCTGGGAGTTCGCCCCGACCGCGCCACTGGCCACCTACTTCTTCTCGCTGATCGCCGGGCCATACCACGTGCGGCGGGCCGAGCACGACGGCGTGCCGCTGGGCCTCTACTGCCGCCGGTCGCTCGCCGAGCACCTGGACGCCGACGCGGAGGAGCTCTTCACCGTCACCCGGCAGTGCCTGGACCGCTTCCACCAGCTCTTCACCGAGCGTTACCCGTTCGGCAAGTACGACCAGGCGTTCGTGCCGGAGTTCAACGCCGGCGCCATGGAAAACCCGGGCATCGTCACCTTCCGCGACGACTACGTGTTCCGGTCGGCGGTCACCGACACGGAGCGGGAGCAGCGGGCCACCACCATCGCCCACGAGATGGCACACATGTGGTTCGGCGACCTGGTCACGATGCGCTGGTGGGACGACCTGTGGCTGAACGAGTCCTTCGCGGAGTACCTGGGCACCCGGGTCACCGCCGAGGCGACCCGCTTCGAGCAGGCGTGGACCACCTTCGCCATGCGCCGCAAGGCCTGGGGGTACGCCGCCGACCAGCGGCCCTCCACCCACCCGGTCGCCCCGGAGGAGGTGGCCGACGCCGACGAGGGCCTGCTCAACTTCGACGGGATCTCGTACGCCAAGGGCGCCAGCGTGCTGCGGCAGCTGGTCGCGTGGCTCGGTGACGAGGCGTTCCTCGCCGGCCTGAACGCGCACTTCGCCGCGCACCGCTTCGGCAACGCCACCCTCGCCGACCTGCTGGTCAGCCTCTCCACCGCCAGCGGGCGGGACCTGTCGGGTTGGGCCGATGTGTGGTTGCGCCGGCCGCAGGTCAACACGCTGCGCGCCGAGGTCGCCGTCGACGCCGACGGCCGCTACACCGAGGTGGCCGTGGTGCAGACCGCGCCCGAGTCGCACCCGGTGCTGCGCCCGCACCGGATCGGCGTGGGCCGCTACGCGGCGGACGGCACGGTGGAGCGCGACGAGGTGGACCTCGATCCGGCCACGGACGGCGGGCGGACGGTGCTCGGCGGGTTGACCGGCGCCCCGGCGGCCCGGCTGCTGCTGCCGAACGACGGCGATCTCACCTTCGCCAAGGTGCGCCTCGACCCGGCGTCGGCGGACGCCGTGCCGCTGGTGCTGCCGGGGTTGGCCGACCCGCTGGCGCGGGCGGTGCTCTGGAGCGAGGCGCTGGACGCGGCGACCGACGGCGAGCGGCCGGTAACCGGCCTGGTCGACCTGATGGTCGCCGCGTTGCCGGCCGAGACCGAAGTGATCATCGCGGAGGACGTGCTCACCCTCAGCCGTTCGCTGGTCGACCGCTACCTCGACCCGCTGACCCGGTCCGCCGCGCTGGCCCGGGTCGCCGGGGCGTGCCGGCAGTTGCTCGACGGCGCACCGGCGGGGGAGTCGTTGCAGCTCGCCGCCGCTCGGGGCTGGATCGCCGCGACCACGGACGCCGACCTGCTCACCGGCTGGCTCGCCGGCCGCGACGTGCCGGCCGGCCTGAAGGTCGACGCCGAGCTGCGCTGGGCGGTGCTGCGCCGGCTGGTGGTGCTGGGCGCGGCCGGCGAGGCGGAGATCGCCGCCGAGGTGGCCGCCGACCCCAGCGCCACCGGCGCCGAGCGGGCCGCCCGTTGCCGCGCCGCCCTGCCCGATCCCGCGGCGAAGCAGGCGGCGTGGGACATCATCGTGCGGGACACCGAGCTGTCCAACCGGCTGTTGGAGGCGACCGCCGAGGGCTTCTGGCAGCCCGAGCAGGCCGAGCTGACGGCCGCGTACGTCGAGCGGTACCTCGCGGACATGCCGGCCGCCGCGCGTCGGCGTACCGCCTGGACCGCCGACCGGGTGGCCGCCCTGGCCTTCCCCCGCTACGCCGTGGCGCAGCCGACCCGGGAGGCGGCCGCGGCGCTGCTGGCCCGCGACGACCTGACCCCCGGCCTGCGTCGGGTGGTCACCGACGCCGACGACGACCTGCGCCGGGCGCTCGTCGCCCGGACCGCGGTGGCCGCCGCGGCGGCCTGAGACCGGTCGGGCGCGGGGTGGCTGGTGGGCCACCCCGCGCCCTGGGCTCAGCGCAGCGCCGGCTCCGTCGTGACCGGGGCGTCCCAGTCGATGACGTAGCGCTGCTCGTCGGCGACCGTCTTCTCCGGGTCCATCGCGGTGCGCACCAGCAGCGGCATCAGCAGCGGCATCAGCGTCCGGGCGACCGGCCCCGGCGCCTTGGCCTGGTTGATCCGTGCCGCTCGGGCGGCGACCTTCTCGACCCTGGCGCGGCGCAGCCGCTCGAACGCGGTGAACGCCGACGCCACGTCCGGCAGGTCGCGCAGGCAGCGGGCGAGCTGCACCGCGCTCTCGATCGCCAGCGACGCGCCCTGACCGGAGCTGTTCGACGGTGCGTGCGCCGCATCGCCGACGAGCACCATCCGCCCACGGTGCCAGTGCGGCACCGGCGGCATGATCTGCAGCGCGCCGACCACCTGGAGCTCGTCGGCGCGGCTGGTCGCCATCAGCTCCCGGCCCGGATCGTCGTCGCCGTAGCTGGTGCGCAACGTGGCCAGCCACTGCGCCGCCGGCACCGCGCGGGCCTCGACCAGGCTGAGCGGCCGCTGGTGCGGCAGGTTGGCCCCCCAGCGGGTGCCGCCGCCCGGCTCCGGCCAGTAGAGGTAGTAGCCGCGTCGCCCGAACGCGAAGGTCATCGTGCCCGGCTCGACGTCTACCTCGTGCCGGGCCACCGCCTCGAAGCCGAGCAGCCCGGTGAACCGGGGGCCGGGCGCGGCCGGGTCGATGAGACCGCGAACCGTGGAGCGGATGCCGTCGGCGCCGACCAGGATGTCGGCGGTGGCGGTGCTGCCGTCCTCGAAGCGGGCGGTCACGCCGGTCTCCGTCTGTTCGGCGGCGACGAGGCGCCTGCCGTACGCGAACCGCACGCCCTCGGCGACCGCCCGGTCGTGTAGCACCCGGTGCAGCTCGGCGCGGTGCACCACCCGCAGCGGCGGCACCCCGGCCAGCGTGGGCAGCTCGATGCGGCGGCGGCCGACGGCCATCATGGTGCGCTCGATCGGGGTGGCGATCGCGGTCACCGCCTCGTCCGCGCCCACCGTGTGCAGGGCCGCCACGCCGTTGGGCGCGAGCGCGAGGGTGCCGCCGATGCCGCCGACCCCGCTCGCGGTGGCGGGGTACGCCTCGTGGACGGTGGCGGTGATGCCGGCGCGGTGCAGCGCGAGCGCCGTCACCGGGCCGGCGATGCCGCCACCGATGACGATCGCGGTTCGTACCGTGGTCATGCTCTCTCCCTGGGTTCGTCGGTGCGTGCGCGTACGAACCGACCTGGGAGGGACCCCGGCTATCCTCTGGTTGCCGCTTCGGGCCGGGTGCCTTTCAGGTGTCGGTTCGAGGTAAGGGCTCCGGCGGGGTGTTGGCGCACCTCGCCGGAGCCGTCCATCAGTCGGGGGTGTCGAGGTCGGGGCCTCTGGTCCTCTCGGCCAGCTCCGTGAGCTCCGCGGGCATCTCGCCGGTCTCGTGGAAGGCCCGCCAGGTGTCCAGCCCCGGGTAGCTGCCCGAGGTCAGCTCGGCGAGCAGGGCACGCAGCCAGGCTGCCTCCGCGCCCCGCATCGCCAGGTCGTACTCCGCCTCCACCAGGAACAGCCGCGGGATCTCCCGCAGGTGCGCGTCGAGCACGGCGCGGTCCTGGCGGACGGCGTCGTCCAGCAGGTCGAGCCGCTGCCGCAGCAGGTCGGTGGCCTCGTCGGGATGCAGCGCGGCGAGGACGGACAGGCCGGCGCGGAAACGGGGATGCTCCGGCATCGGGGTGGAGACCAGCTCGCGGGCCCAGTCGACCAGCTCCGCACGCCCTGTCCCGGTGATCCGGTAGACGGTGCGTTCCGGGCGCCGGCCGTCGCGGACGCTCTCCACCGCCTCGATCATGTGGTGTTTGTCCATGTTGCGGATCACGGTGTAGAAGGACCCCCACTTGAACTCCATGTCCTGGTCCTTGCCCCAGGCACGCAGTGCGGTGGCGATCTCGTACGGGTGCATCGGTCGCTGGACCAGGGCGGACAGCACGGCCAGCGCCAGCAGGTTGCCGACCTTGCGCCGCTTCGGCACGACGCCCTCCGTTCTCGCAGGCGATTACTCGTAGACGAGTATATGCGCGAGAGTCGTCGCACCGCGACCCCCTCGGACGCGCCGCACGCCCCGCGCGCGTCGGCCGCGACACCCCTGGTGATCGACCCGGGACGGTCGCAGGTGGGCCCGTCGCCGGGCCGGGGCGGGCCGCCGAAGCGCCCGGCCTACGATCACGGGGTGGAGGAAGATATCCGGCGGATCGGGATCATGGGTGGCACCTTCGACCCGATCCACCACGGGCACCTCGTCGCGGCCAGCGAGGTGGCCGACCGGTTCGGCCTGGACGAGGTCGTCTTCGTTCCCACCGGGCAGCCGTGGCAGAAGGCCGACGAACCGGTCAGCCCGGCCGAGGACCGGTACCTCATGACGGTCATCGCGACCGCCTCCAACCCCCGGTTCCAGGTCAGCCGGGTGGACATCGACCGGAGTGGGCCGACGTACACGGTCGACACGCTGCGCGACCTCCACGCCGAGTACGGCCCCAAGGTGCAGCTGTTCTTCATCACCGGCGCGGACGCCCTGCAACGCATCCTGTCGTGGAAGGACCTGGACGAGATCTTCGAGCTGGCCCACTTCATCGGGGTGACCCGGCCCGGTTTCCCGCTGACCGACGATCACCTCCCGGCGGACACGGTCAGCCTGATCCAGGTGCCGGCGATGGCCATCTCGTCGACCGACTGCCGAGCCCGGGTGGCTCGGGGTGAGCCGGTCTGGTACCTGGTGCCCGACGGTGTGGTGCAGTACATCGCCAAGCGGCGGCTGTATCAGCGCTGAACGCGCCCGGTTCGGCACCATTCATGCGGCTAATCGACCAGAACTGACAAGTCGGGACGACGCCGGGTATGAGACGCTTGGAGGATCGCACGGTTGATCGAAGGAGAACGGTGACAGTTTCCGAACGCGCTCACGAGCTGGCGATCGCCGCCGCCCAGGCCGCCGCCGACAAGAAGGCGCAGGACATCACCATCATCGACGTCGGCGACCAGCTCGCCATCACCGACGCGTTCCTGCTCGCCGCCGCCCCCAACGAGCGTCAGGTGCTGGCCATCGTCGACGCCATCGAGGAGCGCCTGCTGGAGCTGCCGGAGAAGGCGAAGCCGGTGCGGCGCGAGGGTGAGCGTGGCGGCCGCTGGGTGCTGCTCGACTACGTCGACATCGTGGTGCACGTCCAGCACACCGAGGAGCGCGAGTTCTACGGGCTCGACCGGCTCTGGAAGGACTGCCCGACGATCCCGTTCGTCGACCGCGACCTGGTCGAGGCCGACGCCAGCGGGTCCGCCGCAGCCGAATGACCCGGCTGATCGTCTGGCGGCACGGCAACACCGACTGGAACGCCGCCAACCGGGTCCAGGGCCAGACCGACGTACCCCTCAACGAGCTGGGTCGTGACCAGGCCCGCGCCGCCGCCCCGCTGCTCGCGTCGCTGCGTCCCGACGCCATCGTGTCCAGCGACCTGAGCCGCGCCGCGGAGACCGCCGCCGCGCTCGCCGCGTTGACCGGGCTGCCGGTCCGCAGCGACGCGCGGCTGCGCGAGCGGCACTTCGGCCGGTGGCAGGGCCTGTACCTCAGCGAGGTGGCCGAGCGCTTCCCCGACGAGTACGCCCGCTGGCGGGCCGGCGACCCGTCCCCGGGCGCGGATCTGGAGCCTCTGCACGACCTGGGTCAGCGGGTCGCGGCCGCGCTCCAGGAGGCGGCCGACGCGGCGCCCGGTGGCACCGTCGTGATCGCCACCCACGGTGGCGGCTCCCGGCAGGGTGTGGGTCACCTGCTCGGCTGGGGCCCGGGCGTGCTGCGCACCATCGGCTCACTGGCCAACTGCCACTGGACCGAGCTGCGGCACGACGACGTCCGGGGCTGGCAGCTCCGGGGGCACAACGTTGGCCTGGTCACCGCCCCCGCCGTCGTCGACGCCGTCTGAGCGCCGTCCCGTCCCGGCCGATCCCCGCCGCCCCGCGTGCCTTCGGGCCTCGGCGTTCGGCGCCTCGATCGGCTAGCGTGCCGGTCATGCCCGTCGCGGTCGTCATCGACTCCACCGCCTACCTTCCGCCCGAGCTGGTGCAGGCGCACCGGCTGACCGTCGTCCCGTTGACCGTCGTGCTCAACGGCGCGGAGGGACTGGAGGGGGTGGAGACCCACCCGGCCGACGCCACCCTGGCCCTGAGTGGCCGGCGGGTCACGGCAAGCACCTCCCGTCCGGCGCCCGAGCAGTTCGCCCAGACGTACCGCCGGCTGCTCGACGCCGGCGCCGACGGCGTCGTCTCGGTGCACCTCTCCGCCGGCCTGTCCGGCACGGTCGAGGCGGCCCAACTGGCCGCCGCCGACCTCGACGGCCGGGTCGAGGTGGTGGACAGCCGCTCGGCCGGCATGGGGCTCGGCTTCCCGGCCATCGCGGCCGCCACCGCCGCCGCGGCCGGCGCAGACCTGACCGGGGTACGCGACGCGGCGCTCGCCGCCGTCGCCCGGACCACCGTCTGGTTCTACGTCGACACGCTGGAGTTCCTCCGCCGGGGCGGCCGGATCAACGCGGCCGAGGCGCTGCTCGGCACCGCCCTGTCGGTCAAGCCGATCATGCACATGCCGGACGGGGCCATCGTGCTGCGGGAGAAGGTACGCACCGCCAGCCGTGGGGTGGCCCGGCTGGTCGACCTGGCCGTCGAGGCGGCCGGGACCGACGAGGTGGACCTCGGGGTGCACCACCTGGCCGCGCCGCAGCGGGCCGAGGCGCTGCTCGCCGCGCTGACCGAGCGGCTGGGTGACCGGCTGCACGACACGTACGTCTCCGAGGCGGGCGCCGTCGTCGCCGCGCACGCCGGCCCGGGGCTGGCCTGCGTGGTCGTTCACCGACGACCGGAGGGCTGAGCCGTGCCCAGGTCGTACGTGGTGACCGGAGGCGGCCGTGGTGTGGGCCGGGCCGTGGCGGAACGGCTGGCGGCGACGGGTGCGACCGTCGTCGTCATGGAGCGTGACGCCGACGCGCTGGGCTGGCTGGCCGGGCACCCGGCCGCCGACCGACTGGTCGCGGTGGTCGGCGACGCCGGCGACGAGCGGGTGGCCGAGCGCGCCGCCGAGCTGGCGGAGCGGGCCGCGCCGTTGAACGGCTGGGTGAACAACGCGGCGGTCTTCCGGGACGCGGCGCTGCACTCGACGTCGGCCGACGCGGTGGTGGACCTCATCGGACAGAACCTGCGCCCGGCCGTGGTCGGCGCTGCCGTGGCGGTCCGCCGGTTCCTGGCCGCCGGCACGGGAGGGGCAATCGTGAACGTCTCGTCGCACCAGGCCCACCGGCCGGTGTCGGGGGCCCTGCCGTACTCGACGGCGAAGGCCGCCGTGGAGGGCCTGACCCGGGCGCTGGCCGTCGAGTACGGGCGGCACGGCATCCGGGCCAACGCGGTCGCGCTCGGCTCGATCGCCACCGAGCGGCACGCCGACTTCCTGGCCGCGCAGGAGCCCACCCAGGCCGAGTGGATCGACGCCGAGCTGACCCGGCTGCACCCGGTGGGCCGGATCGGGCGGGCCGACGAGGTGGCGGAGGCCGTCCTGTACCTGCTGTCACCGGCGGCGAGCTTCATCAACGGGGTGACGTTGCCGGTGGACGGGGGACGAGCCGTGCTCGGTCTCGACCCGGAGGCCCGCTGACCTCGTGACCTCGGGCGGCTCACGCGCGGGCCGCTTCTCCGTCAGCGGGCACGAGCCCAGTCGACGAAGCGGTCCGTCAGGTTGGCGGGCGGGTTGCTCGGGTTCAGCGCGGTGAGGTCGCGGGCGGCTTCCTCCTGGAGGGACGCCAGGCGGGCCAGCAGGGCCGGGCGGTCACCGCGGTACTCGCCGAGGAGACGCAGCTTCGCCGCCGAGCAGGGCCAGGCGATCCCGCAGGTTCGGCAGCGCCACGACGGCGTGATCACGGGGTGTTCCGAGCGGCCGGTCATCCGCCCACCCGCACTGGGGTCCGGCCGACCGGGCGGCGGCGTCCCGGGACCACCGCAGGGGTGACCACCAACTGCGCACCCTCGGGCATGAAGTACAGGGACCGCCGGGCCAGCGCCAGGCCATCACGCCCGAGCTGGTAGGCGTCGATCCAGAGCCAGCCGTCGTACGTGGCCCGGTCCAGCACCCGAATGACCCGGACCGTGATGGGCCGGAAGAACTGCGGGCTTGCCGCGCGGCTCAGGAGCAGGACGTCACCGGATCGGACTTTGGGCGCCGTCACCGCGCCCTCCAGCGCTGATCGGGGACGCGGTTCCCGACCCGGCCCGGGCCACGGAACGGCGGGACGAACGGCCCGATGGGACCCGGTACGACCGGGCGGGCAGGCGGCGACGCCGGTGGTGGCGACGGTGGCGGGTTCGCGGGCTTCGGCTGCGGCTTGTCGTTCGGCATGGTTTCCCCTGAATGCTGCTGGTGGGAGGGGCCGCCCCGGTGAGTGCTCGCCCATGGGGCGGCCCCGCTACGAACGCGTCCGCCGGGTTCGGGTCCCTGCCGGCCACGCCGTCTACGAAGCACCTTGCCAAGGGTTGCGGACCGAACACACTGCGTAGCAATATCTCCTGTGGACGTGCAGAACGTTCCGGGGAGGATTCGGATGAACCACGCGGTCATTGAAGCGATGTCTGCATCGGGCGAAACGGCGGACAGCCTCGCAGGTCAGATAGGCGTGGACCCCAAGACGGCAGCCAAGTGGGCGAACCCAGGACGTATTCCGCAGACTCGCCATCGGTCGAAGGTCGCAGCGATCCTCGGCCGTGAAGAGGCGGACCTTTGGCCCGACCTGTTCAAGCGACGAGAACCAGCATGGTTCCGGCCGTGGACCGACATCGAGCGCGAGGCCGTCGCGTTGCGGTGGTACGAGTCCGCCGTGTTACCCGGCCTCCTTCAGACCGAGGCGTACGCGCGAGCAGTGCTGAGCAGCGGGCACTGGGCCGGCGACGACATTCAAGGGCACGTGGAGACCCGTCTTCGCCGTCAGGCTGCCGTGTTCAATCGGCCTCGTCCGCCGCTCACCGTCTTCGTCATCGACGAAGCCGCACTACGCCGGGGACAACCCGACATCATGATCGAACAGATCGATCACCTGATATCGCTCGCCGAGCGGCCAGCCATCATGGTTCACGTAGTCCCGCTGACGGCTGGATTCCATCCCGGGCAAGCAGGACCGTTCGTCATCGCCAGCACACCAGCAGGTGAGGATGTCGGCTATCTCGACGACCAGGCATCGGGGCGCATCAGTAATGACGTTGCTCCGTTGTGGGCGGTGTGGGATACCGTGAGGTCGGTAGCGCTACCGCGAAACCTGACCATCGATCTGATGAGAGCGCGAGCATGGATGACCTGACCAGCGCCCGCTGGCGCACCAGCACCCGCAGCAGCTCGAACGGTGGGGCGTGCGTCGAGGTCGCCGACAACCTTCCCGGTGTCGTCCTCGTCCGTGACACAAAGGACCGTGACGGCGGAACGTTGACCTTCGGGCCCACGGCCTGGCAGAGCTTCGTGAACCTCGCCAAGGAGATCGGCACCGTAAGCTGACCCGACGCAGGCAGAAGCCCCGGTCACCCGTGATGGGTGCCGGGGCTTGTCTGTCGCGCGGCGAGTAACCGGTCCGGCGAGGCGCTGACGACTCGGACGGCGGTTCAGTCCGACTCGTCGCGGGCGCGCCTGTAGCGCTCGTAGATCATGCGCGAGCCGAACGTCCTCGTCTGCCTCCTGGGCTCTGAGGGCAGCCCTCAGCCGGTGATGTGCATGATCGCGTCGGCTCCGTCGACGGTCGCCTGGTCGAGCGGGAAATAGCCCTGCTGCGGGGTGGTGTCCGTGCGCGTGCGAGCTGGGGACACCTCGGTGGCCGGGATCAGGCCCCAGTCGGTGATGCGGCGTTGCAGGGAACCTTCGAAGGTGTCCGGCTCGGGCTCGCCCAGCTTGAGAACCTGGCTGCGCCCGAGGCTGCCCGCGATGAAGGAGTAGCTCTCGATCCGCAGGGAATCGAGGATGGCCCCGGCGCCGAACCAATCGGCGCTCATGTCGCCCAGGCTCCAGGCGCTTCCGTTTCGTTGCAGGTGAGTGTTGTGGGCGGAGAGCATCGTCGGACCGCGCCCCGCCTCGGCGCTGCGGATGTCGAGCAGATTGCGCGCCATCAACGTGTCCCGCGTGGTCAGCAGGAGGCGGATCCGATCGCTCTGAGCGAGGGGCTGCGCCGCCTGCCAGTGGTAGTGGAGCAGCCCGAGGCCGGCATCGAGGTGCGCCCTGGCCCGTAGCCACTCGGCGCGGGAGGTCCGCGCGATCAGCTCCGGTGCGCGGGCGTACAACCTCGTGAGCAGATCCTCGCCGATCCTTCGCAGCCGCTCGGCTTCGGGCGTGCCGCCCATGGACATGGCGAAGTCGAGGATCGCCTCGGTGCGGCTCCAGCGGTGGTCGTCCCCGGCGATGCCGGCGATGTCGAGGTTCTCGACGTGGAGATAGTCGCGTGCGTACTCGAAATAGCTTCTCGGGCTGGGTGCGCTGGTGTTCTCGGTCGGGGCGTCGAAGCCGTGGAAGGTCAAGCGGTCCTGCGCTGGCCGGTTCTGGTTGTACTCCCGCATCCAGGCGACGAGCCGCCGGTTGGCGTCCAGGGTGCCGAAGTCGTGGGAGAAGCCTTCGCTCAGCACCGAGGCGAGGTTTCCGGTGCCGTGCAGAACGTGGTCGTTGACCGCGAACGCGGCGACGCGATCGGTCTCGAGGGCGATCGAACGGAAGCCGAGCTCGACCAGTTGGGCGAAGAGTTTGTTGCGGACCGCGCCGAAAGCGGGCTCCTGGTGGGTCGGCTCGCCCAGGGCGAGAAGATCACATGGCTCGGGTACGAACTCTCGAATGTCCTGGCTCATGTGGTTAAAACGTAGCATTGAAACCTCGGTTGAGGCTTTTCGCCACGAGAAGTGCCTGACCTCGCGATAAAGCCTCAACTCGTGGGTGCACCCGACGCGCATCCCGGCATCGGGTTCTACCCGGATGACCCGCCGACCCCTAGCACGACACCGCATGATCAGGCGGTTGTCCACAGTGGCGCCGCTTGTCCACAGGACGGCCACAGCGCGCCACGTCGCCGCGTCCGCCGCCATAGCGTCGCGTCGTGTCGCACGACGAGGAGACAGAGGTACGCCAGCGCCTGCGCCGGTTGGCCTACCCGCCGGCTGGGGGACAGCCGCCCACGGGGATGCCACTTTCGGGCGTACCTCCGGTGGGCGTGCTGTCACCCCTGGTCGAGGTGCCGCCGCTCGCGGAGCCGGAGGCCGGCATATCTCCGGCTCGGGACGGCCTTGCCGCTCCGGCGGGGTCGCGGCTGCCCCGGGCGTTCGACCCCGGGCGGCGAGGGGTGCGGGCGTTGGCAGTCGTCGCCGCCGTGGTGGTGCTTGCCGCCGCCGGGTGGGCCTGGCGGTCCAGGCCACAGCAGGAGCCGGTCGCGCCGCTGGTCAGCGAGGCCGCTCCGGCCACCTCGGCTGGCGACCCCCGCGTGTCCGGCTCGGGTGAGCTGGTGGTGGCGGTCGCCGGCAAGGTCCGCCGCCCCGGGTTGGTGCGGTTGCCGGCGGGCGCCCGGCTCGCCGACGCGGTGCAGGCGGCCGGCGGCGCGCTGCCCGGTGTCGACGTGGCGTTGCTCAACCCCGCCCGCAAGGTCACCGACGGGGAGCTGATCGTGGTCGGGGTGACGCCACCGCCGCCACCCGCCGGCGCCGTCGGGCCGGCGGCGGGCGGGGCGGCACCCGGGCCGCTGAATCTCAACACCGCCACGCTGGCGCAGCTCGACGCGCTGCCCGGGGTCGGGCCGGTGCTCGCGCAGCGCATCCTCACCCATCGGGACCAGCACGGCGGGTTCAGGTCGGTCGGTGACCTGCGCCAGGTCGACGGGATCGGCGACGCACGCTACGAGCAGCTCAAGGACCTGGTGACGGTGTGAGCGGACACCTGCCCGCCGGCGAACCATCGCCCCCGGACGACCGCTCGCCGCCGGACCTGCGGCTGGCCGGCCTCGCCGTGGCCGCCTGGCTGACAGCGCTGGCCGGCCTGCACGCCGGCACCCGCCCGCTCCTGCTGGTGGCCGCGACGACGACCTGCCTGACGGCGTTGAGCGCCCTGCACCTTCTCGGTCGCCTCGGCCGCCCCCGGGCCGCCGTCCGCCGCTACGGCTGGATCGCCGTGGCGGTCGGCCTCGGCGTGGTCTGCGGCGGGGCGGCCACCGTGGCCCGGCTCGCCGTCCGAGACGCGCCGCCGATCCGCGCCCTGGCCGAGCAGCGCGCACCGGTCAGCGCCGACCTGGTCGTGCGGGACGACCCGCGCCCGATCCGGTCCGCCGGCCGTCCGGGCATGCTGCTGGTGTCGACCGAGCTGGTCCGGCTGACCGGCCCGGACGGCCGGCGGGTTCGAGCGTCGGTGCGGCTGCTGATCCTCGCCACCGACCCGGCCTGGCGGGAGCTGCTGCCCGGGCAGCGTCTCACCGCCGAGGGCCGGCTCGGGGTCCCGCGCGGCGGGGACCTCACCGCCGCGGTGCTCAGCACCACCGGCCCGCCCGCGCGGCAGGGTGCGCCGTCCTGGGCGCAGCGTGCCGCCGGGACGCTGCGTGCCGGCCTGCAACGGGCCTGTGCACCACTTCCCGACGATCCCGGCGGGCTGCTGCCCGGGCTGGTGGTGGGCGACACCAGCCGGCTGCCAGCCAGCGTCGAGGAGGACTTCCAGGCGACCGGCATGACGCACCTGAATGCCGTGTCCGGCAGCAATGTGGCAATTGTCGTGGGCGCGGTGCTGTTGCTGGCCCGGTGGGCGCGGGCCGGCCCGTGGCTGGCGGCCGGGCTCTGCGGGGTGGCGTTGGTGGGCTTCGTCATCCTGGTCCGTCCGTCGCCGAGCGTCGTACGCGCCGCCACCATGGGGGCGATCGGGCTCGCGGCGCTCGCCGCCGGGCGCCCCCGGGCCGCGCTGCCCGCGTTGGCCGCGGCCGTCGCCGTGCTGGTGCTGGTCGACCCGGAGCTGGCCGGCGATGCCGGGTTCGCGCTCTCCGTGCTGGCCACCGGTGGCCTGCTGCTGCTCGCGCCCCGCTGGCGCGACGGGCTGCGTCGGCGGGGTGTCCCGGCAGGGCTGGCCGAGGCGCTGGCCGTGCCGGCGGCCGCGCAGCTGGCCTGCGGGCCGGTTGTCGCCGGCCTCTCCGGCACGGTCAGCCTGGTCGCGGTGCCGGCCAACCTGCTGGCGGTGCCGGCCATCGCGCCGGCGACCGTGCTGGGTGTCGTGGCGGCCGTGCTGTCTCCGCTCTGGCCGGCGGGCGCCGAGTTCGCCGCGTGGTTGGCGAGCTGGCCCGCCTGGTGGCTGGTCGTGATCGCCCGGCAGGGCGCCCGACTGCCGGTCGGCACGCTCCCGTGGCCGGGCGGGGTGTTCGGGGCCCTGTTGCTGACCGGGCTGACCGTGGCGCTGCTGGTCGCGGTGCGCCGGCCGCTGGTGCGCCGGCTGGTGGCGGTGGTCGGCGTCGCCGCGCTGCTGGGCGCCCTCCCGGTCCGGCTGGTGGCCGCTGGTTGGCCGCCGCCCCGCTGGGCGGTGGTGGCCTGCGCGGTGGGCCAGGGCGACGCGCTGGTGCTGCCGGTTGGCCCGGGGCGGGAGGTGGTGGTCGACGCCGGGCCGGAGTCGGCGGCCGTCGACGGCTGCCTGCGCCGACTCGGCGTACGGGAGGTGTCGCTGCTCGTCGTCAGCCACTTCCACGCCGACCACGTGGGCGGGGTGGCCGGGGTGTTCCGGGGGCGCCGGGTGGCCGCCGTGCTGACGCCGCCCTCGACGGATCCGGCGAGCGGCCGGGAGATGGTCCGTGCCGCCGCGACCGCCGGGCGGGCCGCGATGCTGACCACGGTGGCCGGTGCCCGCCTTCCGGTCGGCGGCGTCGACCTGCTCGTGCTCGGCCCGCCGTACCCGCTGACCGGCACCCGGTCCGACCCCAACAACAACTCGCTGGTGCTGCTCGCCACGGTGGCCGGAGTGCGGATCCTGCTGCCCGGCGACGCGGAGACCGAGGAGCAGCACGCGGTGCTGGCGCGGGCTGCGCCCGGCCAGTTGCGCGCGCACGTGTTGAAGGTCGCCCACCACGGCTCGGCGTACCAGGATCCGGGGTTTCTCGACGCGGTACGGCCGGCCGTCGCGCTGGTGCCGGTGGGCACCGGCAACACGTACGGGCACCCGAACCTGGGGCTGCTCGGCCGGCTGAGCAGGGACGGCGCCCGGGTGCTGCGGACCGACACCGACGGCGACCTGGCAGCGATCCGGGCGGGGACGGGCCTGGCGGTGGTCCACCGGGGCGTGCCACCGGGCCGACAGCCCTGAGCCGACCGGCGAGCCCCGCCGGGCGCCCTTCGGTGGAAATTGCGCCCGCCACGGACGAATTGGTGGTCGTCTTATGAATTAGATGACGAACTGAGATAAATGTCTGGATTTGCACTGAGTGCGGGCTCCAGAGTCCAAGCGGCGAATGACCAGGCACGCTCTCACCGTGGGCCGTGCGAATATGGGCGACGTGACCCCCGCCAGCCTCGCCCCCATTCTGCTCGTCCTCGGTGACGAGGAACTGCTCGCCACGCGCGCGGTGACCGAGGCAGTCGCGAAGGTCCGCAGCGTCGACCCCCAGGTGGACGTCCGGGAGTACCAGGCCGCCGCGCTCACCGTCGGCGAGATCGCCGAGATGCTCAGCCCGTCGCTGTTCGGCGGGCGGCGGCTGCTCATCCTGCGCTCCGGCCAGGACGCCCGCAAGGACCTGGTCGCCGCGCTGCTGGCGTACGCGAAGAACCCCGACCCGGAGGTCCAGCTGCTGGTGCTGCACCTCGGCGGCGCCAAGGGCAAGGCGTTCGCCGACGGGCTGCGGGCGGCGGGCGCGACGGTGGTCCCGGCGGCGAAGCTCAAGGGGCACCGTGACCGCGTGTCCTTCGTCCGCGACGAGATCCGTCGAGCCGGCGGCAAGTGCACCGACGACGCCGCCGAGGCGCTGATCGCGGCGGTCGGCAACGACCTGCGCGAGCTGGCCGCCGCCTGCTCCCAACTGATCGCCGACACCGACGGGCGGATCGGCGCCGACACAGTCGCCCGCTACTACCGGGGTCGGGTCGAGGTGAGCGGCTTCACGGTGGCGGACGCCACGATGGTCGGCGACGTGCCGGCCGCGCTGGAGGCGCTGCGCTGGGCCCTGCACGTCGGCGTCGACCCCGTGCCCATCGCCGACGCCCTCGCCGACGGGGTACGCACGGTGGCCCGGGTGGCGTCCGCCGGGCGGGGCAACCCGTACCAGCTCGCCAGCAGCCTGGGGATGCCCGCCTGGAAGATCGAGCGGGCGCAGCGGCAGGGGCGCGGCTGGACGCCGGAGGGGCTGGTCCGGGCCATGCAGGTCGCCGCCGAGTGCAACGCGGCCGTCAAGGGTGGCTCGGACGATCGGGCGTACGCCCTGGAACGCGCCGTCTTCTCGGTCGCGGCGGCCCGGCAGGGCAGCACCCGGTGACGGGGCCGAACCGTACGGCGTGGGCCACCCTCCCCGCCGACGAGGAGCGTTACCGGCCGCTCTACGCCCGGCTTCTCGGCCTGCGGTTCGTCAACCCGGGCGGCGTGCTCTGCTTCCTCTTCTTCGAGGGCACGGTCGCGCTGGCCGTGCTGCTCGCCCTCGCCGAGCTGGTCACCTGGTGGGCGGTGCTGGTGCTGCCCGCCGTGGTGGCGGCGATGGTGAAGCTCAACGACATGGTCGCCGCGATCGTGGTCCGTTCCGCCGCGCTCGTGCCCGAGCAGGAACGGGACCGCTTCCGCCGGCAGATGGAGCCGGTGGTCGGCCGGGCCCGGGTCGAGTGGATCTCGCACAGCGTCACCGGTGTGGTCATCAACGCCGATCCCGCGCGGCCCACCAACCGCTCGGACCGGTTGGACTGACCTGGGTCGACGCCGACCCAGCCGCCAGCGACGGCGGCTGGACATGCGGAAGCCCCGGACCGGAGTCCGGGGCTTTCCGAATCAGTCTGACGGCGAGTCGTCAGGCGGAGAGAGCCACCACGCGCTTGGCGATCGCCGACTTGCGGTTCGCGGCCTGGTTGGAGTGGATCACGCCCTTGCTGACGGCCTTGTCCAGCTTGCGCGAGGCGTCCTGCATCAGCGCGGTGGCCTTCTCGACGTCACCGGCCTCGGCAGCCTCGTTGAACTTCCGGACGGCGGTCTTCAGCGACGACTTGACCGACTTGTTGCGCAGCCGGGCCTTCTCGTTCTGCCGGTTGCGCTTGATCTGGGACTTGATGTTCGCCACGCGACAGCCTCGTCTTGATAGCTCGGGTTGGTCAGCTTGTGCGCGGATGACGAACATGCGTCATCGCTACGCGAAGAGCCAGGTTACCAGGTCGCCCGGGACGAGCCAAAACGGCCCAGCCACCGCGCGGCCGTACGCGTCGATCATCCGGCCCGTCGACGACCACGTTACGCCCCGGGCGGTCACCGCCAGCCCTGGCGGTTGGTGAGCCAGTCGAGCGCCTGCTCGCCGCTCCACCGCTGGTGCGCGGGCAGGTGGGGCGAGGCCGTCACCGGGGCCGTGGTGGCGCCGGTGAGGAAATAGCCGGCCAGCGCGGCCAGGGTGGCGTCCAGCGCGTCCGGCGGCGCGCCCGCGGTCACCGGGTGTGTGGCGAAGAGCCGGTCCGCGTCCAGGCCGCCGGCGTACGCGGTGAGCAGCAGGCCCGCCAGGTCGAACCAGGCCGGCCCGTGGCAGACCCAGGTCCAGTCGCAGAACCACGCCCGGCCGTCCCCGTCGATGAGCACGTTGTCCACCCGCAGGTCGCCATGGGTGAGGTCGGCCACCCCGGCGGCGTACCGGGGAAGGCGGGACTCCAGCGCCACCAGTTCCGGCAACCGGCCCCGCACCGGCTCGGGCAGCGCCGGCGCCGGCTCCCGGCCCGCGGCGACCTCCTCCCACCAGAGAATGTCCGACCGGGCCAGATCGGCCAGGTGCGGCAGGCCGAGCGCGGTCAGCCCGGCCGGCGGGTCGGCCAGCGCGGCGGCGACCTCCGCGTACCCGGCGAGCGTCGCGTCCAACTCCGCCTCCCCCCACGGGAGTCGCGGGGTGTGACCGTCGACGGCGTCGGTGCAGAGCACGAACCAGCCGGCCTCGTACAGCGTCCACCGGGGGCGGGGCGCCGGCAGGCCGGCCGGCAGCCGGTCGAGGATCGCGGCCTCCCGGGCGTACGCATCGACGAGGTGCGGTTGCTCGGCGGCGGGTGCGGCCTTGACGAAGGCCCGGTCGCCGTCGGCGGTGGAGAGCACGGCGGCGAAGCCCCGGGTGAAGCCCGCGCCGGCGACCCGGGCGGTGACCACCGGCGCGCCGAGCCGGTCGGCGATCGCGTCCCGCAGCGCCGCCGGCAGCGCCGGCCACGACGGGCGCAGCGCGCTGGCGTGGTAGGGCACGGGAGGCAGCGGCGTCGGGGACACCCCACCATGCTGCCCTGGGGGTACGTGCCGGCGCGCGGTGACACTGCCAGACTGCCAAGCCATGAGGACCGAGGACTTCTGGCAGCTGATCGACCAGGCCCGGGCCGGCGGTGGGGGAGAGCCGGGGCTGGTGGCCGCACGCGCCGTCGCGCTGTTGGCCGAGCGCGACCCGGAGGACATCGTCGGGTACGCCCGGCACCAGACGCGGGTGCTGGCCGCCTCGCACAAGGCGGACCTGTGGGGGGCGGCGTACCTGATCAACGGCGGTGCGTCGGCGGACGGCTTCGAGCACTTCCGGGGTTGGCTGATGACCCAGGGCCGGGCGGTCTTCGCCCGCGCGGTCGCCGAACCGGACTCGCTGGCGGAGCTGCCCCAGGTGCGGGCCGCCTCGCTCAGCGGGGAGGAGTTCTCCGCCGAGCAGATGCTGGCGGTGCCCTGGGACGCGTACCGCAGGGCCACCGCGTCGGAGCTGCCGGCGGAGCGGGAGCCGGTGCGCGCGCCGGACCTCAACGACTTCTGGGACTTCGACGACGAGGAGGAGGCCCGCCGGCGGCTGCCCCGGCTGGCCGCGCTCTTCGTGGAGCCGCCGATGGAGTGAGGCCGTGCCGGGTGCGCGCCCCGCGCCGGCGCGGTGCCTGCCGGGTGGGGAGGATCGCCCGCGCAGCGGACGCGCGCCGGCGGCGTGGGATCATAGAAGGGGTCGGCGTCACGCCGGCCCGCTCACGTCAGCCGATCAGAACGGACCGCTGTGCCACCGACGCCCGATTCCGCCCGGAACGCTCCCGGTGCCACCGACCCGGCAGGCATCCGGAACTTCGGCATCATCGCCCACATCGACCACGGGAAGTCCACCCTGGCCGACCGGATGCTGCAGCTCACCGGCGTGGTCGACCCCCGGCAGATGCGCGCGCAGTACCTGGACCGGATGGACATCGAGCGCGAGCGCGGCATCACGATCAAGAGCCAGGCCGTCCGGATGCCGTGGACGATCCGCGAGGGTGAGCGGGCCGGCGAGCACGCGGTGCTCAACATGATCGACACCCCGGGGCACGTCGACTTCACCTACGAGGTGTCCCGGTCGCTGGCCGCGTGCGAGGGGGCCGTGCTGCTGGTCGACGCCGCGCAGGGCATCGAGGCGCAGACACTGGCCAACCTCTACCTGGCGCTGGAGAACGACCTCCGCATCATCCCGGTGCTCAACAAGATCGACCTGCCGGCCGCCCAGCCGGAGAAGTACGCCGAGGAGCTGGCCCACCTGATCGGCGGCGACCCCGCCGACTGCATCCGGGTCTCCGGCAAGACCGGCGAGGGCGTCCCGCACCTGCTCGACGAGATCGTCCGGCAGTTCATCCCGCCGGTCGGCGACGCCGAGGCGCCCGCCCGGGCGATGATCTTCGACTCGGTGTACGACGTCTACCGCGGCGTGGTCACCTACGTCCGCGTCATCGACGGCCGGATCAGCGCCCGGGACCGGATCAAGATGATGTCCACCGGGGCGGTGCACGAGCTGCTGGAGATCGGCGTCATCTCCCCGGAGATGGTGAAGGCCGAGGCGCTCGGCGTCGGCGAGGTGGGTTACCTCATCACCGGTGTGAAGGACGTCCGGCAGTCCCGGGTCGGTGACACGGTCACCATCAACACCCGGCCGGCGAAAGAGGCGCTGGGTGGCTACAAGGACCCGAAGCCGATGGTCTACTCGGGCCTCTACCCGATCGACGGGTCCGACTACCCCAACCTGCGCGAGGCGCTGGACAAGCTCAAGCTCAACGACGCCGCGCTGGACTACGAGCCGGAGACCTCCGGCGCGCTCGGCTTCGGCTTCCGCTGCGGCTTCCTCGGCCTCCTCCACCTGGAGATCATCCGGGAGCGGCTGGAGCGCGAGTACAACCTCGACCTGATCTCCACCGCGCCGAACGTGGTGTACCGGGCGATCACGGACGACGGCGAGGAAATCGTCGTCACCAACCCCAGCGAGTACCCGACCGGCAAGATCGCGGAGGTGTACGAGCCGGTGGTCCGGGCCACCGTGCTGACGCCCAACGACTACGTGGGCGCGGTGATGGAGCTCTGCCAGGGTCGGCGGGGCAGCCTGCTCGGCATGGACTACCTCTCCGCCGACCGGGTCGAACTGCGGTACACGCTGCCCCTCGCGGAGATCATCTACGACTTCTTCGACCAGTTGAAGAGCCGCACCAAGGGTTACGCCTCGCTCGACTACGAGCCCACCGACGAGCAGGCATCGGACCTGGTGAAGGTGGACATCCTGCTGCACGGCGAGCCGGTGGACGCGTTCAGCGCCATCGTGCACAAGGACAAGGCGTACAACTACGGCGTCAGCATCGCCGCCAAGCTGCGCACCCTGATCCCGCGCCAGCAGTTCGAGGTGCCGATCCAGGCGGCCATCGGCAGCCGGGTCATCGCTCGGGAGACGATCCGGGCGATCCGCAAGGACGTCCTCGCCAAGTGCTACGGCGGTGACATCAGCCGTAAGCGCAAGCTGCTGGAGAAGCAGAAGGAAGGCAAGAAGCGGATGAAGATGGTCGGGCGGGTCGAGGTGCCGCAGGAGGCCTTCATCGCCGCCCTCTCCTCCGACTCCGGCGACGGCAAGCCCGCCGGCAAGAAGTGACGCCGACGCCGGTGCGCCGGCGCTGATTGACGAACACGGCCGGTGCCCTCGGCCGGGCGGTCGCGACGACCGATCGCCCGGCGGGGCGCCGGCCGTCGCCGTGTCCCGGTCGGCAGTTCCCGTGCTCCGGACGACGGTGACCGTCGCTGGCGGAGAAATTTTTCGGGCTCGTCGAGATGGCGGCGGATCCTGACGACAGAGCCCGCGACCTGTGTGGACGCCCTCCCGCGCCAATCGACGCACCCCGTGCGGCATTGACGCCTGCCGCTGCGGCTCGACATGAGTCGGTTTGGATTTTCGGCGGCTCGGGAACTTAGCGGTCACGACAGGAAACACACATCGTGTGTCAGACATTCTTTGAAGGAGGGCGATCGTGGAGCTCACCGTGTGGGGCATCATCACTGCGCTTGTTGTTGGTCTCATCGTCGGCGCGCTGGGCCGCCTGGTCGTCCCGGGCCGGCAGAACATGCCGATGTGGCTGCACATGCTGATCGGTGTCGGCGCGGCCCTGCTGGGCACGGTGCTGGCGCGGGCCGTCGGCATCGCGACCGAGACCAACGGTATCGACTGGGGCGAGCTGCTGGTGCAGGTCGTCGTCGCGGCGATCGCGGTCGCGCTGGTGGCCGGCGTGGGTCGCCGCCGCAGCGTCACCCGGTAACACCCGCACCACCGCACCACTTCTGATTTGGGCGCCCGACCAGCTGGTCGGGCGCCCATCGGCGTTCATCCCGGGTGTGGCGGTCGCGTGCCGCCCGATGCCGCCCGACGCCAGTCGCGGCCACTCGCGGCGCGCCTCGACGCCTCGGCGGCGGGCCGTGCGGGGCGGTGGAACGTGTCCCGGTCGGCACAGTAGTGATCGTCTGGTCGGCAAAGTCGGTTTGGATTTTCGGCGGGTCGGGAACTTAGCGGTCACGACAGGAAACACACATTCGTGTGTCGGACATTCTGTGAAGGAGGGCGACCGTGGAGCTCACCGTGTGGGGCATCATCACTGCGATCGTTGTCGGTCTCATCGTCGGGGCGCTGGGCCGCCTGGTCGTCCCGGGCCGGCAGAACATGCCGATCTGGCTGCACCTGCTGATCGGTGTCGGCGCGGCCCTGCTGGGCACCGTGCTGGCGCGGGCGATCGGCATCGCGACCGAGACCAACGGTATCGACTGGGGCGAGCTGCTGGTGCAGGTCGTCGTCGCGGCGATCGCGGTCGCGCTGGTGGCCGGCGTGGGTCGCCGCCGCAGCGTCACCCGATAACAACCCGGCATCAACTGGCACCATCGCACGACACGAAAGAGCGCCCGGCCAACAGCCGGGCGCTCTTTCGTGCGGGAGTGCCCGACTTCGGCCCGGTGCCACCGCACCCTTTCGTCGATCCCCTGCGGTACGGTCGCCACGCTCCGACGGTCCGCCCACTGTCGTAAAGGAATTCTTCGTACTAGGGTGCGGCGGAGAAGGTTAGTTCCAGGCGGCGCGAGGGGAGAAGTGGCGTGAACAGGTGGAAGCGGCTGGCCCCGGTCACCGCCGTGGTGGCCTCGGCCGCGATGGTGCTGACCGGCTGCGGGGGCTCCGGCGACGACGCGGCCGACGACAGCAAGCTCACGGTCTGGATGATGGGCGAGGGTGGCGACGCCCAGAACACCTTCCTCGACGGGGTGGAGACCGAGTTCCGGCAGAAGCACCCCGACACCGACGTGGTGGTGCAGTACATCCCCTGGCTCGAGGCGCCCAAGAAGTTCCAGGCGGCGCTCGCCGGCGGTGAGGGTCCGGACATCACCGAGCTGGGCAACACCGAGACCCAGGGCTGGGCGGCCCAGGAGGCGCTCGCCGACGTGAGTGGCCGGATGGGCGGCTGGGCCGACGGCAAGGACCTGCTGCCCGACCTGGTGCGCAACGCGCAGCTCGACGGCAAGCAGTACGGCGTGCCCTGGTACGCCGGCGTCCGGGCGATCTACTACCGCACGGACTGGTTCGCGGAGGCGGGCGTGCAGCCGCCGAAGACCTGGGACGAGCTGGTCACCGCGGCCAAGACCGTCCAGGCGAAGAAGCCGGGCACCTACGGCATCGCCCTGCCGGGCAACTCCGAGCTGCCCTTCTACTCCTTCCTCTGGGGCGCCGGCGCTGAGATCGCCACCAACCAGGGCGGGGCCTGGAAGTCCGGCTACTCCACCCCCGAGGCGCAGCGCGCGGTCAAGTTCTGGACCGACCTGGTGACCGTCCACAAGGTGGCGCCGCCGGCCGCGGCCGGCTGGAACGAGATCGACGCCCGCACCCAGTTCGCCACCGGCAAGGCCGCGATGGCGTTCGCCGGCAGCTGGCAGCAGGGCGCCATGAAGAAGGACAACCCCGAGATCGAGAAGGTCTGGGGTACGTTCCCGATCCCCGGCCCGGACGGCAAGGCGGCGCCCGGTTTCGCCGGTGGCTCGGACGTGGCGATCTGGAAGGACAGCGAGCGCCAGGACCTGGCCTGGGACTACCTGACCGTGCTGCTGAAGAAGCAGAACGCGCAGAGCTTCGCGAGCAGCCTCGGCTTCTTCCCGGTCTACCAGGACCTGATCGCCGGTGGCACGTACGCCAACGACAAGGTCATGGCGTCGTTCGCCACCACCATGCAGAACACCAAGCTCACGCCGCTCACTCCGAAGTGGGTGGAGGTCAGCCGGACCAAGACGGTGACCCAGGCGATGAACAGCTCGGTCATGAAGGGTCAGAAGACGGTCGAGAAGGCCACCGCCGACGCGGCCGCCGAAATGGAAGGCATTTTGAACAGCAAGTGAGCTTACTGACGAACGCGCCGGAGGCGGCCGCCGCGCGGGAGACCCCCGCGCGGCGGCGTCGCCGGGTCGACCGCCTGCCCTACCTGCTTCTCCTGCCCGCACTGGTGATCATCGGGGTGCTGCTGCTCTGGCCGCTCGGCCAGGTGGTGGTGATGTCCTTCTACCGGTTGAACAGCGTCCGGCAACTACGCGGTGACCGGGAGTGGCCGTGGGTGGGGCTGGGCAACTACGCCGACATCCTCTCCGACCCGTTCTTCCTGACCGTGCTGCGCAACACGGTCCTGTTCGCCGCCGCCAACGTGCTGCTCACGATGGTCCTCGGCACCCTGGTCGGGCTGCTGCTCAACCGGCTCGGCCGCAAGATGGCCACCTTCGTGGCGAGCTGCGTGATGCTCGCCTGGGCCACCCCGGCGCTCACCGGCACGATCGTCTGGAAATGGATCTTCGACGACACGAGCGGGCTGGTCACCTGGCTGTTCAACGCGCTGCCGGACGGCCTCTCCAACAGCCTGTTCGGCCGCAGTGACTGGACGGGCTACGGCTGGTTCAACTCGCCCCTGCTCTTCTTCGCCATCCTCACCCTGGTGGTGGTCTGGCACTCGTTCCCGTTCATCGCGGTGAGCGTGCTCGCCGGCCTGAAGAGCGTGCCGAGCGAACTGCACGAGGCGGCCCGGGTGGACGGCGCCGGCCCCTGGCGGGTGTTCTGGAGGATCACCTTCCCGCTGCTGCGCCCGGTCTTCGGGATCCTGATCGTGCTCTCCACCATCTGGGACTTCAAGGTCTTCACCCAGCAGTTCGTGCTGGCCGGCGGCACCCAGGACCGGCCGACGTTCATGCTCTCCATCTACTCCTACGCGGAGGCCTTCTCGCCGCCGCCGAAGTACGGCCTCGGTTCGGCCATCGCGGTGATCCTCACGCTGATCCTGCTCGTGGTCACCGGCTTCTACGTACGGATGGTGCTCAGGCAGGAGGACGAGTCGTGAAGAAGGTCGCCCTCAACGGCGCCGGGTTGCTGGTCGCGCTCTTCGCGGCGTTCCCCGTCTACTGGATGATCTCCACCTCGCTGAAGCCCAGCAGGGAGATCTTCTCGTCCACGCCGCAGCCGGTGCCGACCCATCCGACGCTGGAGCACTACCGGGAGATCCTGACCGGCAACCTGATCCCCGGCGTGAGCTTCGTCGACTTCTTCCTCAACAGCGCGCTGGTCGCGGTCTCGACGGTGGTGCTCAGCGGACTGGTCGCGCTGCTCGCCGCCACGGCGGTCGCCCGGTTCCGGTTCAAGTTGCGGACCAGCTTCCTGATCATGCTGTTGGTGGTGCAGATGATCCCGCTGGAGGCGCTGGTCATCCCGCTGTTCCTGATGATCCAGCGGCTCGGGCTCTACAACACCCTGCCCAGCCTCATCCTCACGTACCTCGGCTTCTCACTGCCGTTCGCGGTCTGGATGCTGCGTGGCTTCGTCGCGGCCGTGCCCAAGGAGCTGGAGGAGGCGGCGGCCATCGACGGAGCCAGCCGCGCCCAGATCTTCCGCCGGATCCTCTTCCCGCTGGTCGCGCCCGGCCTGGTGGCCACCAGCATCTTCTCCTTCATCACCGCGTGGAACGAGCTGATCTTCGCGCTGACGTTCATCAACGACCAGAGTCGCTACACCCTGCCGGTGGCGATGACCTTCTTCTTTGGTCGGGACGACACCAACTGGGGGCCGGTGATGGCGGCCTCCACCCTGTTCACGCTGCCGGTCATCATCTTCTTCCTGTTGGTGCAGCGGCGGATGGTCTCCGGCCTGGTCGCCGGCGCCGTCAAGGGCTGACCCCGGCAGCCGGCCGCTGCCGTGGGCTGGCCCGGCGCTGCCCCGCCACTAGGCTGGCCGTCATGACGGGCAGGGTGGCAGCGGTGAACCTCGGCGTGGTGACCGAGGCGGAGTGGGCCGGCGACGCGAGCGGTCGCAGCGGCATCGACAAGCGACCGGTCGACGGGCCGGTGTCGCTGCTCGCTGAGGGCGTGGCGGGCGACTTCATCGGGGAGCGGGCCCACCACGGCGGCCCGGACAAGGCCGTCTACGCGTACGCCGAGGAGGACGCCGCCTGGTGGTCCGCGGAGATCGGCCGGGCCATCCGCTCCGGCGGCTTCGGTGAGAACCTGACCACCTACGCGGTCGACGTGACCGGCGCGGTCATCGGCGAGCAGTGGGAGATCGGGACGGCGCTGCTCCAGGTGACCATGCCGCGTACGCCGTGCACGACGTTCGCCGGCTTCTGGGGGATGCCCGACCTGATCCGGCGCTTCACCGTGCGTGCCACCCCGGGGGCGTACCTGCGGGTGCTGCGCGAGGGGGAGGTGGGCGCCGGTGACCCCGTCGAGGTGGTGGAGCGGCCCACGCACGGGGTGACCATCGGCGAGGTGTTCCGGGCGACGAGCCTGGAGCCGGAGCTGCTGCCCCGGCTGCTCGACGCGGAGGACCTGCCGGAGCCGATCCGGGAGAAGGCCCGCCGCCGCCTCACCCGTCCGCTCTAACCGCAGAGTCGTCCCACGGGTTGATCATGAAGTTGTTGCCAGCCGCACGGCGTGTCGCGGACAATAACTTCATGATCAACCGTTGTGCAGAAGGGCCCCTCGCTGTCGCCTCGTGCGCAGCGAGGGGCCCTTCCTCAGGTCAGCGGAGCCAGGGGATGTTGCGGTCCAGCAGGCCGCGCTCCTTGAGCTCCTTGCGCAGCGGGATCTCGTCGTCGACGTACCCGTCCCAGTTGATGCCCCAGTAGTTCGCGGTGTGGGTGCCCTCACCGATCAGCTGGCGTTGCACGGGCGTGCGGTTGCGGTACCACTCGCCGTCCAGGTCCGGGTGCAGCTCGTCGAGCGGCCGGATCCACCGGTAGGTGTAGCCGACGAAGAGCATCTTGCGGGTGATGGTCGACAGGTTCGTCGACCGGGAGTGCCACTGCCGGCGGTCGAAGATGAAGGCGTCACCCGGGTTGGCGGTGATCTCCACCGTGCCCTCCGGGTCGGGGTTGTGCACGCTGAGGTCCTTCGGCCGGGGCAGCGAGTTCCACAGGTGGCTGCCCGGGATGACCTTGGTGGCGCCGCGACCGGTCTCGGAGAGGTCGGAGAGCACGTACGCGACCTTGAGCGAGAACATCGGCCGGGGCAGGTTCGGGTCCATCGTCTCCGGGTCGGAGTTCTGGCGGTACCCGTCCTGGTGCCAACCCCAGTACGGCTTCTCCGGCTCCAGGGCCGGGGGAGTGACGTCCAGGTGGTTGTGGTGGGTGTAGATGTTCCAGCCGGCCAGTCCCCACATGTACGGGAAGGCGATCGGGTGGGTCAGCAGCTCGCCGAAGAGCTCGTCGCGCTCCAGGAAGCCCAGCAGGTGCAGGGTGCCGTCCTTCTTGGTGTTGCCCTTGGCCTGTTCCTCCGCGTAGACGCGGTCGACCGCCGCCTCCAGCGCCGCCCGGTGATCCTCGGTCAGGACGTTGCGCAGCAGGAGGAAGCCCTGCTCGTGGAACTCCTTGCGGTCAGTGTCGCTGATCGGTTCGTAGCCGGTCCGGTCGCCGTAATCGAACACCGCGTCGTACCCCTCCCCATGAGGTGAAAGCCTTTTCTGGCACAGGCCGCCGATCGTAACGTGCCACCTCGGCGTTGGGGAGGGCCGGCGGCCTGGCTTGTGGACAGCCGGACCGCGCGCAGCGGAGCCACTACGGAGCGTCAGGTTTTCATCATCAATGGGGAATTACGGTGCCGGTTGTCCGATTGTGCGGTGACTGCCGGTTAAGAGATCGCTGTCGCGGTCATCCCTCGGCGAACACCTCGGCCACCACCTGACCGGCGGGACCCCGCTCGCCGCTCACCTGGCCCCAGGTGCCATCCCGGGCGGTCCACTCGAGATCGCCGAAGCGAACCCACTTCACCCCGTGGTCCTGCGCGTGCGAGACCAGCCAGTGGGCGTACCGCCAGCCGTCGCGCTGGTCGCCCGCGGTCACGGCCAGCCCGGTCTGGTCGGCCGGGTCGGTGCCCGGCAACCCCCAGTCGAGCACCAGGTTGCGGGTCAACTGCGCGGCCGCCGCCGCTCCGCGCATCACCGGGGTACGCCCCACCGTGCAGGCGACCGCGCCGGTGGCGTCACCGAGCAGTGCCCGGCTGAGCACCTCGGAGTCGTCGGCCCACTTCTGGTACGCCTCGGGGAACGCCGAGCGCTGCACGCGCTGGGCGGCGTCGGTGACCCGCATCGACTCCCAGCCGCGGACCTTCTTCAGTGCGGCGTAGAACCGGTTCGCGGCGTAGCGCGGGTCGCGGATCTGCGTCGGGGTGCCCCAGCCCTGGCTCGGGCGCTGCTGGAACAGGCCGACCGAGTCGCGGTCGCCGTCGGCGAGGTTGCGCAGCCCGGACTCCTGGTACGCGGTGGCCAGCGCGACCACCACGGCCCGCTCGGGCATCCCGCGCTGGGCGCCGATCGCCGCGATGGTCGCCGCGTTGGCCATCTGGTCAGCGTCCAGCGCGACCCGGCCGTCGGCCTGGACGGTGCAGGTCCGCGCCGACAGCGGCAGCCGCAGTTGGTCTCCGACCTGCCGTACGACGAGCCAGACTGCGATCACTGCGACGAGGACGAGAACGAGTCCACCCGCCACGGTTGCCCGAGTTCGCACCCACACCCCCACATCGACAGTCCGACAAGCGTACGTCCCGCGGCGACCGATCCGGGCCGTCCGACCGGTTTCCACCTGGCTGGCGCTGCCGCACCGACCGACGTTCCCGCTCCGACCGCGGTCTCACCTGCCGTATTTCCCTTCCATCCTCCCTAATCCCGCAATAATCGGGCATCGCGGGCGTGGAGGGCGGCTGGCGCGCGTCCTGGCGGCTCAGGTCGGATGCGGCGTGACCTGCCCGCCCGGCCTGTCGCGAGCGTCACCGTGCCGACGGGGGCCAGAAGTGGTTGACCGGTCAAGGAGTTCGTACGGTTGACATATCAATTGGACCGGGCAGCTCGTTCATACCCGGCGGTGCCACCCGACCCGGCCCGGCAACGGCCGGACAGGTCACGGAGCAAGGAGGAGTTCCCATGGGAACGATGGACGGAAAGGTCGTGCTCATCACCGGCACCGGAGGAGGCCTGGGCCGCGTCGCCGCGCTGGCCTTCGCGCGGGAGGGCGCACGGGTCGTCGGGGCCGACATCCAGATCGACGGCAACAACGAGACGGTCGAACTCGTCCGGAACGCCGGCGGTGAGATGACGGGCATCGCCCCGGTCGATCTCACCGACCCGGAACAGGTGCGCACGCTCGTCGAGGACGCCGTGGCGGCCTACGGCGGGCTCGACGTGGTCTACAACAACGCGGCCGCGCTCCGCTTCGGTCCGATGCCCGACTTTTCCGTCGAGGACTGGCGGTTCACCATCACCGGCGAACTCGACATCCCCTTCTTCGTGTCGAAGTTCGCCTGGCCGCACCTGGTCCAGCGCGGCGGCGGCGTCATCATCAGCGCCGCCTCCATGGCCGGAATGATCGGTGGCCACGTCCCCCCGATGGTCGGGCACGCCGCCGCGAACGCCGGCATCATCGGCATGACCCGGCAACTCGCGCTCGAAGGCGCGCCCCACGGGATCCGCGCCGTGGCGATCAGTCCCGGGCCCATCGTGAGCCCGGCCAGTGAACGCGACCTCGGCGACAACCAGGCGGCCCGGGACGCGATCACCGGCAAGACGCTCGTCAAGCGCTTCGCCCAACCCGAGGAGGTCGCCGAACTGGTGGTCTTCCTCGCGTCCGACCGGGCGTCGTACATCACCGGCGCGAACTACCCGGTCGACGGCGGCGCGACCGCGTGGTGACCGGACGCGGGGCCAACAGCAACGCCTACCCGGACGCTCAGACGTCGAGAGCGGGCACCCAACGCGCCGGTCGTTTCTCCCGGAACGCGGTGACCCCCTCGCGGCCCTCGTCGGAGAGGAAGTAGCCGGTCGAGAGAGCGGACAGCCGGGCCAGCTCAGCGCGCAGCTCGGCGGTGCCCGGTCGGCGCAGCAGTTCCTTCGCGCCGGCCAGCGCGCCGGGCGCGCCGCGCACCAGCGAGTCGCAGTACCGGCTCACCGCCGCGTCCAGCCCGTCCGCCGGGACAGCGGCGGTGACCAGGCCGATCTCGGCGGCCCGACGGCCGTCGAAGGTGTCCCCGGTCAGGTACAGCTCGGCGGCGGCGCGCGGGTGCAGCCGGGGCAGGACCGTCGCCGAGATCACCGCCGGGATCACCCCGATCCGCACCTCGGTGAAGGCGAACGTCGCCTCGTCGGCGCAGACGGCCAGGTCGGCGGCGGCGATCAGGCCCAACCCACCGGCCCGCGCCGGACCGGCGACCCGGGCCAGCACCGGCTTCGGGCACTCCCAGAGCGCGGCGAGCACGTCGCCCAGCATCCCGGCGGGCACCGTCCCGCTGGCGTACGCCGCGGCGGTCTCCTTCAGGTCCGCCCCCGAGCAGAAGACCGGGCCGGTGTGGTCGAGCACGATCACCCGGACGGCGTCGTCGGCCACCGCGTCGGCCAGCCCGGCCAGCAGCTGGGTCATCAGGCCGGTGGAGAGCGCGTTGCGGTTGTGCGGGCTGTCCAGGGTGAGGGTGGTCACCCCACGGGCCGTGGAGACCCGCACGAGCACGTCGGGAGAGGTCATGCCGGGCACACTAGTGGCCATGCCCGGCGTCCTTCCAGATGGTGAGACCGTCCCCGTCGACGGATCGCTGCCCGCCACCGCCACCACGGCGGTCGGCGCGCGCGGCTTCGGCGTGTACGTCCACGTGCCCTTCTGTGCCAGCCGCTGCGGCTACTGCGACTTCAACACCTACACGGCGTCCGAGTTGGGTGGCGGCGCCAGCCGGGAGGGGTACGCCGACAGCGTGTTGGCCGAGCTGAAGCTCGCCGCCCGGGTGCTCGGCGACAGCCCACCACCGCGGGTCGACACGGTCTTCGTCGGCGGTGGCACGCCCACCCTGCTCCCCGCCGACGACCTGGCCCGCATCCTCGACGGCATCGACCGCACCTGGGGGCTGGCCGCCGACGCGGAGGTGACCACCGAGGCCAACCCGGAGTCGGTCACCCCGGAGTCGCTGAAGCTCCTGCGGGCCGCCGGCTACACCCGCATCTCCCTCGGCATGCAGTCCGCCTCCCCGGGGGTGCTGGCGATCCTGGACCGCAGGCACAGCGCCGGTCGGGCCACCGCCGCCGCCCTGGAGGCGCGCGACGCCGGGTTCGAGCACGTCAACCTGGACCTGATCTACGGCACCCCGGGGGAGCGGGCCGAGGACTTCGCCGCCTCGCTCGACCAGGTGGTCGCCGCCGGGGTGGACCACGTCAGCGCGTACGCCCTGATCGTGGAGGACGGCACCCGGCTGGCCGCCCGGATGCGGCGCGGCGAGCTGCCGTACCCCAGCGACGACGTCGCCGCGGACCGTTACTTGGCCGCGGAGGCCGCCCTCGACGCGGCCGGCCTCTCCTGGTACGAGGTCTCCAACTGGGCCCGCACCGACGAGGCCCGGTGTCGGCACAACCTGCTCTACTGGACCGGCGCGGACTGGTGGGGGCTCGGCCCCGGGGCGCACAGCCACGTCGGCGGGGTGCGCTGGTGGAACGTCAAGCACCCGTCGGCGAGCAACCGGCCGCGCGGGGTGAGCACCGCGCGGCCGGTTGCTCGCCGACGGCGTGGTCCGCGACCTGCTGCCCTGAGCCGGCACGCCGGAGGTCGTGCGCCGGGCCGGCCGGGGGAGCGGCCGACCCGGGTCACTTGATGAAGCTCGCCGACATCGGGTAGCGGTAGGGGCTGCCCTCGTTGGCCTTCATTCCCGCGATGATCCCGAACAGGATCTGGATCACCACGACGGCGATGCTGGGCAGGAAGAACAGGCACCAGCTCACGAAGAGCAGCACGAACGCGATGATCGACCAGAGGATCTGGAAGTTCAGCGCGGCCAGGGCGTGCGCCCGGACGGTCGGCGACTGCTGCCCGCGGGCCAGGTAGGCGATGAGCGGGGCCACGAAGCCCAGCGGGCCGAAGCTGATCAGCGCGCCGACGGCGCCGCCGAAGTGCGCGACGAGCGCCCAGGTCTTGTCCTCGTTGTTGGCGTAGCCGCCGCCGGGGCCCGCGTAGGCGCCGCCGGTCGGATAGCCGCCAGGGGGATAGCCGCCGGGGGGCGGGTAGTTTCCGGGCGGCGGGTAGCCCCCGGGCGGAGGGTAGCCGCCCGACGGCGGTTGGTCACCGGTGGGCGGCGGATAGCCACCGGCCGGGGGATAGCCGGCCGGGCCGGGCGCCCCGGAGAGTGGTGCGGTGGGTGGCTCGGCCGAGGAGGCCGGGCCGGGAGCCGTCGGCGGGGAGATCGGCTCCGGCGGGTGGTCGCCGGGGTCTCCCGCGCCGGGAGGACGAGGTGGTTCAGTCATGGATGTCACGGTAGGGGCCTGTCGCAACGCCGCACCAGAGCGACACCGTCGGGCGGCCCGGCTGAACGGACAACGACGTCCTTGATCATCGCGCCGGCGGGCCCGCCGACGTAGACTGGCACTCGTTACAGTCGAGTGCCAGTACGGCCCGCCGGCCCACCCTGCCGGAGGCCGATGTGCGACAGGAGGTGCGGAGGATGGGTCTCGACGACCGCAAGCTCGCCGTGCTCCGCGCCATCGTCGAGGACTACGTCTCCACCCAGGAGCCGGTCGGCAGCAAGGCGCTGGTCGAGCGGCACCAGCTCGGTGTCTCCCCGGCCACCGTCCGCAACGACATGGCCGTGCTGGAGGAGGAGGGCTACATCCGGCAGCCGCACACCAGTGCTGGCCGGGTGCCCACCGACCGCGGCTACCGGCTCTTCGTCGACCGGCTGTCCCGGGTCAAGCCGCTCAGCCCGGCCGAGCGCCGGGCCATCGAGCGCTTCCTGGTCGGCGCGGTCGACCTCGACGACGTGGTGCATCGCACCGTGCGGCTGCTCGCGCAACTGACCCGGCAGGTGGCCGTGGTGCAGTACCCGAGCCTGGCCCGCTCCTCGGTGCGGCACCTGGAGCTGGTGCCGATCTCCACCACCCGACTGATGCTCGTCATGATCGCCGACACCGGGCGGGTGGAGCAGCGCCTCGTGGAGCTGCCCGGGCCGGTGTCCGCCGACGACGTCACCGACGTGCGCCGGCTGGTCAACGAGAAGCTCGCCGGCGCGCGGCTGTCCGACACGCCGCCGCTGGTGCAGGCGCTGGTCGAGGAGGCGCCGCCCGAGCTGCGCCCGGCGATGACCACGCTCTCCACCGTGCTGCTGGAGACGCTCGTCGAGCGGCACGAGGAACGCATCGCGCTGGCCGGCACCGCCAACCTCACCCGGGGCGGCCTGCTCGACTTCCAGGGCTCGCTGCGGCCGATCCTCGAGGCGCTGGAGGAGGAGGTCGTGCTCCTCAAGCTCATCGGCGAGACCGAGCCGAGCACGACCCGGGTGCTGATCGGCGACGAGAACGAGTTCGACAACCTGCGCGCCGCCTCGGTGGTCAGCACGGGGTACGGCCCGGGCGCCACCATCGTGGGCGGCCTGGGGGTGCTGGGGCCCACCCGGATGGACTACCCCGGCACCATCGCCACGGTGCGCGCCGTGGCACGCTACGTGGGCGAGCTGCTGGCCCAGAACTGACCAGTCAGGGCCGACGGCCGGCTGCGGCCGCCGACCGGCGCAACGCGAGACGAACATGAGGACACGGAACGCAGTGGCCAGGGACTACTACGGCATCCTCGGTGTGAGCCGGGAAGCCTCCGACGACGAGATCAAGCGCGCCTACCGCAAGCTGGCGCGCCAGTTCCACCCGGACGTCAATCCGGACCCGGAGGCTCAGGAGAAGTTCAAGGACATCAACGCCGCGTACGAGGTGCTCTCGGACGACCGGAAGCGGCAGATCGTCGACCTGGGCGGCGACCCGCTCGCCCCCGGTGGCGGCGGCGCCGGTGGGCCGGGTGGTCCGGGCGGGGCCGGCCCGTTCGTCGGGTTCCAGGACATCATGGACGCGTTCTTCGGCGGCGCGGCGGGCGGCGCCCGCGGCCCCCGTCCGCGTACCCGGCCGGGCGCCGACGCGATCCTGCGGCTCGAGCTGGACCTGCACGAGACCGCGTTCGGCGTCGAGGCGCCGATCACGGTCGACACGGCGGTGCTCTGCACCACCTGCTCCGGCGCCGGCACGGCCGCCGGCACCCACCTCGCCACCTGCGAGGCGTGCGGCGGTCGGGGCGAGGTGCAGTCGGTGCAGCGCACCTTCCTCGGCCAGGTGGTCTCCGCCCGGCCGTGCACCGTCTGCCAGGGCTACGGCACCACCATCCCGCACCCCTGCCCCACCTGCGCCGGCGACGGCCGGGTGCGCACCCGTCGCTCGCTGACCGTCAAGATCCCGGCCGGCGTCGAGGACGGCATGCGGATCCGGTTGGCCCAGCAGGGAGAGGTCGGCCCCGGTGGCGGCACCGCCGGCGACCTCTACGTGGAGATCCACGAGCGGCCGCACGACGTGTACTCCCGCAAGGGCGACGATTTGCACTGCCGCGTGACCGTGCCGATGACGGCGGCGGCGCTCGGCACCCGGCTGACCATCAAGACGCTGGACAGCGAGGAGACCGTCGACGTCAAGGCCGGCACCCAGCCCGCCAGCACGCTGCGGCTGCGCGCCCGTGGTGTGCCGCACCTGCGCGGCACCGGCCGGGGCGACCTCTACGTGCACCTGGACGTCCGGACACCGACCAAGCTCGACCCGGACCAGGAGCGGATGCTGCGCGACTTCGCCAAGACCCGGGGCGAGGAGGTCGCCGAGCTGACCAAGCAGGGCGGCTTCTTCTCCCGGATGCGCGACGCGTTCAACGGCCACGCCTGACCGCCGCGGCTAGCCTGATCGTCGTGTCCGCGCCGCTGTTCCTGGTCGAGTCGCTGCCCACCGCCGACGCGCTGACCCTCGACGGTCCCGAGGGGCACCACGCCGCCACCGTGCAGCGGCTGCGCGTCGGCGAGGAGCTGCTGCTCGCCGACGGCCGGGGCGGCACCGCCGCCGCCGTGGTCACCGCCGTCGGCCGGGGCAGCCTGGACCTCACCATCACCTCCCGGGGGTACGCGGACGCGCCCGTACCCCGGCTTGTGATCGTGCAGGGCATCGCCAAGGGCGATCGGGGTGAGCTGGCGGTGCAGGCGATGACCGAGGTCGGCGTCGACGAGATCGTGCCCTGGGGGGCGGCCCGCTCGGTGGCCCAGTGGCGCGGTGACCGGGGCGTACGGGCCCGGGAGAAGTGGGTGTCCACCGCGCGGGAGGCGGCCAAGCAGGCCCGCCGGCCCTGGCTGCCGGTCGTGGCCGGCGCGCCGGACGAGTCGACCGCCACGGTGGCCCGCCGGATCGCCGGCGCCGCCGCCGGGTTCGTCCTGCACGAGGAGGCCGAGGAGCGGCTCACCACCGCCGAGCTGCCGTCCGCCGGCGAGATCGTCCTGGTGGTCGGCCCGGAGGGCGGCATCGCCCCGGCCGAGCTGACCGCGTTCCGCGAGGCCGGCGGCCGACCGGTCCGGCTCGGCCCGGCGGTGCTGCGCACCTCCACCGCCGGGGTGGCAGCGCTCAGCGTGCTCGCCACCCGGCTCGGCCGCTGGTAGTCCGGCCTCGGAGCCTCTCCCGCCTCCGAGGGCCACGCCCGCCCCCGACGACCCTGTCCGCGCGATGAACAGGCCGGGCGACTCGACAACCGGCGGGTCCGGCTCGATCGTCGGCGCGGCGGTCAGCTGCGCAGGTAGGAGGCGCCGTTGAGGTCGACGATGGTGCCGGACGCCCACTCGGCCTGCGGCGAGGCCAACCAGTGCACCGCGGCGGCGATCTCCTCCGGCCGGGCCACCCGGTCGAACGGGCTCTGCGCCCGGATCGCCGCGCCCTGCTCCCCGCGCAGGTGCTCGGTGACCATGTCGGTCGCCACGTATCCCGGCGCGACGGTGGCGACCCCGATGCCGTACGGCGCGAGCGCCACGGCGAGGGACTGGCCCAGCGCGTTCAGCCCCGCCTTGCTGGCGCCGTACGCGGGCTGCGCCGGCTCGCCCCGGAACGCGCCCCGGGACGAGACGTTGATGATCCGGCCGCCCCGCTCCCGCATGTGCTGCGCGGCGCACCAGGTGACGTTGCCGGCGCCGGTCAGGTTGGTCTCCAGCACCTGCCGCCAGCGCTGCTGCCACTGCTCGTAGGAGGCGCCGAAGATCGGGTGCGGGTCGTCCCGGTCGCCGTACACCCCGGCGTTGTTGACCAGCACGTCCAGCCCGCCGAGCAGCTCGGCGGCCCGGTCGACCATGGCCCGCACCGCCTCCGGGTCGGTGAGGTCGGCGCGGACCACCACGTGCCCGGCGCCGGGCAGCTGCGCGCGCAGTTCCTCGGCCGCGTCGGCGGAGTCGCGGTGGTGGATCGCCACCCGGTCGCCACTGGCCGCGAACGCCGTCGCCACCGCTCGCCCGATCCCGCGCGAGGCCCCGGTCACCAGTACCGCCCGATCCGTCATGCACGGCATCCTGCCGTAGCCGGCACGACCGTCCGGAAGGGCCCCTTCCCGTGCCGCGGGCGTCAACGAGGTGCCCTTCCTTACACTGCCCCGATGGGATCCGACTGCCTGTTCTGCCGCATCGTCGCCGGGGAGATCCCGGCCACCGTGGTCCGGGAGACCGCCACCACGCTCGCCTTCCGCGACATCGGCCCGAAGGCGCCGGTGCACGTCCTGGTCATTCCGAAGGAGCACTACGCCGACATCGCCACGCTCGCCGAGGGCGACCCGGCGCTGACCGCGGACGTGCTGGCGACGGCCGCCGCGGTGGCCGAGGACGAGGGGCTGCTCGGCGACGGGTTCCGGCTGATGTTCAACACCGGCGCGTACGGCGGGCAGGAGGTGTTCCACGTGCACGCGCACCTGCTCGGTGGCGCGCCGCTCGGCCCGATGCTCGCCCGGGACCTGGCGTGAGCGCAGGGCCGGCGCCGGACAGCCGGGTGGACGAGCGCCTGGGCCGGCTGGTCCGGCGGGTGCAGGCCGACGCCCGGGTGCCGGCCGTGTCGGCGGCGCTGCACCGGGCCGACCGACCGCTCTGGAGCTGCACCGTCGGTGGCACGGGCACCGACAGCCCGCTGGGGGCGGGCACCCGGTTCCGGATCGGCTCGGTCACCAAGACCTTCACCGCGGTGCTCACCCTCCAGTGCCGCGACGACGGGCTGCTGGACCTGGACGACCCGGTGGGCCGGCACCTGGACCTGCCGGCGCACGGTGAGCTGACCGTCCGCTGGCTGCTGTCGCACACCGGTGGCCTGCAACGGGAGCCGTTCGGCGACGTCTGGGACAGCCTGCGCGCGCCGGACGCCGACCAACTGGTGGCCGAGCTGGACCGGGCCGAGCGGGTGCTGCCGCCGGCCCGCCGTTTCCACTACTCCAACCTCGGTGTGGCCGTGCTCGGCCAGCTCGTCGCCCGGCTGCGCGGCGGCACCTGGGCGGAGGTGCTCACCGAGCGGGTGCTGGCGCCGCTGGGGCTGACCGACACCGCCGTGACCCCCGGCGCGGCGGCGGCCACCGGGTTCCTCGTCGACGCGTACTCCGACGAGGCGCATCCGGAGCCGCCGACCGATTTCGGCGCGGTCGGCCCCGCCGCCCAGCTCTGGAGCACCGCGACCGACATGGCGCGCTGGGCGGCGTTCCTCGCCGACCCGGCGGCGCTGGACCCGGCCGGCGCGGTGCTCGCCCCCGCCACTCTCGACGAGATGCGCTGGCCGCTGACCACCACCGACGAGACGCTCTGGGGCGCGGGCTTCGGGCTCGGGCTGATCCTGGTCCCGCAGGGGGAGCGGGTGGTGCACGTGGGGCACGACGGGGCCATGCCCGGTTTCCTGGCCGCCGTGTACGGCCGGCGCGGCGGGGACGGCACGGCGGGCGCGATGGGCGCCGCGGTGCTCGGCTCGTCCGGCACGGCGGCGGAGCTGTTCGACCTGCCGCACCGGCTGCTGGCCACGGCGGTCGAGCACGATCCGGCCGAGATCGAGCCGTGGCGGCCCGGGACGCCCGCGCCGACGGCCCTGCGGGGTCTGCTCGGCCGCTGGTGGGGCGAGGGCTTCGAGTACGTCTTCTCCTGGCACGACGGCACGCTGCGGGCGCGGGGTGCGGGTGACCCGGCGGGCCGCCCGCCAGCGATCTTCGCTCCGCTGCCGGACCGGCCGGACGTGTTCCGCACGGTCTCCGGCCGGGAGGCCGGCGAGCTGCTGAGGCTGACCCGGGACGAGTCGGGCGCGGTGGTCCGGATGCACTGGGCGACGTACCGGTTCACCCGCCACCAGGAGAGCTTCGACCGGTACGACTTCCGGGCCGGGAGTTGATCGCGGCCAGCGGAAATGGGCGCGATGCGGGCCGCGTTGAACGGATACGATGGGTGTAACGTCCGCACGCCGTGCCAGCAGGGCCGGCGCCGAGATCGAGAGCAGGTGCGCAGGGCCCTTCGGCCCAACTTATGACCGGCACCCCACCTCCCGGCCCGCCCCGGGTGCAGACCAGGATCACCGTGCCCGACCCGAAGATCATGGTCAACCTACTCGGCGCAGGCGACGAGATTCTCCGACTCGTCGAACGCTCGGTCACCAGTGACGTGCACGTCCGTGGCAACGAGATCACCATCACCGGTGCTCCCGCGGACAACGCCCTCGCCGAGCGGGTTTTCACCGAGCTGCTCGAACTGATCGAGAAAGGCGAGACCCTGACCACAGACGCGGTGCGGCGTACCGTCGGCATGCTCGAGCAGGGCAGTGCCGAACGGCCCGCCGAGGTCCTGACACTCAACATCCTCTCCCGGCGCGGGCGCACCATCCGCCCCAAGACTCTCGGGCAGAAGCGGTACGTCGACGCCATCGACTCGCACACCATCGTCTTCGGCATCGGCCCGGCCGGCACGGGCAAGACCTACCTGGCCATGGCCAAGGCCGTCCAGGCGTTGCAGGCCAAGCAGGTCAACCGGATCATCCTGACCCGGCCTGCCGTGGAGGCGGGTGAGCGCCTGGGCTTCCTGCCCGGCACGCTCAACGAGAAGATCGACCCGTACCTGCGGCCGCTCTACGACGCGCTGCACGACATGCTCGACCCCGAGTCGATCCCGAAGCTGATGGCCGCGGGCACGATCGAGGTCGCCCCTCTGGCGTACATGCGCGGCCGGACGCTCAACGACGCGTTCATCATCCTCGACGAGGCGCAGAACACGACGCCCGAGCAGATGAAGATGTTCCTCACCCGGCTCGGCTTCAACTCCAAGATCGTCGTCACCGGTGACGTCACCCAGGTGGACCTTCCCGGCGGGACGACCAGCGGTCTGCGGGTCGTCCGGGACATCCTGGAGAACGTCGAGGACGTGCACTTCGCCGCGTTGTCCAGCTCCGACGTGGTCCGCCACCAGCTGGTCGGGCAGATCGTCGACGCGTACGCCCGCTGGGACGAGCGGGAGAACCAGCAGGCGCAGGGCGTCCACGCCGTGCCCGGGCGACCCGCCCAGGGCGGCCGGACCTCCCGGCGCCGCTAAAGCAGAGGAAAGCAGTTGTCCATCGAGATCGCCAACGAGTCCGGTGTCGACGTCGACACCGACGCCGTGCTCGCCGTCGCCCGGCACGCCCTCGACGAGATGGGGGTCAACCCCCTCGCCGAGCTGTCCGTGCTGCTGGTCGACATCGACTACATGACCGAGCTGAACCACCGCTGGATGGGTGGCGAGGGCCCGACCGACGTGCTCGCCTTCCCCATGGACGAGGGCAGCGTCGACCACGGCCCGGGCGAGAGCGCACCGGCCGGTGGCGAGCCGGCCCTGCTCGGTGACATCGTGCTCTGCCCGGAGGTCGCGGCCAAGCAGGCGGCGACCGCCGGGCACGCCCCGGCCGACGAGCTGCACCTGCTCACCGTGCACGGGGTCCTGCACCTGCTCGGCTACGACCACGCCGAGCCGGAGGAGGAGCGGGAGATGTTCGCGCTCCAGGCCCGACTGCTGGCGAGCTGGCGGTCGACCCGCAACCAGTGATGTCCACTCCGCTCCTGGCGGCCGGCCCCACGGCCGGCCTGCCCGACCTGCAACTGATCGTCTTCGCGGCCGGCCTCGTGGTGCTGGCCGGTCTGATCGCGATGACCGAGGCGGCGCTCGCCGCGATCTCCCCGGCCCGGGCCGCCGAGTTGGCCCGTGACGGCGTGCGCGGCGCCCGTACCCTCCAGACCGTCGCTGCCGACGTGGTCCGGCACCTCAACCTGCTCCTGCTGTTGCGGCTGCTCGCCGAGCTGACCGCCACCACACTGGTGGCGCTGGTCGCGGTGGACACCTTCGGCGCCGGCTGGCGGGCCGCGCTGGTCACCGCCGGCGCGATGACCGTGGTCAGCTTCGTGGTGGTCGGCGTCGCCCCGCGCACCATCGGCCGGCAGCACGCGTACGCCGTGGGGCGGGCGGTGGCGCCGCTGGTCCGCTGGCTGGGCCGGGCGCTCAACCCGCTCGCGTCGCTGCTCATCCTGATCGGCAACGCGGTCACGCCGGGGCGGGG
>NZ_QGKR01000328.1 GCF_003172955.1 Micromonospora acroterricola | reverse complement strand
GTGGCGACCCGGACGGCCCGGGGCGGCTGGCGCCGGGCCGTCCGGTCGACCGGCCGGCGGCACCGGAGCACCGCCACGCGGCCTGGTCGGCTCTGCCGGCGCGCCATCGGGGCCCAGCTCGGTACGTTGCTGCTTGGCCGACCGCAGGTCGTCGATCCAGCCGAACTCCTCGCCGGATACCGGCTCCTCCGGCTCGGCCTCGGCCCGGCCTCGGCCCCAGCGGCGGCCCTTGGCGCGGGGATCGCGCCGCTCGTCCGGGCCCTCGTCCGGGCGGTCCGCACCACGCGACTTCACTGTTGACCCTCTCCTGCGGCGTTGGTGCCGCTGTCCTGCATCGTGCCGGGACCGCCCGTGCCCGTCGTCGAGCGACCGTTCTCGCCGGGAAGCGTCGGTACGGTCTGTGCCGTTACGGGCGAACCGGCCGGCGGGACCTCCGGGCGGGCTGCCGGGGTGGGCAGCCCGCGCACGATCCGGCGCAGCAGCGGCAGCCGGGCGGCCACCGACCGCTCCGCCCCGTGCGGGCTGGGCCGGTAGTAGTCGGTGCCCACGAGGTCGTCCGGGACGTACTGCTGGGTGACCACGCCGCGCTGGTCGTCGTGCGGGTAGCGGTAGCCCGTGCCGTGGCCCAGCCCCCGGGCCCCGGCGTAGTGCGCGTCGCGCAGCCCGCGCGGCACCGGGCCGCCCTTACCGGCCCGCACGTCGGCGATCGCGGCACCGATGGCCGTGGTGGCCGAGTTCGACTTGGGCGCGGTGGCCAGGTGGATCACCGCCTGGGCCAGGTTGAGCTGCGCCTCGGGCAGCCCGACGTACTCGACCGCGTGCGCGGCGGCGGTGGCCACGCTCAGCGCGCCCGGGTCGGCCATGCCCACGTCCTCGCTGGCGAAGATGACCAGCCGGCGAGCGATGAACCGGGCGTCCTCGCCGGCGACCAGCATCCGGGCCAGCCAGTGCACCGCGGCGTCCACGTCCGAGCCGCGCATGCTCTTGATGAACGCGCTGACGACGTCGTAGTGGGCGTCGCCGTCGCGGTCGTAGCGCACCGCCGCCACGTCCACCGCCTGCTCGGCGGTGGTCAGGTCGATCCGCCCGGCACCGAGCGCCGTGGCCGACGACGCCGCCGCCTCCAGCGCCGTCAGCGCCTTGCGGACGTCGCCGGCGGCGAGCCGGACCAGGTGGTCCTCGGCCTCGGGCTCCAGGGTGAGCGCCCCGCCCAGGCCGCGCTCGTCGGCGACCGCGCGGCGCAGCAGGCCCCGCACCGCGTCGTCGTCGAGCGGTTGCAGGGTGAGCAGCACGCACCGCGACAGCAGCGGGGAGATGACCGAGAAGTACGGGTTCTCGGTGGTCGCGGCCAGCAGCGTGACCGTACGGTCCTCGACGGCGGCGAGCAGCGAATCCTGTTGGGTCTTGCTGAACCGGTGCACCTCGTCGATGAAGAGCACGGTCTGCGGGCCGCCCGAGCGGCGCTGCCGGCGGGCCGTCTCGATCACCGCCCGGACGTCCTTGACGCCGGCGGAGAGCGCCGACATGGCGACGAACCGGCGGTCGGTGGCACCGGCCACCAGGTGCGCGATGGTGGTCTTGCCGCTGCCGGGCGGTCCCCAGAGGATGACCGACATCGGGGCGCCGCCGGAGACCAGCTGCCGTAGCGGCGCGCCGGGGGCGAGCAGGTGGTCCTGCCCGACCAGCTCGTCGAGGGTCGCCGGGCGCATCCGGACGGGCAGGGGCGAATCGTCGGCCACCGGAGTGAAGCCGTCGACACCGGCGGGGCCGTCGGGCGCGCTGCGCGGCCCGGCGGGTGCACCGAGGGAGAAGAGGGCGTCGGACTCCATCACGAAGACAGTACCGGGCCGGACCCGCGACGCCGGAATCGCGCCGCGGGCCGGACCACTGATGATCGGTTCCGGTCAGCCACGACCCGGACGCCGGCCCCGGTACCAACGGCCGCCACCACCGCCGCCACCAGCGCGCGGGCCGCTGCCCACGCCGGCCAGGTAGAGCGAGAGCAGCAGCAGCCCAATGAGCATGAGGGTTTGCCAGTTGAACAGGTCCGGCGCCCCGAAGTCGTTGTTGAGCAGGTCGACGAGCAGGGCGAAGCCGAAGACAATCGCGGCCAGAATGGCGAGCATGTCGGTCCTCCGGTGGGGGTTCCCAGTAGGTCGGCGCGAGATGTACCCAATCGGTCGGCTCGCCAATCTCCACGGTGGATCGCGGGTGCTGACGCCGCCGCCCCGCTCCCGGCTCCTAGGCTGGACCTCGTGATCATCGACGACCAGGTGCTCCAGGACCGGGCCGCCATCCTGGCCGCCACCGGCCACCACCCGTACGCGCGGCACGCGCTCTGGCTCGGGGCGCCGGCACGCGGCTGGCGGCGCGACGGCGCGGTGCTCTGGTTGTCGCCGCCGGAGCAGGGGCCGGCTGGTAGCGCGCTCGGCCCGGCCGGACCCGCGCTCGAGATCTGTGTCGCGCTGGTCGCCGACGGGGTGCTGCGCCCGGGGCAGTCCCTGCACCTGCCGCGGCACGACCCGGGCCTCCTGTCGGGCCGGCTGGCGGTGACCCGGCACCACGACTGGGACTTCCACTGGACCACCGCGCCACCGCCGGCACAGCCGGACGAGCAGCGCGTGGTACGCCTCACCGAGGCCGACCACCCGGCGCTGGAGGCTCTCATCGACGAGGCGTTCCCCAGCAGCACGTCCCGCCCCGGCGACCCACGCGTCGTCGACTGGTACGGCATCCGGGCCGGTGACCGGTTGGTGGCGTGCGGGGCGGACCGCAGCCGGGGCGACATCGGCTTCCTCGCCGGCCTGACCGTCGCCCCCGACCAGCGCGGTCGCGGGCTGGGCGCGGCGCTGACCGCCGGGATGACGCGGGCGCTGCTGGCCCGCCACGACACCGTCGCGCTCGGCGTCTACCCGGACAACGTCGGGGCGGTACGGCTCTACCGGCGGCTCGGCTTCACCAACACCCTCCTGATCAGCACCCTGCGACTCGACTGAGGTGTCCTCTCGCCTCGGGCCGCTCCTAACGCCCGGCGGCCTGTGGCGCGGTGGGTTCGGGAACCGCGGGCGGGGTGGCGGGATCCGCCGCCCGCTGGCGGCCGGCCCGCCAGGCGGGCAGGTAGAGCGGGGCGGCGACGGCCAGTACCACCGCGCCGACCACCATGGCGGTGCCGACGCTGGTGGCGGCGGCGAGCGCGGTCAACGCCACCCCGCCGAGCGCGCCGGCTGGCTGCGCCATCATCGAGTTGAGCGAGAGCACGCTGGTCCGGTACGGGCCGTCGACCTGCCGGTGCAGCAGCCCGCTGTGCAGCGGGTTGGACGCGCCGTGCACGGTGTAGCAGGCCAGGTACGCCACGAGCACCCCGACCGGCCCGGCGAACAGCCCCATCCCGACCACCGTGACGCCCTGCAGGATGCGCAGGAGGGCGGCGCCCGGCGCGGCGCCGGGCCAGCGCAGCAACAGGGGGGTCAGCGCCGCGCCGGCCGCCGAGGCGATCCACGCGGCGGAGTTGGCCGGCCCGAGCAGCGCGGCGGCGCGTTCGGGGTCGCCGACCACCTCGGCGAGCCGGACCGGCAGCAGCGACTCGAAGGTGATCATGCCGAAGCCCCAGAACAGCTCCACGGCCACCAGGGCGAGCAGCACCCGGGAGCGGCGCAGCAGCCCGACCGCCTGGCCGATCATCCGGGGCGCCTCGACCACCGAGGCGCGCAGCGCCGCCACTCCGGTGGCCGGCCGCCGCTCGACCAGCAGGACGAGCAGCGCGACCAGCGCCGCCGCCTGGGCGAGGATGGCGGCCAGCACGGGCACCGTGAGCGCGCTGACCGGCCCGATCGGGCCGAGGGCGACCAGACCGCCGCTGAGCAGCGCGCCGGCGCCGATGGCCCCGCCGATGACGGCGCCGGCGTACCCGAGGCCCCGCTCGTACTCGGCCTCCGGGTCGGCGGCCAGGGTCGCGTCGACGTACCAGGACTCCAGCGGGCCGCTGTCCAGCGCCCGGTAGATCCCCTGCAACGCCCAGACGAGGAAGAACAACGCGAACGAGTCGGCGACCGCGAACAGCGCCAGCGAGGCGAGGTTGAGCACTCCGGCGGCGAGCAGCACGGGCCGGCGGCCGAGGGCGTCGGCGAGGCCGCCGGTGGGCAGCTCCAGCGCCAGCACCAGCAGCCCCTGCGCGGCGCCGACCAGGCCGATCTGCGGCAGCGACAGGCCGCGCTCCTGCATCAGCAGGATCATCACCGGGATCATCAGGCCGGTGGGCAGCCAGCGCAGGCCGTACAGCGTGAGGTAGCGACGACGGACCTGGCGTACGGTCAGGGCGCTCACTGGTACTCCTCCCGCAACGGGTAGGTGGCCAGGAAGACCTGCACGGGGCGGGCCTGCGGGTCGGCGGAGTCGACTGCGTCGGCCTCGCGGTGGTACCGCTCCAGCACCTGCCACACCTCCGCTTTGAGCTCCTCCAGCCGGGCCGGCGGGACGGTCATGAAGATGTCGCTCATGCCGAAGGCGTCCCGCCAGGCCGGGGACCACTCGTGCTGGGTGGCGAACCAGCGTTCGGCATGCTCGACGAGGTGCCGCACCTGGTCGCCCTGGATCCACTCGATCGCGGCCCGGGCGTCGGGGTCGTCGTCGAAGTCGGTCGGTTCCCAGTTGGTGACGTCGTGCGCGGCCTGCCACCAGCGCTGCCGTCCGCCGCCCCGGTCGGGATCCTCGACGACCAGCCCGACCTCGGCGAGCTGGCGCAGGTGGTAGCTGGTCGCGCCGGTGTTGGTGCCGAGCATCGCCGCCAGCGTGGTGGCGGTGGCCGGGCCCTTGACCCGCAGAGCCCCGACCAGTCGCATCCGGAGCGGGTGCGCGAGCACCCGGACCTGCCGCTTGTCGATGCGCACCTCACGCGGCACCGGCCGCGGTGTCGATCCGTCCTTCGCCATGGCTGCACAGTATCTCTGCACACCTTCTCTGCACAATATCTGTGCATAGGAAATATGCAGAGAAGGTGTGCGAGCGGTGGGGGGTCAGCGGGCCAGGAGTTCACGTACTCCACGCAGCCGGGTACGCAGCAGGCCGGCGGCGCGGGTGCAGTCCAGGCGTACGTCGCTGGGGCCGGCCACGCCCGCGGCGGTGCTGGTGGTGGTCTTCAGGCCGGCCGCGTCGAGGCCGAACCGCTCGGCGACCAGCAGGCCCAGTTCGGCGCGGCTGACCGCGTCCGCGCCGGCCACGTTGAGCGGGCCGGCGTACGCGCTGCCGACCAGCTCCAGCACGGCGTCGGCCAGGTCGGTGACGTCGACCGGGCAGCGGATCATGTCGGTGAACAGGGTGGCCCGGCCGGCGAGCGCGTCCCGGCAGAGCTGGATCTGTTTGCTGCCCTCCCCAAGGATCAGCGAGGTACGCACCAGTGCCGCGCCGGGGTCGACCGCCCGCACGGCGGTCTCGGCGGCAGCCTTCGCGGCCCCGTACGCGTTCACCGGGGTCGGTGTCTCGTCGTCGGCGTAGGGCGACGGACGGCCGGCGTGCAGCGCGTCGCTGGACACGTGCACCAGCCGGGCGCCCACCTCGGCGGCGGCGACCGCCACGTGCGCGGCCCCGTCGGCGGTCACCGTCCAGTCGTCGTACCGGTAGGGGGTGCTGACCACGGCGTCCGGCCGCACCTGCGCGACCAGCGCGCGCACGGCGGCCCGGTCGGTCACGTCCAGCCGACGCGCCGTGACACCCGGCGCGGTGATATCGCCGGAGTGGTACGTGCCCACCACCGACCACCCGGCGCCCGAAGCCCGCCGGCACACCTCCCCGCCCAGAAACCCACTGGCCCCCACCACGAGCACCCGCATGCCACCACTCCCCTACCGACGATCAAGAGGTTCGCGTCATCCCGACGGGCGATGATGACGCAAACCTCTTGGTCAACCAAGCAGGTGGAGGGTGGGTCGGTCAGACCGGGTCGGCTACCGGGGCGGCCGGGCCGGCCGTTCCGGTGTGGGCCGTGGCCGGGGGCTTCGGCTTGGCGTCGATGCCGGCCTCGGTGCGCTGCTGGCCGGTGATCGGCGTCGGCGCGCCGGTCAGCGGGTCGAAGCCGCCGCGGGTCTTCGGGAAGGCGATGACCTCGCGGATGGAGTCCGCGCCGGCGAGCAGCATGCAGACCCGGTCCCAGCCGAAGGCGATGCCGCCGTGCGGCGGGGCGCCGTACTTGAACGCCTCCAGCAGGAAGCCGAACTTGTCCTGCGCCTCCTCGGGAGTGATGCCGAGCAGGTCGAAGACGCGCTTCTGCACGTCGCCCCGGTGGATACGGATCGACCCGCCACCGATCTCGTTGCCGTTGCAGACGATGTCGTACGCGTACGCCAGCGCCCGGTCCGGCGCCTCCTCGAACCGGTCCACCCACTCGGCGTTCGGCGAGGTGAACGGGTGGTGCACGGCCGTCCAGCCACCCTCGTCCGTCTTTTCGAACATCGGCGCGGCGACCACCCAGCAGAACGCCCAGGCGCTCTCGTCGATCAGGCCGGACCGCTTGGCGATCTCGACGCGGGCCGCGCCGAGCAGCTCCTGCGCGTCGCGGGTGGTGGCGCTCGCGGCGAAGAAGACCGCGTCGCCCGGCTTGGCGCCGACCGCGTCGGCGAGCCCGCCCAGGTGCTCGGCGGAGAGGTTCTTGGCCACCGGGCCGCGCGCCTCGCCGGTCTCGGCGTCCAGCACCACGTACGCCAGGCCGCGCGCGCCGCGCGCCTTCGCCCAGTCCTGCCAGCCGTCCAGCTCCTTGCGGCTCTGCGCCGCGCCGCCGGGCATGACCACCGCGCCGACGTAGCCGCCCGCGTCGATCGCCCCGGCGAAGACCCGGAACTCGGTGCCGCGCAGGTAGTCGGTCAGCTCGGTCAGCTCCACGCCGTAGCGCAGGTCCGGCTTGTCCGAGCCGTAGCGGGCCATCGCGTCGTGCCAGGTGATCCGCGGGATCGGCCGGGTGATCTCGTGCCCGGCCAGGTCCTTCCAGAGCGCCGAGACGATCGCCTCGCCGAGGTCGATCACGTCGTCCTCGGTCACGAAGGACATCTCGATGTCGAGCTGGGTGAACTCCGGCTGCCGGTCGGCGCGGAAGTCCTCGTCGCGGTAGCAGCGGGCGATCTGGTAATACCGCTCCATGCCGCCGACCATCAGCAGCTGCTTGAACAGCTGCGGCGACTGCGGCAGCGCGTACCAGCTGCCGGGCTGGAGGCGGACCGGCACCAGGAAGTCGCGCGCGCCCTCGGGCGTCGAGCGGGTCAGCGTCGGGGTCTCGATCTCCAGGAAGTCCCGCTCGTGCAGCACGCCCCGGGCGAGGTGGCTGGCGCGCGAACGCAGCCGCAGCGCGTTCGCCGGGCCGCTGCGGCGCAGGTCCAGGTAGCGGTACTTGAGCCGGATGTCGTCACCGGCCTCGATCTGGTCGTCCACCGGCAGCGGCAACGGGGCCGCCTCGGAGAGCACCTCCAGCTCGACGGCGGTCACCTCGACCTCGCCGGTGGGCAGCTCCGGGTTCTCGTTGCCGGCGGGCCGGCGGGTCACCTCGCCGGTGACCTTCACGCAGAACTCGTTGCGCAGCGCGTGCGCGTCCTCCTCGCGGAACACCACCTGGACCACGCCGGAGCCGTCGCGCAGGTCGACGAAGATGACGCCGCCGTGGTCACGCCGGCGGGCCACCCACCCGGCGAGCGTCACCGTCGAGCCGGCGTCCGCGGCGCGCAGGCTTCCGGCATTGTGGGTACGGATCACGGCTGGCAACTCCTCATCGTGGAACAGTCCTCACCGGCATTCTGTCAGGGGCGGCCGCCCCCGCTCCGGGGCACCCGGCAGGCCGCGACGATTCGCCGGTGGGCGGACGGGCGAACCCCGGTCGGCGGGCCGTCACGCCGGTTAACGTGGCCGAATGCGCGCCGTACCGAACTGGGTCGTCGTCACGGCGACGGCGGCGCCCGTGCTGCTGGTCGCCGGGTGGACGGTCGCGGGCGCCCGACAGCCCGCCGGTTACGACCCGGTGCGGGACACCATCAGCGAGCTGGCCGGGCACGATGCCACCGACGCCTGGATCATGATCACCTGCCTGGTGCTGCTCGGCTCCTGTTACCTGGCGATCGCCGCCGCGCTGCACGCGGCCGGGTTGCCCAGCCGGTTCCTCCTCGCCGTCGGCGGGGTGGCCACCATCGCGCTGGTGGCCTTTCCCCGGCCGATGGTCGGCGGGTCCCTCAGCCACGGCATCGTGGCGACCGTGGCCGTCCTCGCCCTCGCGCTCTGGCCGGCCGGTTCGGCACTGCGGCTGCCGCGCGGCCCGGACAGGGCGCATCCGGCCGCGCCCGAGCCGCCGTGGGCGTTCCGCCGGGCGGTGGGGCTGAGCACCACGATCGTGCTGCTCGCCCTCTTCGGCTGGTTCGCGTTCGAGGTGACCAGCGGGTCCCGGACCGGGCTGGCCGAGCGGGTGACGGCGCTGGCCGTCTCGCTCTGGCCGCTGCTGGCGGTGCTCTCCGCCCGGCGGGCGCACCTCACGTGGGCCGCGGGTGGCGCCACCGCCGTCGGCCCGGGGCTACCGACGGTTGGCGTCGTACCGCCGGATCCTCTCGGACCGGGCCAGGGGCCGGACCGGCTCGCCTGAGCCGGAGCCGGGGATGCCGCGGTGGCTCAACGACCCGCGAACGCGACGCGGGCCGCCGGATGGTTCCGGCGGCCCGCGAGCGGTGGATCGATCAGAAGACGCTGACGCCGTAGCGGCTCAGGGCCTCGGTGACCGGCTGGAAGTAGGTGGTGCCACCGGTGCGGCAGTTGCCGCTACCGCCGGAGGTCAGGCCCAGGGCGGTGCCGCCGGCGAACAGCGAGCCGCCGCTGTCGCCCGGCTCGGCGCAGACGTTGGTGCGGATCAGGCCGGAGACCGAGCCCTCGGCGTAGTTCACCGTGGCGTTGGTCGCGTTCACCGAGCCGCTGCGCAGGCCGGTGGTGCTGCCGGAGCGCTGCACCGCCTGGCCGACCGACGCGTTGCCGGCGCCGGTGATGTCGCGGAAGCTGCCGTTGTAGAGGGAGACGTTGCCGGCGGCGTTGGCCGAGTTGCTGTGCCGCACGATGCCGTAGTCGTTACCCGGGAAGCTGGTGCCGGTACGGGTGCCGAGCAGCGAGGTCTGGGCGGAGTTCGAGTACCAGCTCGCCGAGATGTTGGTGCAGTGCCCGGCGGTCACGAAGGAGTAGGTGCTGCCGCTGCGCACGTTGAAGCCGAGCGAGCAACGTCCGCCGCCGCCGGCGTAGATGGCCTGGCCACCGGAGATCCGGGTGCTCAGCACGCCGGCCTCCGCCTCGATCCGCACCGCGCCGTTGGCACGCGCGGCGGCGGCCTTGACCCGCTCCAGCTTCGCCCCGGTGACGGTGCTGTCCACGGAGACGACGACCTGGTTGGTGACCGGGTCGCTCCACCACGCGGTGCCAGGAATCTTGGCGGAGCGCTCCAGCTCCGCGGTGGCCCGGTTGAGCTCGGCGGCGCCGCGGGCGACGTACCGGACGGTGGCGCCGGCGTTGCTCACCTCGCGGGCGGCGGCCGAGTCAGTCACGGTGACGACCGACTTGCCGCTGGCATCGATGTACGAGCCGGCGGAGCGGTCGCCGAGCTGAGCGGCGAGGGCGGCGGCGGTGTCGGGCGAGGCGGCGGGGGCGGCCTGGGCCGGCGCGCCGATGAGCGAGCCGACAACCAGGGTTCCGGCCACGGCGACGGTGGCCGCAACACGGATCGGGGACCTCGTGGGTCGCATGTAACAAACCTCCTGGGCGGGGGAACGGGTCTCGCCGGGGGCGGCGAACCCGAAGGGCAACCCGGCCGATCTGGGGGAACCGGCCAAGTGCACTGAAGTATTCACATACTTAAGATCATTGACAAGACCTGTTTTCGCCCGGATTCGCCGATCTTCGCCGGCCACATGCCCGCAACACTGTTGACACGCTGGTGCACACCCACCGTCACACCGAACCGCCGCCGGGTTCCCTCCGGCATCGCGTACCGCGGTGGCACGGCGGCCGCCCGAGGACCGTTCGGCGTGGTGGGTCGTCGGCGTCAGGGGGTACGGCGACGCGCCCCGGGGCCCGGGCGGGGCACCACGTCGCGGTGCTGACCCACGTCGTGCCCGTCCGCGCAGCGCAGCGCGACGCGCACCTCCGCGCCGCAGTCGCGGTGAGCCACGCCCACCGGCGAGCCCTCCGGGTCGGCGAGGTAGCGGTCGCCCCACCCGAGCACGGCGACCAGCACCGGCCACAGGTCCAGGCCCTTCTCCGTCAGCCGGTACTCGTGACGCAGCCGGCTGCCCGGCTCCCGGTACGGCTCACGGCGCAGCACGCCCTGCTCCACGAGGGTGGCCAGCCGGTTGGTCAGCACCTGGCGTGGAATGCCCGTGCGGACGCGCATGTCGTCGAACCGGCGTACGCCGCTGAACACCTCGCGGAGCACCACCAGGGTCCACCGCTCACCGAGGATCTCCATCGCTCGGGCGATGGTGCAGTTCTCGACCGACCAGTCCAACGCCGCGGGTCTCATCCGCCCAGGCTAGGTCTTATTGACAGACTCAGCAACGGGCTGCCAGGCTGCGTCCATGACACAGACTCAGGAGCCGGCTCGCAGCCGTACCTTCACCTGGTCGGACCCGGCGGCCAACGCCGCGCAGGTCGGTCGACGCAGCGGCCTCGACCTCCTCCGGGCGATGATCGCCGGCGAGCTGGCCGCGCCACCGGTGATGCACCTGATCGACATGTCCCGGATGGAGGCCGACGAGGGGCGGGTCGTCGTCGAGCTGGTCCCGCAGGAGTTCCACTACAACCCGCTGGGCAGCGTCCACGGTGGCGTCATCTCCACCCTGCTGGACACCGCCGCCGCCTGTGCCGTGCACACCACGCTCCCAGCCGGCGTCGGCTACACCTCGCTGGACCTGAACGTGAAGTTCCTCCGCCCGGTCACCGTCGCGAGCGGCGTCCTGCGCTGCGAGGGCACCGTGCTCCAGCGTGGCCGCCGCACCGCCCTGGCCGAGGCCCGCCTGACCGACGCCGACTCCCGCCTGATAGCCCACGCCACCAGCAGCTGCCTCCTCTTCCCCCTCCAACCCTGACCGCCACCTCCACCCAGGTCGATCATGAGGTTGACGGGCGGTCCGACGATGGGACAACCCGCCAACCCCATGATCGACGAGGTGGGGTGG
>NZ_QGKR01000325.1 GCF_003172955.1 Micromonospora acroterricola | reverse complement strand
GCCGCCGCGTGCGTCGTCCGCCGATCCCGGCCGTGCTGACCCTGGCTGCCGCGTGCGCCGTCCGCTGATCCCGGCGCCCGCTGACCCCGGCCGCCCGCTGACCCCGGCCGCCGCGTGCGCCGTCCGCTGATCCCGGTCGTGCGCTGATCCCGGCTGCCGGGTGCGTCGTCCGCTGATCCCGGTCGTGCGCTGATCCCGGCTGCCGGGTGCGTCGTCCGCTGATCCCGGTCGTGCGCTGACCCTGGCTGCCGCGTGCGCCGTCCGCTGATCCCGGCCGCCCGCTGATCCCGGCCGTCGGCCGTCGAGGAAACCGGCCGCGGGCTGGCAGCGCCGGGGGCCGCTTGTGCTTTCGGGTGCGATACCTGTGGGTCATATTGATGACTCACAGGTATCGCGCTCGACGGAGTGTGCCGGGCGGGACCGGCGGTGACGGCCGTGGCCGGTCGGCCGGGATCAGGGGGTTGGGGTGACCCCGGCCGTTAGGCCGACGACTGGGCAGAGCCAACCCGGCGTGCCCCAGGGACCTCGATCGACCGGCGGCGCCCGTCGTGCCGCGGCAGTCAGCGGGCGAGCAGGCTCGTCGGTGGCGTAGTCAGCGGCGGAGCGGGCCGTCGTCGTCGGCGGTCAGCAGTCGAGGGGGCGATCGTCGGCGGCGGTCGGCAGTCGAGCGGGTGGTCGTCGGCGGCGGTCAGCAGTCGGGCGGGCGGTCGTCGGCGGGGGTCAGTGGGCGAGCGGGTCGCCGGCGGTCAGCGGGCAAGCGGGTCAGCGGGCCAGCAGGTCGTCGGCGGCGGCGGTCAGCAGCGTCCACGCCTCGTCGACGTGCCGTTCGGCGGTCTGGGGTGAGCCGATCGCCAGCCGCAGCGTGTACCGGTCGCCCACCCGGGTGTGCGTCAGGTGCACCCGCCCGGTGCGGTTCACCCGGGCCAGCAACTCGGCGTTGGTGTCGTCGTCGGCGCGCAGCCGGAAGCAGACCAGCGAGAACGGGTGCGCCGCGGCCAGTTCGAACCGCTCGTCGGCGCGGACCTGGTCGGCGAACCGGGCGGCCAGCGCCACTCCGGAGCGGATGTGCGCCCGCAGCCCCTCGGCGCCGTACCAGCGCAGCACGAACCACAGCTTCAGGGCCCGGAACCGGCGCCCGAGCGGCACCTGCCAGTCCCGGTAGTCGATCACCGCGCCGGACTCGCTGGCCGCGTTGCGCAGGAACTCCGGCAGCACGGTCAGCGCCTCGACCAGCTCCGCCCGGTCGGCGACCCAGAACGCGTCGCAGTCGAAGCCGGTGAGCAGCCACTTGTGCGGGTCGAAGCAGTACGAATCGGCGTACTCCAGGCCGGCCTGCGCCCAGCGCAGCTCGGGGCAGACGGCGGCGGCGCCCGCGTACGCGGCGTCCACGTGCAGCCAGATCCCGTACTCCGCGCAGATCGCCCCGATCTCGGGTAGCGGGTCGATGGCAGTGGTGGAGGTGGTGCCGATGGTGGCGACCACGATGGCGGGGACGTCGCCGGCGGCCAGGTCGGCCTCGATCGCGGCGCGCAGCGCGGCCTGCCGGAGCGCGTGGGTCTCCCGGTCCGCCTCGACCGGACGTACCCCGTCGCTGCCGAGCCCGGCGATCCGTACGGCCTTCTCGATGGAGGAGTGCCCGTGGACGGAGGTGTACGCGCGGTAGCGCCGGTCGATGCCGGCGTCTCGCCAGCGGCCTCCGCTGGCCCGGTGCAGCGCGGCCAGGGTGGCCACCAGTGTCGCCGAGGAGGCCGAGTCCTGGATCACCCCGCCGCCGCTGCCGGATGAGCGGAACTTCCCCGGCAGGTCCGTCAGTTGGGCCAGCCAGTCCATCATCACGGTCTCCAGCTCGGTGCAGGCCGGGCTGGTGGCCCAGAGCATGCCCTGCACGCCGAGCCCTGAGCTAATTAGGTCGCCGAGCAGGCTCGGGCCGGACGTGTTGGCCGGGAAGTACCCGAAGAAGCCGGGGTGCTGCCAGTGCGTCAGCCCCGGCACGACGATCCTGTCGAGGTCGGCGAGGACGGCGTCGACCGGCTCGCCGTGGCCGGGCGGGGCGGCCGGCAGGGCGGCGGCCACCGTGCCCGGCGGGTCGGCCCGGGTGACCGGACGTTGCTCCAGCGTGGCCCAGTAGTCGGCGATCCAGTCGATGACGGCGTGACCGGCGCGGCGGAACTCGTCGGGGTCCATGTGTGGGGCGCTCACCCCGACGAGTTGATCAGGCATCGTCCGCCGGGGCAAGACTCGGGCGGGGTGCACCGGCGGCGGAGTCAGCGACGAGTGTCGATGTTGCGTCGCGGAAAGCGCTTGCCTTACGATGCGCGGTGAGCCGGATCCGTGAGTTCCAGGGCGTTCACCCCCGATCAGACCGCCGTCCGCCGCCGTCGCGGCGAGCGTCCACAGTGCCTCCCGGGCAGGGGACGGTGGGCCGTCGGCTGTCACCACCGGATCCCGGAGGCAGTTCATGCACCCGTCCAGACATCGGCTGATCCTGCTCGCCGGTACGACCGCCGCCGCCGTCGCGGCCGGCGCTTTCGGCACGGTCGTCGCCTCGGCCGCCGCCGCCGGCTGCCGGATCGACTACCAGGTCACCAACCAGTGGCCGGGTGGCTTCGGCGCCACCGTCACCGTCACGAACCTCGGCGACCCCGTCACCGGGTGGACCCTCACCTGGCCGTACGCCGCCGGGCAGCAGGTGACGCAGGCGTGGAACGCCGCCGTCACCCAGTCCGGCGCCGGGGTCACCGCCCGCAACGTCGACCACAACGCCGCCATCGCCACCAACGGCACCGCCGAGTTCGGCTTCAACGGCTCGTGGACCGGCAGCAACCCGGCGCCGTCCAGCTTCGCGCTCAACGGCGTCACCTGCACCGGCGCCGTACCCACCAGCGGCCCGACCACCACGCCTCCGCCGACCACCACACCTCCGCCGAGCACCTCGCCGCCCACCACCGCGCCGCCGCCCTCGGCCGGGGCCGTGCAGATGGAGGACCTGGACCGGGGGCTGGTGAGCGTCCGCTCCGGCGGCGGCAACCTGGTCTCCTGGCGGTTGCTCGGCACCGAGACCGCCGGCGTAGCGTTCCACCTCTACCGGGGCGCCACCAGGGTCACCACCACCCCGGTCACCGGCGCCACCACCTACCTCGACAGCGGAGCGGCGGCGGGCTCGGCGTACACCGTGCGCGCGGTGGTCGGCGGCGTCGAGCAGGCCGCGTCGGCCCCGGCACTCCAGTTCGGCGACGGGTACCTGGACGTGCCGTTGCAGGTGCCGGCCGGCGGCAGCACCCCCACCGGGGAGAGCTACACCTACAGCGCCAGCGACGCCTCCGTCGGCGACCTCGACGGTGACGGCAGGTACGAGATCGTGCTCAAATGGGAGCCGTCGAACGCCAAGGACAACTCCCAGTCCGGCTACACCGGCCCCGTCCACGTCGACGCGTACACCCTCACCGGCACCCGGTTGTGGCGGGTCGACCTCGGCCGCAACATCCGCGCCGGGGCCCACTACACCCAGTTCCAGGTGTACGACTACGACGGCGACGGGCGCGCCGAGGTGGCCATGAAGACCGCCGACGGCACCCGCTCCGGCACCGGCCAGGTGATCGGCTCCGCGTCGGCGGACCACCGCAACTCCAGCGGCTACGTGCTCGCCGGCCCGGAGTACCTGACCATGTTCGACGGGCGCACCGGCGCGATCCTCTCCACCGTCGACTACGACCCGCCGCGCGGCACGGTGTCGTCCTGGGGCGACTCGTACGGCAACCGGGTGGACCGGTTCCTCGCGGGCACCGCGTACCTCGACGGGCAGCGACCCTCGCTGATCATGGCCCGGGGTTACTACACCCGCGCGGTCGTCGCGGCCTGGGACTTCCGCGACGGCACGCTACGCAGGCGCTGGACGTTCGACTCGAACGCCTCCGGCAACGGCGCCGCCGCCGGTCAGGGCAACCACCAGCTCTCCGTAGCCGACGTCGACGGCGACGGCCGCCAGGAGATCGTCTACGGCGCCGCCACGATCGACGACAACGGTCGGCTGCTCTACTCCACCGGCAACGGGCACGGCGATGCCCTGCACGTCGGCGACCTCGACCCGAGCCGCTCCGGCCTGGAGGTGTTCAAGGTCGACGAGGACGCCAGCAAACCCAGCTCCTGGTTCGCCGACGCCCGTACCGGTCAGATCCTCTGGTCCACGCCGGCCTCGGGTGACAACGGCCGGGGTGTCTCGGCGGACATCTGGGCGGGCAGCCCCGGCGCGGAGTCGTGGTCGTCGGCGGTCGCGGGGCTGGCCAACACCAGGGGGCAGAACGTGGGCCGCAAGCCGTCGTCGGCCAACTTCCTCGCCTGGTGGGACGGCGACCCGCTGCGCGAGCTGCTGGACGCCACGAGGATCGACAAGTACGGCACCGGCGGTGACACCCGCCTGCTCACCGGCAGCGGGGTCGCGGCCAACAACGGCACCAAGTCCACGCCGGCGCTCTCCGGCGACATCCTGGGCGACTGGCGCGAGGAGGTGATCTGGCGGACCACCGACAGCCGGGCGCTGCGCATCCACAGCACGCCCATCCCGACCAGCACCCGGATCCACACCCTGATGCACGATCCGCAGTACCGGGTGGCGATCGCCTGGCAGAACACCGCCTACAACCAGCCACCGCACCCGGGGTTCTTCATCGGCGACGGGATGGCGAACCCGCCCACCCCGAACATCTACCTACGCTGATCCACCCCGGACCGTCCCCGGGTGAAGCGCCCGGGTGGCAGGCACCGGGCCGCAGCTGGGGAATCCACTCAGCTCCGGCCCGGTGCGCCACACCGCGGCATTCCCAACCCGTCCCGACCGGGAATGCCGTACCACCACCGGCACCAACGTTAGGCACCGTCCGGGTCGCGGGGGTGACGCCGACGTGAAGATCGTGTTTCAGGCCGTCCGGCGCAGGCCGCCCGCCACCTGCTCGGCGATCAGCTCGTACGAGCGCACCCGGTCCCGCACGTCGTAGACCAGCGTGGTCAGCATCAGCTCGTCCGCGGCGGTGCGCTCCACCAGCTCGGTCAGCTGCCGGCGCACCGTCTCCGGCGAGCCCATCGCCTGACCGTCGCGGCGCTGCTCCACGAACTCCCGCTCGATCTCCGTGTACGGGTACGCCGCCGCCTCCTCGGGCGTGGACAGGGGCTCGGGCCGGCCGGAGCGCAGCTTCAGGAACGACAGCGCGCTCGGTCCGGCCAGCCACTCGGCCCGCTCGTCGGTCTCCGCGCAGACGGCGTTGACCGCCACCATCGCGTACGGCTTGTCGAGCCACTGCGACGGCCGGAAGTTCTGCCGGTACAGGGCCAGCGCCGGCAGGGTGTTCGCCGAGCTGAAGTGGTGCGCGAAGGAGAACGGCAGGCCGAGCAGCCCGGCCAGCTGGGCGCTGAAGCCGCTGGAGCCGAGGAGCCAGACCGCCGGCTGCTCACCCCGCCCCGGGGTGGCGATGATCTGCCCGGGCCGCTCCCCGCTGAAGTAGTTCATCAGGTCGTCCAGCTCGCGCGGGAAGCCCTCGGCCGAGAGCCCCTCCATCGTGCGGCGCAGCGCAAGCGCGGTGATCTGGTCGGTGCCCGGCGCCCGGCCGATGCCCAGGTCGATCCGGCCGGGGTGCAACGCCTCGAGGGTGCCGAACTGCTCGGCCACCACCAGCGGCGCGTGGTTGGGCAGCATGACCCCGCCCGACCCGAGCCGGATCGTCGAGGTGTTGGCGGCCAGGTGGGCGAGCAGCACCGCGGGGGCGGAGCTGGCGATGGCCGGCATGTTGTGGTGCTCGGCCACCCAGAACCGGTGATAGCCCAGCTCCTCGGTGCGCCGGGCCAGCTCGGTGGTGGCCTGCAGCGCCGCGCCGGCGGTGGTGCCCTTGGCGACCGGAGCAAGATCAAGAACAGACAACGGTACGGTGATCACACGGTTGGCCAACCCCGCACCGGACGCTTTTGTTCCGCTTGGCCGGGATTCGATCGAACGGCTCGCCCCGTCCCGCCGCTGCTCAGCCCAGTCCGCGGGCCTGCTCGAAGATCAGGCTGGTCTGCGTGTGCTGCACCACCGGGTCGACGGCGAGGTGGTCCAGCACGAAGTCGCGCAGCGCGTCCCCGGACGCGGCCCGCACGTGCAGCACGTAGTCCTCCGCGCCGGCGACGTGGAACACCGACACCACCCCGGGCAGCCGCACCGACCGGGCCCGGAACGCGTCCACCGCCGCCCGCTCGTGCGCGGTCAGCCGCACCGACACCAGCGCCTGCAACGGCAGGCCGAGCGCGGCCGGGTCCACCTCGGCGTGGAAACCGCGGATGGCGCCGCGCTCGCGCAGCGCCCGCGTACGGGTCAGGCAGGTCGACGGCGCCACCCCGACCCGCTCGGCGAGGGCGTTGTTCGGTAGGCGGCCGTCCGCGGCCAGTTCGGTCAGGATCGCGCGGTCCACCTCGTCGAGGGCCGGGTGGGGCCGCACATCGTTCGGCGCAGGGGGCATACCGCCATCCTGCTCCGAATCGGCCGACGAGACCAGAGACGTGAACAGAATTATCTTCCCGAGCATTGCTCTTCTCGCGGCGGATGTTCGACGCTACCGGCATGACGATGGTGGACACCCGGGCCGTGCACGCCGGCCGCGACGACCTGCGAGCGCTCGGCGTACACGTGCCGCCGATCGACCTGTCCACCACCAACCCGCTGCCGTCGGTCGACGACGGAGGCGACGCCTACGAACAGCTCGCCACCGGCGGCGTCCTCCCCGCCGAGGGCAGCGCCGTCTACCAACGGCTGTGGAACCCGACGGTGGCCCGCTTCGAGACCGCCCTCGCCGAACTGGAGGGCACCGCCCAGGCCGTCGCCTTCGCCAGCGGCATGGCCGCCCTCACCGCCGTCCTCCTCGCCGCCGCCCGGGACGGCCGCCGGCACGTCGTCGCCGTCCGACCCCTGTACGGCGGCACCGACCACGTGCTCGCCACCGGGCTGCTCGGGACCACCGTCAGCTGGGCCCGCCCCGACGAGGTCGCCGCCGCCATCCGCCCCGACACCGCGCTGGTCATCGTGGAGACGCCGGCCAACCCCACCCTCGACCTCGTCGACATCGCCGCCCTGGCCGTGGCCGCCGGCGACGTCCCGCTGCTGGTCGACAACACCGTCGCCACCCCCGTACTGCAACAACCCGCCCGGCACGGCGCCGCACTCGTGCTGCACAGCGCCACCAAGAGCATCGGCGGGCACGGCGACGTCCTCGCCGGCGTCGTCGCCTGCGACGCCGACTGGGCCGTCCGCCTGCGCCAGGTCCGCGCGGTCACCGGCGCGATCCTGCACCCGCTCGGCGGCTACCTGCTGCACCGCGGCCTGCAAACCCTGCCGCTGCGGGTCCGCGCCCAGCAGGCCACCGCGGAGAAGCTCGCCGGCTGGCTCGCCGACCACCCGGCCGTACACCGGGTGCACCACCCGTCGGTCCACGACCCGGCGGCGCTCGTCGGCCGGCAGATGTCCGGCCCCGGCAGCCTGCTGGCCTTCGAGGTACGCGGCGGCGCGCCCGCCGCGGCCGCCGTCGCCGGCGCCTGCCGGCTGGTCACCCACGCGGTGTCCCTCGGCGGCGTGGACACCCTGATCCAGCACCCCGCCTCGCTCACGCACCGGCCGGTCGAGGGCGACGCGAAGCCCGCCGCCGCGTTGCTGCGCGTCTCGGTCGGGCTGGAGGACCCCGAGGACCTCCGCGCCGATCTCGCCCAGGCACTCGCCGCCCTCGCCTGACCGGCCGCCCGCCTGCCCGGCTCAGCGCAGGTCGCGGTTTCCCAGCACCCGGCGGGGCGAGCCCTCCCGGGCCACCCGCAGCATCGCCCGGCCGATCCCGTCGGTGGTGGTGACCTGGTTGGGCAGCAGCCGGCGCACCACCGGGAAGAGCGGACGGGTGACCGCGTACCCGATCCGGTACCAGCGGGTCCTCGACACCGCGCCGTGGGTCGGCTGAATGAAACCGGGCCGCGCCGCGTAGCCGTTCGGGAGCAGGTCGAGGACCGCGTTCTCGGTACGACCCTTGACCCGCGCCCACATCACCCGGCCCCGGCCCGTGGAGTCGGTGCCGACACCGGAGACGTAGACGAAGGTGACACTCGGGCTCACCTCGGCCAGCAGCCGCGCGGCGGCCAGCGGGTAGTCGTAGCTGATCCGCGTGTACGCGGCCTCGTCGAGGCCCAGTGACGACACGCCCAGGCAGTAGAAGCAGGCGTCGACGCCGGTCAGGTCGGCGCGTACCGCGTCCAGCTCGCCGACGTCGTCGACGGTGAGCTCGCGCAGCTTCGGATGCCGCTGCCCGGTCGGCCTCCGGCCGATCGTCAGCACCTCCCGTACGTCCTCGGCGAGCAGGCACTCCCGCAGCACGCCCTGACCGACCATGCCGGTCGCGCCGAAGATCACCACGCGCATCAGATCCCACTCCTGTCGTCGGTCTCGTCATCCGGGGCGTCCCGGGCTGAACAAGCGTCCCAGAACGCACCGGCGTCTGTTGATCGACTCGTCACCGCTGACATCAGGCCAGCACCGACGCCGGGACGCCGCGACATCAGGGAAACCGAGTCGATCACGGCCGGTTTTTCCGGCTGTCTTCCCCGCCGGGACCCGCACCCCCGAGTCGTAGCGGTGGTCAGGACTTCGGGCCGACGTGCTGGTCCAGCGCCGCGACCGCTGCCCGGCGCGCCACCGACAGCGAGTTGGGCCGGTTCATCCGCCAGGCGATGCCGAGCAGGTCGAGCGCCCACTGACAGAGCCCGATGATGTCGGCCGACTCGTTGCTGAACATGTACCGCGGGTAGACGTAGTCCTTGCCCCGCACGCTCACCCGGTTGGCGAACCGGCATCCGTCGGAGTGAAACAGGCCGCGCAGGAAGTCGCCGGGGTGGCGTTCGATGATCGGCCGTTGCCAGTCGGCGAGGACGATCGGCCGCTCGTGCTTCTTTCCGGGGCCGTGCTGGGGGAGCAGGCACGGCCAGTGCTTGCCGCTGCTCTCCACCGAGACACAGCCATCCTTGGGAACGCGTTGCACCTTGTTGGCGAGCACGGACCGCATGGCGGTGTCGCACGCCTCGATCAACCCGGGCCAGGCGTTGCCGCAGGTGATGCGGAGGACCGGCACCCGCGCCGAGGTGACCAGGTGCCCGTCGCCCAGGTAGAGACCGAGCAGGTAGGCGTAGGCCGGTTGATCTGTCGGATTGTCGACGCCGTCCTGGCAGCGGAAACAGCGCGACGCGGTGCCGGGGACGAGGGGTTCGGGACGGTCTCGGCACCAGTGCCAGACGGTGCGGTATGAAAGCCCGACACTGCGGGCGACATCGGCGACGCTGGCTCCCGACAGGTGAAGTCGCCGAGCGCGAGCGCGGATATGCGGGGGATGCATGACGTCATCATCGAACGTACGTACGACAGTACTGGTGCCCCCGGTGGGATTCGAACCCACACTGTATGCAGTTTGAGTGCACTGTCTCTGCCATTGGACTACAGGGGCCTTCGGTTTCCCGGCCTGGATAGGTTACCCACTACGCTGAGGGCGGTGACACCCGGCTGGGCGGGTGTCGGGTTCTGACTGGTGGGGGTAGTGCTGGTGGCCGAGACGCCGACGGATGCCGAGCGCAGGCGCGTGCTGATCGCCGAGGACGAGGCGCTGATCCGGCTGGACCTCGCCGAGATGCTGGTCGAAGAGGGCTACGAGGTGGTGGGGGAGGCCGGCGACGGCGAGACCGCCGTCCGCCTCGCCGAGGAGTTGAAGCCCGATCTGGTCATCCTCGACATCAAGATGCCGATCATGGATGGGCTGGCCGCCGCCGAGCGGATCGCCGGCGCCCGGATCGCCCCGGTGATCATCCTGACCGCGTTCAGCCAGCGGGACCTGGTGGAGCGGGCGCGGGCGGCGGGCGCGATGGCGTACCTGGTGAAGCCCTTCCAGAAGAGCGACCTGGTGCCGGCCGTGGAGATCGCGCTGTCGCGCTACTCGGAGGTCGCCGCGCTGGAGGCGGAGGTCGCCGGCCTGACCGACCGCCTGGAGATCCGCAAGACGGTGGAGCGCGCCAAGGGTGCGCTGATGACGACGTACGGGATGACCGAGCCGCAGGCGTTCAAGTGGATCCAGCGCACGGCGATGGACCACCGGATGACCATGAAGGAGGTCGCCGAGCGGATCCTCGCCGAGACCGCCGGCGGCGAGGTGGCGCAGCCGACGGTCTGACCGTCGGCCGGAGGCATCGGTTCGGTTGCGCCGCCTTATCGCGGCCGCCGCGCCGCGCCTTCGAGGAATAGCATCGACCCGTGTCCGTCCGACGGGTGATCGCGGTGTTCGGCCTCGTCGCGCTGCTGCTCGCCGGCTGCGACTCGTCCGCCGAGCCGGCCGGCGACACGTCGGCCGGCGACACGTCGGCCGGCGCCCGGCCGTCGACCGCCACGCCGGCGCTCCGGCCGGGGTGGCAGCCGTTGACGTTGCCCGCGCCGCCCGGCGGCGCGGGCCGTCTGCTGCTGCGCGACGCCGCCGCCTGCGCGGGTCGCTGGTTCCTGGTCGGCGGCGTCGCCGACACCGCCGGTGGCACTCGTCCCGCAGCGTGGACCAGCCTGGACGGTACGACATGGGCGGTGGTGCCGATCCGCGCGGATTCCTTCTACGGTAGGCAGAACGTGCTGCTGTCGGTGGCCTGCCGCGACGGCAGGGCGGCGGTCATCGGCGCGAAGGTCGGCGGGGCGCACGGCTATCCGCGGGTGAGCACCTGGCGGCAGCGGGCCGACGGCACGCTGTTGGAGGTGCAGGCTTCGTTCGAGACGTTCGGCGGGCCGAAGGCGGTGAACGTGTCCCGGTTGGCGGCCGGCGCGCCGGGCTGGCTGATCGTGGGCAACCGCTCGGCGGGCGCGGCCTCCTGGGTGTCGTCACCGGAGGCGGCGGAGTTCGCGCTGGTGGAGGGCGCCCCGGAGCTGGCCAGCGACGGGGCCGGGGTGACCTGGGCGTTCGACGCGGTGGCGGTGCCGGCGGGCTGGGTGGCGGTGGGTGGCCTGTTGCCGGCCGGTCGGATCGACCGGGATCCGGCGGTGTGGTCGTCGCCGGACGGCCGGTCGTGGCGGCGCACGGTGCTGCCGGGTGGTCCGGAGTACGAGGAGTTGCAGCGGGTGACGCTGGTCGGCGGGGTGCCGGCGGCGGTCGGGCTGCGCG
>NZ_QGKR01000106.1 GCF_003172955.1 Micromonospora acroterricola | reverse complement strand
GTGGGGGCGTGAACACGCCGAGGTGGTTGCCGGCCGGGTCGAGCAGGTGGGCGAGGGTGAGCCCGCTCGGCGCCGTCCGGACCGGCACCAGCACCTTGCCGCCGGCCGCTTCGGCTCGCCGGCAGGTCTCCGCCACGTCGGCGACCTCGGCGTAGAACACGGCGTAGTTCGGCGACGTCCCGTCGGTCGCCCGGATCGCCCCGCCGATCCCGGTGTCGCCACCGGCGCCGGTCACGCGGTACGACCCGCCGTTGGTGGAGCCCTGCTCCTCGAAGGTCCACCCGAACAGCTCGCCGTAGAAGCGCTCCGCCTCCTCCGGTCGGTCCGTGCCGATCTCGAACCAGGTGATGGGCGTCGTGGACATCTGCTGCCTCCAGTTTCGTGCCAGCCGTTCGGCCGTCGTCAGGAGCAGTTTCGGGGGCGTCCGCGACACCGTCCTGTCGGTGTTTCCGCATCACCCGACGGGGTCCGCACCGCCCAGGGCGGTGCCGACACTCCCCGGCTCGGCGACCGCCGCGCCCCACCGTCGGTCTCAGACCAGGCTCAGCCGGCGGACCCGATCGTGCGGGATGTCGAGATCCGCCGGCCGTAGCTCCCGGGCCACCAGCTCGGGCAGCGCCCGGACGCCCCGGATCCGGTCGGTGCGGAAGCACCGCAGCTCGTCGCGCAGCCGGCACCAGGCGAGCATATACCAGTGCCGGGCGTTGCCGAGGTAGCCGAGCGGCTCGACGTCACGTGCCGACTCGGCGCCGGCGCGGTCCGCGTACCGGATGCGCAGCACCCGCCGCGCGGTGACCGCGTCGGCGACGACGGCCGGGACGGGCGTTGCCGGCCCGTCGCCGATCAGGTGCACCCGGCCGGCGAGCCGGTGCGCCTCGGCCGCGTCGGCGGCCGGCAGCACCGCCATGAGCTTGCGCAGCGCGGTGGCGCCCGGCCCGGCGAACGGCGTGCCGGCGAGTCGGTGCAGCGCGACGGCCATCGCCACCGCCTCGGCGGCGGTGAGGTTGACCGGGGGCAGGGTGCGGGCGCGGTCCAGCACGTAGCCGCCGGTGCGCCCGGGCTCCGCCCAGATCGGCACGCCGGACTCCTGCAACGCGCCGATGTCGCGCTCGATGGTGCGGCTGCTCACCTCGAAGCGGGCAGCCAGCCAGCGGGCGCTGCGCGGCCGCGGCGACATCGCCCGCAGCTCCTCGACCAGGGCGTAGAGGCGGTCCGTGCGGTTCATGCCCGGCACGCTACGGCCGGGGTACGACGCCCGTCGCGTGCCGACGACGCAGGGCCCGGCTCAGGCGATGCAGGCGCAGACGATCAGCGCCGCGCCGAAGTGGGTGGCGGCGCTGACCCGGGCCGCCGGGTGCGGCTCGGCCGAGCAGATGACCTCGCCGAGCTTGCCGGGGGTGAGCAGGTCGAGCACCACGAAGGCCAGCGCCATGATGGCCAACCCGACCAGCCCGAACACCACGGTGGAGGCGAGCCCCTTGCCGAAGTCGCTGTAGCTGGTCAGGATCGCGGTGAAGACGATCCCGGCGATGCCCAGCTGGTTGGCGGCGAGCAGCAGCCCCGCGTTGGTGTTGCGGTCAACCCAGATCAGCTCCCGCAACCGACCGGGAGTGAGCAGGTCGACCAGGCCGAACCCGGCCGCCATCAGCCCGACGCCGACGACCCCGAACACGACGCTCTGCCAGGCACCGCTGAGCAGATCCTCCAGCACCGACTGCCTCCCGACTCTCCGCCCGGATGGGGTACCGGCGCGGTGATCGAGACGATAGCGGCAGCGCGCAAGCGCGTCAGCCCCGCAACTACAGCGCCAGGTAACGCTGCCGCTCGTACGGGGTGACCTCGCGGCGGTACTGCTCCCACTCGGCCCGCTTGTTGCGCAGGAAGAAGTCGAAGACGTGCTCGCCCAGCACCTCGGCCACCAGTTCGGACCCGGCCATCACGTCGATCGCCTCGGCGAGGTTCTCCGGCAGCGCCTCGTACCCCATCGCGCGCCGCTCGGCGCTGGTCAGCGACCAGACGTCGTCCTCGGCGCCCGGCGGCAGCTCGTAGCCCTCCTCGATGCCCTTCAGGCCGGCGCCGAGCAGCACCGCGAAGGCGAGGTAGGGGTTGGCCGCCGAGTCCGGCGAGCGGACCTCGACCCGGGCCGAGTTGGGCTTGCCGTACGCGGGCACCCGGACCAGCGCGGACCGGTTCAGGTGACCCCAGCAGACGTACGCGGGGCTCTCGGTGATCCGGTCCGGCAGCGCCTGCGGGAAGAGCCGCTTGTACGAGTTGACCCACTGGTTGGTGACCGCCGTGTACTCCCGTGCGTGCACCAGCAGGCCGGCGATGAACGACTTCGCCACCTTGGAGAGCTTCATCGGGTCGCCGCTGTCGTGGAAGGCGTTGCGCTCCCCCTCGAACAGCGACAGGTGAGTGTGCATGCCACTGCCCGGCTGGTCGGTGAACGGCTTCGGCATGAAGCTGGCCTGCACTCCCGTGGAGAGGGCCACCTCCTTGACCACGTGCCGGAAGGTCATGATGTTGTCGGCGGTGGTGAGCGCGTCGGCGTAGCGCAGGTCGATCTCCTGCTGGCCGGGCGCGACCTCGTGGTGGCTGAACTCCACCGAGATGCCGATCCGCTCCAACGCCAGCACACCCTGCCGGCGGAAGTCCCGGGCGACCGCGTGCGTGGTGTGCTCGAAGTAGCCGCCGGTGTCCACCGGGGTGGGCACCGAGCCGTCCTGCGGGCCGTTCTCCAGCAGGAAGAACTCGATCTCGGGGTGGGTGTAGAAGGTGAAGCCCTTCTCGGCGGCCTTGGACAGCGCCCGGCGCAGCACGTGCCGGGGGTCGGCCCAGGACGGCCCGCCGTCGGGCAACAGGATGTCGCAGAACATCCGGGCGCTCTCGCCGCTGACCCCGCCCTCGAAGGGGAAGACCTGGAAGGTGGTCGGGTCGGGCATGGCCACCATGTCCGATTCGAAGACCCGGGCGAAGCCCTCGATCGCCGAGCCGTCGAAGCCGATGCCCTCCTCGAAGGCCGCCTCCAGCTCGGCAGGCGCCACCGAGACGCTCTTGAGCGTGCCCAGCACGTCCGTGAACCACAGCCGGACGAACCGGATGTCCCGCTCTTCCAGCGTACGGAGGACGAACTCCTGCTGACGGTCCACTTCCCCAACCCCTCGCGACACTCTTGTCCGCCTTGGTCGGGCTGCACCCGACCTGACCGCCCAGTGTTCCCGGGCCCGGTTACGCAGACGTTACGCGAACCGCCGCCGCCCGTCCCGTCGTGTCCCGCCGCGCGGACGGTGCCGCAGCGTGGCGCTGCCGTCTCGCCGGACCGGGGTGCCGCCGCAGCGCGTGGCCGTCGTCTCGGCGGAGGCCGCGGGCCACCCGGACGGCGCTGGGGCAAGATGAGGACATGCCCACCCTGCGTCTCGCCCTGTCCCAGGTGAACCCGAGCGTCGGCGACCTCGCCGGCAACGCCGACCTGGTCCGCAGCTGGACACGCCAGGCCGCCGACGCCGGCGCCCAGCTCGTGCTCTTCCCGGAGATGATGCTGACCGGGTACCCGGTCGAGGATCTGGTCTTCCGTCGATCCTTCGTCGCCGCGTCCCGGGCCGCCCTGGAGCGGCTCGCCGCCGACCTCGCCGCGGACGGCCTCGGCGAGCTGCCGGTCGTGGTCGGCTACCTGGACGCCGACGGCCCGCCTCAGGTCAGCGGGGACGCCGAGCCGGGCCGGGGTGCCCGCAACGCCGCCGCGCTGCTGCACCGAGGGGCCGTGGCGGCCCGCTACTTCAAGCACCACCTGCCCAACTACGGCGTCTTCGACGAGGACCGCTACTTCATCCCGGGCGACACGTTGACGGTGGTGCGGATCGGCGGGGTGGACGTCGCGCTGACCATCTGCGAGGACCTGTGGCAGGCCGGCGGCCCGTTCGCCGCCGCCCGGCAGGCCGGGGTCGGCCTGGTGGTCAATATCAACGGCTCGCCGTACGAGCTGAACAAGGACGACATCCGACTGCCGCTGGTCCGCCGCCGGGCCGCCGAGGCCGGCGCCGTCATCGCGTACGTCAACATGATCGGCGGCCAGGACGAGCTGGTCTTCGAGGGCGACTCGATGATCGTGGCCGCCGACGGCGAGCTGCTCACCCGGGCCCCGCAGTTCGTCGAGCACCTGCTCGTGCACGACCTCGAGCTGCCGGCCGCCACCGCGTCGCCCGCCCCGGAGGCCGTCGCGGACGGCATGCGGGTGGCGCACAGCACGGTGGACGGCATCCCACCCACGCGGTCCGGCCCGCCCGCGAACGGCGGGCTGATCGAGCCGGTGGCCGACGAGGCCGAGGTGTGGCAGGCGCTGGTGCTCGGCCTGCGCGACTACGTCAACAAGAACCGGTTCCCGTCGGTCGTGCTCGGCCTCTCCGGCGGCATCGACTCGGCCGTGGTGGCCGCCCTGGCCGTCGACGCGCTGGGCGCGGACCGCGTGGTCGGGGTGTCGCTGCCCAGCCAGCACTCCTCCGAGCACTCCCGGGAGGACGCCGCCGACCTCGCCAAGCGCACCGGGCTCGACTACCGCGTCGAGCCGATCCAGCCGATGGTGGACGGCTTCCTCGCCAACCTGTCGCTCTCCGGGGTGGCGGTGGAGAACCTCCAGGCCCGCGTACGCGGTGTGATCCTCATGGCGCTGTCGAACCAGGAGGGCCACCTGGTGCTGACCACCGGCAACAAGAGCGAGCTGGCGGTCGGCTACTCCACCCTGTACGGCGACTCGGTGGGCGGCTTCAACCCGATCAAGGACGTCTGGAAGACGCTGGTCTGGCGGTTGGCGAAGTGGCGCAACGCGGACGCGGGCCGTCGGGGCGAGACCGCCCCGATCCCGGAGAACTCGATCGGCAAGCCACCGAGCGCCGAGCTGAGCCCCGGCCAGCTCGACAGCGACACCCTGCCCGACTACGACGTGCTGGACCCGATCCTGATCGGCTACGTCGACGGCGACCTAGGCCGGGACGGGCTGGTCGAGTCGGGCCACGACCCGGCGGTGGTGGACAAGGTGCTGCGGCTGGTGGATACCGCCGAGTACAAGCGACGGCAGTCGGCGCCGGGCACGAAGATCTCGATGAAGGCGTTCGGCCGGGACCGCCGACTCCCGATCACCAACCGCTGGCGCGAGCACGGCTGAACCGGCGGCCGGGCCGGTGGCCTGGTCCGGTGCCCGGCCGGCGGCCTGGTCCGGGTGCTCGGCCGGCAGCCTGGTCCGGGTGCTCGGCCGGCAGCCTGGTCCGGGTGCTCGGCCGGCAGCCTGGTCCGGGTGCTCGGCCGGCAGCCTGGTCCGGGTGCTCGGCCGGCAGCCTGGTCCGGGTGCTCGGCCGGCGGCCCGGTCCGGGTGCTCGGCCGGCGGCCTGGTCGGGCAGGGTGCGCTGGTGGCCCGTCCGGCGTGCGCCGCCGTGGAGTGACATCTTGCACTGCGCCCTGCCGTCACCCCGTCCGACGGTGCGACGATCGCCAGGGAACCCGGGGACCGCGCAGGCGGCCTCGAGGAAGGAGACAGTCATGGTGGAGTCCACTCCGAACGAGGTGACCGCGCTGTACGGCGGGCCGGCCACCCGACGGGTCCGCACGCGGGACCTGATCGCCGCCAAGGAGCGCGGCGAACGGTGGCCGATGCTCACCTCGTACGACCAGTACACCGCGGCGATCTTCGACCAGGCCGGAGTGCCGGTGCTGCTGGTCGGTGACTCGGCCGCGAACAACGTGTTCGGCTACGAGACCACCCTGCCGGTCACCGCCGACGAGCTGCTCCCGCTGGTGCGGGCCGTGGTTCGGGCGACCCGGCAGGCGCTGATCGTCGGCGACCTGCCGTTCGGCTCGTACGAGGAGGGCCCGACCCAGGCGCTGCGCACCGCCGTACGGTTCATGAAGGAGGGTGGCTGCCACGCGGTGAAGCTGGAGGGTGGCCGTCGCTGTGCCGCGCAGATCGCCGCGATCGTCGGCGCCGGCATTCCGGTGATGGCGCACATCGGCTTCACGCCGCAGAGCGAGCACACGCTGGGCGGCTACCGGGTGCAGGGCCGGGGCGACGCGGCCGACGAGGTGCTGGCCGACGCACGGGCGGTGGCCGAGGCGGGCGCGTTCGCGGTGGTGCTGGAGATGGTGCCGGGTGAGGTGGCCAAGCAGGTCACCCACGAGCTGTCAATCCCGACGGTGGGCATCGGGGCCGGCCCGGCCACCGACGCGCAGGTGCTCGTCTGGCAGGACATGGCCGGCCTGCGTACCGGCCGGGCGCCACGCTTCGTGAAGCGGTACGCGGACCTGGCCGGCGCCCTCACCGACGCCACCCGCCGATTCGCCGACGAGGTCCGTGGCGGCGACTTCCCGGCAGCCGAGCACACCTTCTAGGACTGCCTGTAGCCAGGGCAGGCAACGGCCAGGGCAGGCAACGGCCAGGGCAGCCAACGGCCGGGGCAGTCAACGGCGCGGGCAGCGACGGCCAGGCAGGCAACGGCCAGGGCAGCCCAACGGCCGGGGCAGTCAACGGCGCGGGCAGCGACGGCCAGGCAGGCAACGGCCAGGGCGTCCGACGGCCGGGGCAGCCGACGGCGCGGGGCCGGCCGGCGGGGCGCTTCCGCCCGCTGGGCGGCCCCCGCTCCTGAGCTGCGACCCCGCGAAGCGGCAGCTGCGGCCACCCAGCGGACCGGCGGGCCAGCGGACCAGCCCGCCAGCCGGCGAGCCAGCGACCAGCGACCAGCGACCAGCGACCAGCGACCAGCGAGCCAATCGATCATGATGACTAAAACTGTCGTACATGTGTTCTAGTCTCTGGTTGTGGTCGAGGAGTTGACGCAGGCGGAGGACGCGGTGGCGGCGTGCCTGGACGCGGCCACCTGGGCCGCTGCCGAGCATGACCTCATCGCGGCGCTCGACGCCGCGCACCGCCTTGAGCAACGCCTCGCTGCGGTGAAGGTGGCCCTGGTGCGCGAGCTGGACGGCCGCGGCGCGGCCGTCGCCCACGGCGCGTCCTCGACGGCGGTCTGGCTGCGCGACCGGCTGCGGCTCACCGTCCCGGCTGCCCGCCGGCTGGTCGACCTCGCCGCCGCGCTGGACGCCAGCGCCCCGGGGGTAGGCCGTGCGCTGGCCGACGGGGACATCAGCCTGGACCAGGCCCGGGTCATCTCCGACACGGTCAGCACCGTGCACGCCGCCGCCGGCGCCGAGGCTGCGGACAAGGCCGTCGACGTGCTGGTCGAGTGGGCGGGGCAGTTCGATCCCGCTCTGCTCCGCAGGCTGGGCACGCGGATCCTCGACCACGTCGCGCCGGAGGTCGCCGAGGCCGCCGCCCAGGCCGCGTTGGAGGCCGAAGCCCACCGGGCCGCCCGCGACCGTCACGTCACGCTGTCCGAGCTGCACGACGGTCGCCTCCGGCTGACCGGCAGCCTGGACGCCGAGGCGGCCGGCCTGCTACGCGCCGCGATCGAGCCGTTGACGGCACCGTCGGGCCCGGACGATCCGCGTACCCCCGGGCAACGCCGACACGACGCGCTCGCCGACCTCTGCCGGCTCACCCTGCGCACCGGCGAGCTACCCGAGCATGGTGGCGAACCCGCCCAGATCGTCGTCACCACCAGTTATGACGGCCTGCTCCGGCAGCTCGACGCAGGCACCCTGGACACCGGCGTCCGACTCACCCCGGCGGCTGTCCGCCGGCTCGCCTGCGACGCGGCCATCCTGCCCGCCGTCCTCGGCGGCGCCGGGCAACTGCTCGACGTGGGCAGGCAACGTCGGCTGGTCACCGGCCCCCTGCGGCGCGCCCTGGTTCTGCGCGACCGTGGCTGCGCCTTCCCGGGCTGTGACCGCCCGCCCCGCTGGTGCGACGCCCACCACATCCGACACTGGGCGGACGGCGGCGGCACGAGCCTGGACAACGCCGTGCTGCTCTGCCCCCACCACCACAGGCACGTCCACGGTGGCGACTGGGCCGTCCGCCTGGGCGGCGACGGTCACCCGGAGTTCGTCCCGCCGGCCTGGCTCGATCCCGATCAGCTCCCTCGCCGCAACCAGTACCACCGGCGAACGTGAGCGACCGTCGAACAACGCTCGCACCGTCGCCCACCGACGAGTCGGCAGCACCCCTTCGAATGCCACCGAACCATAAAATCGTCCGGGTCGACCGGCTGCGCCGGGCCACCCGCAACGGCCTCACCGAGGAGCTGCGGGGCGTCTCTTCATCCGGCGGTGCGCCAACCAGGTCCTCCGTGCTCAGCGGCCACCGAGACAGCGGCCGAGCAGGCTCGGGTGCCGACGAGGCACAGCCGCCGATCGAGCTCAGGGCGGGCCTCGCGCGGCTCAGCGGGTCACGAGACGCAACGGGTGACGAGACGCGGCCGAAGAAGAGACGCGGCCAGTGACGAGACGCGGCCGAAGAAGAGACGCGGCCGCAGACGCCACTCAGAGGTCGGTGACGCGGATGCCGGCGTGGGCCTTGTAGCGCTTGTTGATCGCGATCAGGTTGGCGGTGAACGCCTCGATCTGGTGGGCGTTGCGCAGCCGGCCGGCGTAGATGCCGCGCATCCCGGGGATCCGGGCGGCGAGCGCGCCGACCACGTCGACCAGCTCGCGGTCCTCGGTGCAGATCAGCACGTCCAGGTCGATCCGGTCGACCTCGGGGTCGGCCAGCAGCGGGGCGCTGACGTGGTTGAACGCCGCGCAGACCCGGGAGTCGGGCAGCAACGTGGCGGCCTGCTGCACGGCGCTGCCCTCGGCGACGGTCAGCGCGTACGGGCCCTGCTTGTCGAAGCCGAGCGGGTTGACGCAGTCCACGACGATCGTGCCGGCGAGCGGCTCGGCGAGGGCGGCGACGGTGGCGGCGTGCCCGTCCCACGGCACCGCGATGATGACCACGTCGCTGCGCCGGGCGACCTCGTCGTTGGTGGCGCCGGTGATGCTGACGTCGGCCGGCATCCGGGGCAGGGCGGCGATCTCGCGGGCCGACTCTCCGGCCCGCTCCGCGGACCGGGAGCCGATCAGCACCGTCTGCCCGGCGCGGGCGAACCGGTAGGCGAGGCCCCGCCCCTGGTCGCCGGTGCCCCCGATGATGCCGACCGTCAGCCCGGACACGTCGGGCAGCGTGCTCGCGTCGTATGCCATGGACTCATCCTCGCAAACCACCCTGGCCGGCAGCAGCGCCCGGCGCTGTGACAATCTTCGCTGCGCAGCGCCAGGGCAGCCCGGACAGGGACCACGCGAGCAGGCCGCCCAGGCAGTCCAGCAGGCCAGGGCAGGCAGGCCAGCAGTCCAGGCAGGCAGGCCAAGGGCCAGGCAGGCCAGGCAGGCAGGCAGGCAGGCAGGCAGTCCAGCAGGCCAGGCAGGCAGGCCAAGGGCCAGGCAGACCAGGCAGGTTAGACAGGCCAGGCAGGCCAGCAGACCAGGCAGTCAAGGCAGTCAAGGCAGCCCACGCAAGGACCTCGCGAGCAACCTCAGCACGCCAGTCCGCACGACAACTCTGCGAGCAGGCCCACCAGGCCAGCCCACGCCAGGACCCGCGAGCAGGCCGCTCAGGCCAGCTCGAACAGCACCGTGCGGGTCGCCGGGTCGGCGGTGACGAGCCGGACCCGGACCCGTTCGCCGAGCGGCAGTTCGCCGAGGCAGCGGGCGCGTACCGGCGGGGCGTCGAGGGCCACCGTTCCGCCGGGCGGGCGGGGGCGGGAGCGGCCGTTGGGCGAGGCGTCCACGTCCAGCACCGCCGCGTCGAAGGTCTCCCCCACCCGGTGTGCCAGCAGCACCGCCTCGGTCAGCTCGACGGCGCCCCGGCTGGCCGCCGAGGCGGTCCGGTCGGTCGTGCCCATCACCTCAGGCAGTCGGGGCAGCGCGGCGCGCGCCCAGTCGGGCACCGGCCGGCCCGCGTGCAGGGCCAGGCAGACCTCCGTGGCGTACCGGTCGGCCAGGCGCCGCAGCGGCGCCGTGACGTGGGCGTACGCGGCGGCCACGCCACCGTGCTCCGGCTGCTCGGGCAGCGTCCCGTCGAACGCGGTGTACGCCGCGCCGCGCATCAGCTCGGCGGCCTGGTCGATGAACGCGGCGGCCCGCGGTTGCGCGGGGTCCAGCCCGGCGATCACCTCGCCCGGGGCCACGCCGTCCGGCCAGTGCACGCCCAGCGGCGCGGCGGCGGCCCGCAGTCGCTGCACCGCCTCCGGTTTGGGCGACGGCATCGTGCGCAGCAGGCCGATCCGGCCGGCCAGCATGATGTCGGCGGCCGCCATGCCGGTGAGCAGCGAGATCTGCGCGTTGTGCTCCTCCATGGGCACCGGGCCGCGCAGCACCAGCCGCCAGCCGTCGCCGTCGGGCTCCACGTCCTGCTCGGGCAGCGGCAGGTTGATGGCGCCGCGACGCAGGCCCCGGGCGGTGAGCCGGTCGCCGATCTCGGGCAGCAGGGCGATCGGGTCGGGCAGCCGCCCGGCGTCGGCCGCCGCCTGCACCCCGGAGTAGTCGAGTTTGGCCCGGCTGCGGACCAGGGCGCGTTCCAACTCGACGGCGACGGTGCCGCCGTCGGCGTCCAGGTCGATGGTCCAGACCACCGCGGCCCGGTCGTCGTCGGGCAGCAGGCTGGCCGCGCCCTCGCTGAGCGTCAGCGGGTGCAGCGGCACGCTGCCGTCGGGCAGGTAGACGGTCTGCCCCCGCCGCCAGGTCTCCGCCTCCAGCGCGCCACCCGGGCCGACGTGCGCGGCGACGTCCGCGATCGCGTACCGCACGCGGTAGCCGCCACCCGGGCGACGGGCGAGGTGCATCGCCTGGTCCAGGTCCCGGGAGGTGGCGGGGTCGACCGTGACGAACGGGACGTCGGTGCGGTCGACGGGCGGCCGCGGTGGCGCGGCGGCCGCCTCGTCGGCCTCCTTCTGGGCGGCGGCCGGGAAACCCTCGGGCAGGCCCAGCTCACGGCGCAGGGCACCGAAGTCGATGCGGGGCGCGAGTACGCGTCGGATGACCACGGCTCAATCCTGACAGCGCCGCCGGTGATCCGCTTCCGGTGACCGGCCGAGATCTCCGACCGGCGCGTCGCACCGGGCCAGCCTGCGATCAGCCCGACCGGCACGCCAACCCGCGATCAGCCCGACCAGCACACCAACCCGCGATCAGCCCGACCAGCACGCCGGACAGGGGTGATGTGCGATCAGCCGGTCGCCTTGCGGGCGGTGGGCCGGGTGCCGC
>NZ_QGKR01000324.1 GCF_003172955.1 Micromonospora acroterricola | reverse complement strand
GTGCTGCGGCTGGCCGCCGCCGGGCCGGTGGCCTTCGTGGCGCTGTTCCTGCTCGCCTCACCCACCTCGGCGGTGGTGCTGCCGCGCGGCGACGGCGGCGCGGTCGGCACGGCGCAGGGCGCGGTGCACCCGCCGGTGGTCATGCTGATCCTCGACGAGCTGCCGCTGGTCAGCCTGCTCGGCCCGGACGGCCGGATCGACGCGGCCCGGTTCCCGCACTTCGCCGAGCTGGCCGGCGGGTCGACCTGGTACCGCAACGCCACCGGGGTCAGCGGCTGGACCCCCAACGCGCTGCCGGCGATGCTCACCGGCCGCTACCCGGCGCGGTCGGTCGCGCCGCACTACTCGCAGTACCCGGACAACATCTTCACCGCCTTCGGCGGCCTGTACGACATTCGCGCCCAGGAGAGCATCACCCGCCTCTGCCCGCCCAGCCGCTGCGAGCAGCCGGTCGCGCCGGAGCAGGGGCTCGGCGTGCTGGTCCGGGAGACCGGCAGGCTGCTCGGCCAGGTCGCCGGGCCGACGCCCACCCGGGTCGACCCGGAGGACTCCTACCGGGAGCAGACCAGCGCCGAGGCCGGCCTGGACGCCGCCGAGCCGGTGCCGGCCGACCCGAAGTTCCGCTGGGACAGCCTGGACGACAACCAGCCCGCCCGGTTCACCAGCTTCCTCGCCGGGCTGAAGCCGGCACCCCGCCCCGCCCTGCACTTCCTGCACCTGCTGATGCCCCACTCGCCGTGGGCGTTCCTGCCGTCCGGGGCCCGCTACGACGCCCCCGAGGACCTGCCCAGCGACGGCGCCGGCTGGGTCGAGCTGGCGCGGCAGCGTCACCTCGCCCAGCTCGGCTACACCGACCGGCTGATCGGCGAGACGCTGCGGACGCTGCGCGCCAGCGGCCTCTACGACCAGGCCCTCGTCGTGGTGACCGCCGACCACGGCGTGAGCTTCCGCCAGGGCGCCCAGGGCCGCGGCATGGACGCGATCAAGGCCGCCGCGGGGGAGGTGGCGTGGGTGCCGATGTTCGTCAAGGAGCCACGGCAGCAGACCGGCCGGGTCGACGACCGCAACTGGGAGCACGTCGACCTGCTGCCCACGGTCGCCGACGAGGCCGGCATCCGGCTGCCCTGGCGGGTCGACGGCCGCTCCGCCCGGGAGGCGCCGCGCACCGACGGCACGAAGCACTTCTACGACCGCCCCGGCGAACCGGTCACCTTCCCCGGCGGGGTGCCCGCCCCGCCGCCGCTGCCGACGCCGCATCTCCTCGTGGGCACCGAGGTCCGGGCCGGTCCGGCCGGGGGCAGCGCCCGCGTGGCCGACCTGGCCGCGTTCCGGGCCATGGACCCGGACACCGGCAGCCTCCCGGCGCTGGTCTGGGGCGACGTGCCGGACGCGATACCCGACGGCACCCTGCTGGCGGTCGCGGTCAACGGCCGGATCGGGGCGGTCGTCCCGGTGGTGCCGGCCGACCCGGGTGGGCGCCGGTTCGCCGCGCTGCTCAGCGACGACCGGCTGTTCCACGCCGGCACCAACCAGCTCGACGTCTACCAGGTCGCGGGGGACGGTACGCTGCGACGCCTCACGCTGTCCTGAGCTGGCTCGGCGCTCGTCCCGGGCGCCGGGACGGCGGGTTTCCCGGCTGCCGGGTCGGGAATCGGGTGACGCATACCTCACCGTCGAACCACGGCGGGCGGTGTCCCCCAAGCCGCAATTACGGTAGAAGCGAAGGCAATTCAACGTAGATCTGCCGGCGAAGCGAGGAACCACATGACGGAAGTCAAGCTCGATCACCCCGGTGGGCAGCTGTCGATGCCGGTGCATCCTGCGGTCGAGGGCCCCGCCGGTATCGGGGTGAGCAAGCTGCTGAAGGAAACCGGGATGACGACGTACGACCCCGGTTTCGTCAACACCGCCGCTGCCTCATCCGCGATCACCTACATCGACGGCGACGCGGGCATCCTGCGTTACCGGGGGTACCCGATCGAGCAGCTGGCCGAGAAGTCCTCCTTCCTGGAGGTCTCGTACCTGCTCATCTACGGTGAGCTGCCGACCGAGCAGCAGCTGACCGAGTTCACCGAGTGGATCCGGCGGCACTCGCTGCTGCACGAGGAGATGCGCCGCTTCTTCGACGGCTTCCCCCGGGACGCCCACCCGATGGCCGTGCTCTCGTCGGCGGTCAGCGCCCTCTCCACCTTCTACCAGGACAGCCTGGACCCGTTCGACTCCGAGCACGTGGAGATCTCGACGGTCCGGCTCATGGCGAAGGTGCCGACCATCGCCTCGTACGCCTACAAGAAGTCCATCGGGCAGCCGCTGCTCTACCCGGACAACTCCCTGGGGTACGTGGACAACCTGCTGCGGATGACGTTCGGCGTGCCGGCGGAGCCGTACGAGGTCGACCCGGTGATGTCGAAGGTGCTGGACATGCTCTTCGTCCTGCACGCCGACCACGAGCAGAACTGCTCCACCTCGACCGTCCGGCTGGTCGGCTCCAGCAACGCCAACCTGTTCGCCTCCGTCTCGGCCGGCGTGAACGCGCTGTTCGGCCCGCTGCACGGCGGCGCCAACCAGGCCGTGCTGGAGATGCTCCAGCAGATCCACGCCGGCGACGGCGACGTCCGGTCCTTCGTCCGCAAGGTCAAGGACAAGCAGGACGGCGTCAAGCTGATGGGCTTCGGCCACCGGGTCTACAAGAACTACGACCCGCGGGCGGCGATCGTCAAGAAGGCCGCGCAGGACGTGCTGGGCCGGATGGCCAAGCCCGACCCGCTGCTGGACATCGCCATGGAGCTGGAGGAGATCGCCCTCGCCGACGACTTCTTCGTCTCCCGCCGGCTCTACCCGAACGTGGACTTCTACACCGGCCTGATCTACAAGGCCATGGGCTTCCCGACGAAGATGTTCACGGTGCTCTTCGCGCTGGGCCGGCTTCCCGGCTGGATCGCCCAGTGGCGCGAGATGATCAGCGACCCGGAGACCAAGATCGGCCGTCCGCGGCAGGTCTACGTCGGCGCCGCCGAGCGGGACTACGTCCCGTTCAACGAGCGCTGACCGTTCCGTTCAACCAGCGCTGACGGTGCTCGCCGACCGCTGACCGGGGCGCACCCGCACTGACGAGCGGCCGTCGGCCCCCACCCGGGGCCGACGGCCGCTCGTTTTTCGATCTGCGTCCGGGGCCGTGGCCGCACACAGATCCACTCCACATCCCCGACCGGGCTGGGGGCCTGTGGCTCGTTCGAGCGCGATACCTCTGAGGCATATTTATGCCTCAGAGGTATCAGCGTCGTCGGGAGATGGCCCGTCCACCACCCGTCCTGGCGGAACCCGTCCGCCGAGCGCGGTCTTTCCGACGCACTCCGCGTTGTCACCAGCGACCAGTCGTAGACACGGTCGATCATGGAGCTGTGGTGGGCGCTCAGGAGCACCCACTCAACGCCATGACCGACGCGGGGGAGGGGACGGGCGTTAGCGCAGGCCGGCGGCGGCGAGCAGGTTGCCGTCCGGGAGGGCTGGCAGGGCGCGGCCCTGGGACATGCGCTGCTCGGCGCGCTCGGCCGTGAACGCCGCGTCGGTCGTGATGGCGGCGGCGTAGCTGGCGGCGGTGCGTTGGGCGATGGCCGACCAGCCGTACTGGTCGTGGACCATCCGCCGGGCGCGGCGGGCGAGGGTGCGGGCACGCTCCCGGTCGGACAGCAGCGCGTCCACGGCCTCGGTCAGCCCGTCCGGGTCGTGCGGCTGGAACGTCATCCCGGTCACGCCCGGCTCGACGATCTCGGCGAGACCACCGGTGGCGGCGACCGCCAGCGGGGCACCGGCCGCGGCGCCCTCCAGGGCCACCATGCCGAACGGCTCGTAGATGCTCGGCACCGCGAAGCAGTCGGAGGCGGCCATCAGCGCCGGCAGGTCCGTGCCGCCGAGGAAGCCCGGCATGGTGACCATGCCGCCCAGGCCGTGGCGGTGCACCTCGGCCTCCAGTTCGGCGCGGTACGGGCCGTCGCCGGCGATCACGGCACGCAGCCCGGGGTGCCGCTCCCGCAGCCGGGGCAGCCCGGCGATCAGGTGCTGCACGCCCTTCTCGTAGACCAGCCGTCCGGCGAAGGTGACCAGCGGGCCGTCCCCGGCGAACCGGGCCCGGGCGGCGGCCACCGCGCGGGCCGGCACCCGCCAGCGGTGCGGCTCCACACCGTTGGCCACCACGTCGACCCGGCCGGCAGGCACGCCGAACAGCGCGTTCACCTCGTCGCGCATGTACCCGGAGCACACGATGACCCGGTTGGACTCGGTGCTCAGCCACTGCTCCACGCCGTGGATCGTGCGGTTCATCTCCTCCGGCAGCCAGCCCTGGTGCCGGCCGGCCTCGGTGGCGTGGATGGTGCTCACCAGCGGGATGTCCAGGTGGTCGCGCAACGTCATCGCGGTGTGGGCGACGAGCCAGTCGTGGGCGTGGATGACGTCGTACGAGCCGGCCTGGGTGGCGCGCAGGGCGGTACGGGTGAGGGTGTGGTTGAAGGCCATCGTCCAGGCGAGCAGGGAGCCGGTGGCGAGGGGGAAGGTGACGGGGTCTTCGGGGGCGCGCAGGATGCGCACGCCGTCGGCGTACTCCTCCAGGGGTGCGCCCTCGGCGTGGCGGGTGATGACGGTGACGTCGTGGCCGGCGGCGGCGAGGGCGACGGAGAGGGCGTGGACGTGTCGGCCGAGGCCGCCGACGAGCACCGGCGGGTACTCCCACGACAGCATCAGGATGCGACGGGTCTGCGGCGGCACCCCCGGGCCGGGCTGGGCCGGAACCTGGGGCCGGGAGGTCAGGGTGGGCCGGTGGGCCCGGTCCGTGGCGGTAGCGAGCTGCTCGCCGACCCGCAGGGTGGTCACATCAATCTCCGTCCATGCAGGGTGGTACGCGCCGGCATCGGTGGCGGCGAAGGGAGAGGTGGCGGGGTGGCCGAGGGCCGAGTGGATACGCGCGGGCGCGTCCCCGAACAAGCAAAGGGCATTGAGCGCGGTAGCGCATCCCGAGAGGGGTCAAGGTGACGGAAGACACCCGAAGGTTTAGCGCGCATCAGACGGGTGTATTCCGGGCATCCCCTGAAAGGATGGATTGGCGCGGCGGGGTGTGGGGCAATAGCGGCGTGCGCGCTGGCGACCCCTGCCGGTGCGCTCGCGGCGCAGTGCGCACATGACCATGGTCTGAAGGAGCGACATGCAGGTCTGGCCGGGCGAGCGGTACCCCCTGGGCGCAACCTACGACGGGATGGGCACCAACTTCGCCATCTTCTCGGAGGTGGCCGAGCGGATCGAGCTGTGCCTGTTCGACGAGTGGGACACCGGCGCCGAGCGGCGGGTCGAGCTGCGTGAGGTCGACGCGTACGTGTGGCACGCGTACCTGCCGGGCATCGAGCCGGGGCAGCGTTACGGCTACCGGGTCCACGGTCCGTACGACCAGGCCAACGGGCTGCGCTGCAACCCGCACAAGTTGCTGCTCGACCCGTACGCCAAGGCGATCGACGGCGATGTGGCGTGGGACCCGGCGGTCTACGACTACGACCTGGAGCACCCGGAGCGGATGTCGGAGACGGACTCGGCGCCGTTCATGCCGAAGTCGGTGGTGGTCAACCCGTACTTCGACTGGGGCAACGACAAGCCGCCGCGCACCCCGTACCACCACTCGGTGATCTACGAGGCCCACGTGCGGGGGCTGACCATGCGCCACCCGGACATCCCGGAGGAGCTGCGCGGCACGTACGCCGGGATCGCCTCGCCGCCGATGATCGAGCACCTGACCCGGCTGGGCGTGACCGCCATCGAGCTGATGCCGGTACACCAGTTCATCCACGACAACAGGCTGGTCGACCTGGGGCTGCGCAACTACTGGGGCTACAACACGATCGGCTTCTTCGCCCCGCACCACGGCTACTCGGCGCTGGGCCGGCTGGGCCAGCAGGTGCAGGAGTTCCGGGGCATGGTCAAGGCGCTGCACGCGGCCGGCATCGAGGTCATCCTCGACGTGGTCTACAACCACACCGCCGAGGGCAACCACCTCGGGCCGGCGCTGAGCTTCAAGGGCGTGGACGCCCCCAGCTACTACCGGCTCAGCGAGGAGGACCGCCGCTACTTCGTCGACTACACGGGCACCGGCAACAGCCTCAACGTGCGCAGCCCGCACTCCCTGCAACTGATCATGGATTCGCTGCGCTACTGGGTGCAGGAGATGCACGTCGACGGCTTCCGCTTCGACCTGGCCGCCACCCTGGCCCGCGAGTTCTACGAGGTCGACCGGCTCTCCACCTTCTTCGAGGTGGTGCAGCAGGACCCGGTGGTCAGCCAGGTCAAGCTGATCGCCGAGCCGTGGGACGTGGGCCCCGGCGGCTACCAGGTGGGCAACTTCCCGCCGCTGTGGACGGAGTGGAACGGCAAGTACCGGGACACGGTGCGGGACTTCTGGCGCGGTGAGCCGGCCACCCTGGCCGAGTTCGCGTCCCGGATCTCCGGCTCGGCCGACCTCTACCAGGACGACGGGCGCCGTCCGTTCCACAGCATCAACTTCGTCACCGTCCACGACGGGTTCACGCTCAACGACCTCGTGTCGTACAACGACAAGCACAACGAGGCCAACGGCGAGGACAACCGGGACGGCGAGAGCCACAACCGGTCCTGGAACTGCGGGGTCGAGGGCGACACCGACGACGAGGCGGTGCTCGCCCTGCGCGCCAAGCAGCGGCGCAACTTCCTGGCCACGCTGATGCTGTCCCAGGGCGTGCCGATGATCGGCCACGGCGACGAGCTGGGCCGCACGCAGCACGGCAACAACAACGTCTACTGCCAGGACAGCGAGCTGGCCTGGGTCGACTGGGACAACGCCGACCAGCACCTGCTGGAGTTCGTGCGGACGCTGACCGCGTTCCGGGCCCGGCACCAGGTGTTCCGCCGCCGCCGCTTCTTCACCGGCCTGCCGGTCGGCGGGCGTGGAATCGACGAGCCGCTGCCCGACCTGGCCTGGTACACCCCGGACGGGCGGGAGATGACCGCCGACGACTGGGGCAACGACTTCGGCCGCTCGGTGGCGCTCTTCGTCAACGGCGAGGGCATCCCCGAGCGCGGCCAGTACGGCCAGAAGCACCACGACGCCTCGTTCCTGCTCTGCTTCAACGCCCACGACGCCCCGCTGGACTTCACCCTCCCCGGCAGCGAGTACGGCCAGAAGTGGGAACGGGTGATCAGCACCGCCGAACCCGAACCCGACGACGTCATGGTGATCAGCGCGGGCGGCTCCGTCCGGGTGCCGGACCGCTCCCTGGTGGTGTTGGAGAGGACGATCTGAGATGGCGGTGCCCCCTCACCCCGAGCAGAGGAAGCCGACGGCCACCTACCGCGTGCAGGTCCGCCCCGGCTTCGACCTGGACGCCACCGCCGAGATCGCCGACTACCTCGCCGACCTCGGCGTCAGCCACCTCTACAGCGCCCCGCTGCTGACCGCCACCCCCGGCTCGGCGCACGGCTACGACGTGGTCGACCACCGGGCGGTCAACCCGGAGCTGGGCGGCGAGGCGGGCCGGCAGCGGCTGCTGCGCGCGCTGGCCGCCGCCGGGCTCGGCCTGGTCGTCGACATCGTGCCCAACCACGCCGGGGTGGCCGTGCCGCCGGCCAACCCCGCCTGGTGGGACGTGCTGCGCCGGGGTCGCGCCTCGGCGTACGCCGATTGGTTCGACATCGACTGGGACCGGGGCCGGCTGCTGCTGCCGGTGCTGGCCGACGACCCGGCCGCCCTGGACGACCTCAAGCTGGTCGAGGGGGAGCTGCGCTACCACGAGCACCGGTTCCCGGTCGCCGACGGCACCGGCGACGGCAGCGCCCGCGAGGTGCACGACCGGCAGCACTACGAGCTGGTGTCCTGGCGGCGCGGGGACGCCGAGCTGACGTACCGCCGGTTCTTCGCCGTCTCCGACCTTGCGGGGCTGCGGGTGGAGGACCCGGCGGTGTTCGCCGCCACCCACGAGCTGATCCTGCGCTGGGCCGCCGACGGTGAGGTCGACGGTATCCGCGTCGACCATCCCGACGGGCTGCGCGACCCCGCCGGCTACCTGGCCCGGCTGCGGGCCGCCGCGCCGGCGGCGTGGCTGACCGTGGAGAAGATCTTGGAGTACGGCGAGGAGCTGCCGGACTGGCCGGTGGACGGCACCACCGGCTACGACGCCCTGGCCGCGGTGAACGGCCTCTTCGTGGACCCGGACGCGGAGGGCGACTTCACGGTGCTGGACACCCGCCTCGTCGGGCACCACACCTCCTGGGAGGACCTGACCCACGACACCAAGCTGGCCGCCGCCACCAAGCTGCTCGCCGCCGAGCTGACCCGGCTGGCCGCGCTCGCCCCCGAGGTGCCCAGCGAGCAGGCGCGGGCGGCCCTCGCCGAGCTGGCCGCCGCGTTCGCCGTCTACCGGGGCTACCCGCCGCACGGCGGCCGGCACCTCGCCGCCGCCCGCTCCGAGGCCGGTCGGCGCCGCCCCGACCTGGCCGCCGCCCTGGACGCGGTCACCCGCCGCCTGCGCGACCCCGACGACGAGCTGGCGCAGCGCTTCCCCCAACTCACCGGCGCGGTGATGGCCAAGGGAGTGGAGGACACCGCCTTCTACCGGTGGAGCCGGTTCGTGGCGCTCAACGAGGTCGGCGGCAGCCCCGCCCACTTCGGGGTGCCGCCCGCGGAGTTCCACCGCTTCGCGACCGCCCGGCAGGTCCGCTGGCCGGCCAGCATGACCACCGTCTCCACCCACGACACGAAACGCAGCGAGGACGTCCGCGCGCGGATGGCCGTGCTCAGCGAGCTGCCGCAACGTTGGGGCGAGCAGGTCACCGCGTGGATGGCGTACGCGCCGCTGCCCGACCCGGCCTTCGCCCACCTGCTGTGGCAGACCGCCGCCGGCGCGTGGCCGATCGAGCGGGAGCGGCTGCACGCGTACGTGGAGAAGGCCGCCCGCGAGGCGGCGGTGTCGACGAGCTGGGGCGACCCCGACCCGGTCTTCGAGCGGGCGATGCACGGCGTCGTCGACGCGATGTACGACGACCGGCAGCTGCACGACGAGCTGACCGAGTTCGCGGCGGCGCTCACCCCGGCCGGCTGGTGCAACTCGCTGGGGCAGAAGCTGATCCAGCTCGCCATGCCCGGGGTGCCGGACACGTACCAGGGCACCGAGCTGTGGGACAACTCGCTCGTCGACCCCGACAACCGCCGCCCGGTCGACTTCTCCGTACGCCGGGAGCTGCTGGCGCGCCTCGACGGCGGCTGGCGTCCCCCGGTGGACGACAGCGGCGCCGCGAAGCTGCTGGTGGTCTCGCGGACCCTGCGGTTGCGCCGGGCGCACCCGGAGCTGTTCACCGGCTACCGGCCGGTGCCGGCGCACGGGTCGGCGGGACGGCACGTGGTGGCCTTCGACCGGGGTGGCGCCATCGCGGTGGCGACCCGGCTGCCACTGGGCCTGGCCCGCGCCGGCGGCTGGCGCGACACAGTTCTGTCGCTTCCCGTTAACGAGGTGAAGGACCTGTTCACCGGCCGGGTCTACAGTGGCGGTGAGACCTCCCTGGCCGAACTGCTGGCCGACTATCCCGTCGCACTGCTGGCTCCCACCGAATCCGCGGAGGCTGCGTGATGACCGAATTCACCGTGTGGGCGCCCGACGCCACCCGGGTCCGGCTGCACCTGCCCGGCGCCGCCGACCACGAGATGCGCGCCGCCCCCGACGGCTGGTGGCGGGTCGAGGTGCCCAACAGCGGCCCCGGCACCGACTACGCCTTCCTGCTGGACGACGACGACCATCCGCTGCCCGACCCGCGCTCGGCGTGGCAGCCCTCCGGTGTCCATGGGCCGAGCCGCCTGTACGACCACGCCGCCTTCGACTGGACCGACAGCTCGTGGACCGGCCGGCAACTGCCCGGCGGCATCCTCTACGAGCTGCACATCGGCACCTTCACCCCGGAGGGCACCTTCGACGCGGCCATCGACCGCCTCGACCACCTCGTCTCCCTCGGCGTCGACCTGATCGAACTGCTCCCGGTCAACGCCTTCAACGGCGAACACAACTGGGGGTACGACGGCGTCTGCTGGTACGCCCCGCACCAGCCCTACGGCGGCCCCGACGGGCTGAAACGGCTCGTCGACGCCGCCCACGCCAAGGGGTTGGGGGTGATCCTCGACGTCGTCTACAACCATTTCGGGCCCTCCGGGGCCTACGCGCCACGGTTCGGGCCCTACCTCGCCGAGCAGAGCAACAGTTGGGGCCGGTCGGTCAACCTGGACGGCCCGCACTCCGACGAGGTCCGCCGTTACATCATCGACAGCGTGCTGATGTGGCTGCGCGACTACCACGTCGACGGGCTGCGCCTGGACGCGGTGCACGCGCTGCCCGATAGCCGCGCGGTTCCGTTGCTCGAAGAGCTGGCTATCGAGGTTGAGTCGCTTTCGACCCACCTGGGACGGCCGCTGTCGCTGATCGCCGAGTCGGATCTCAACGATCCACGGCTGATCACGCCGCGGGAGGCGGGCGGCTTCGGGCTGCACGCGCAGTGGAACGACGACGCGCACCATGCGCTGCACACGTTGCTGACGGGGGAGCGGCAGGGCTACTACGGCGACTTCGGCTCGCTGGAGACCCTGGCGGACGTGCTCACCGGCGGGTTCTTCCACGCGGGCACCTGGTCGAGTTTCCGCAACCGGCACCACGGGCGGCCGCTGGACCCGCGGGTGCCGGGGCACCGGCTGGTGGCGTACCTGCAGAACCACGACCAGATCGGGAACCGGGCTACCGGGGATCGGATCTCAGCTTCGCTGTCGCCTTCTCTCCTGCGCGTCGGGGCCGTGTTGCTGCTGACTGCGCCGTTCACGCCGATGCTGTTCATGGGGGAGGAGTGGGCGGCTTCTACGCCGTGGCAGTTCTTCACGTCGCATCCTGAGCCGGAGTTGGCGTCGGCCGTGGTTACCGGGCGGCGGCGGGAGTTCGCGGCGCACGGGTGGCCGGAGGGGGACGTGCCCGATCCGCAGGATCCGCAGACGTTCGTGCGGTCGCGGTTGGACTGGGCGGAGCTGGACAAGCCCGAGCATCGGGAGATGTTGGCGTTCTACCAGCGGTTGATTGCGCTGCGTCGGTCGCTTCCGGACTTGTCGGATCCTCGGTTGCACGCGGTTTCCGTGCAGCATGGGGATCAGTTCCTGCTGATGCGGCGGGGGGACACGCTGGTCGTGGCGAACCTGGCTGGGCGGGGGCAGGGG
>NZ_QGKR01000220.1 GCF_003172955.1 Micromonospora acroterricola | reverse complement strand
GGTGGGCTGGGTGCCGGAGCGGTTCCCGGCCGACCAGCCCTTCACCGTGACGCGCTACCTGACCGGGATGGCGCGGGTGGCCGGGCTGGGGGGCACGGCGGCCGACGAGGCCGTCACGGCCTGGACGACCCGGCTCGGGCTGGCCGCGTTCCGTGCGGTCCGGCTGCCGGAGCTGTCCAAGGGCACCGCCCAGAAGGTCGGCCTCGCCCAGGCGATGCTGCGACCGCCGGGCCTGCTGGTGCTCGACGAGCCGTGGGAGGGGCTGGACGCCGTCACCCGGGAGCTGGTGCCCGAGCTGATCGACGAGGTGCTGGCCGCCGGCGGGGCGGTCCTCGTCAGCGATCACCGTGGCGAGACGGTCCGGCTTCCGGGCGCGCGCCGCTGGACGGTGGCCGACGGCACGGTGACCGAGGAGACCTCGCTGCCGGACGGCGCGGTCGCGGTGATCGAGGTCGCGGTGCCGGCCGCGCGGGCCGCCCGCACCGTCGCACGGCTGCGCGCCGAGGGCCACCAGGTGCTGCGGGTACGCACGGACACCCGCCCCGCCCCGCCACCGGACCGACCGGGCGGTGACGACCCGGCACCGGACAAGCCGGTGGCGGTGGACGGCGTGGCGGTCGAACAGGCTGCGGGGGAGGCCCGATGATCGCCCTGGTCCGGCTGCGACTGGCCGGTTTCCTGCGGACCGGCCGGGCCGTCGCGCCGCTGCTCGCCGGTCTCGTCGCCCTCGGCATCCTGTACGGCGGCGGCCGGGCCCAGCCGGCGGAGGCGTACGGCGTCTCCGCGGTGGTGCTCTTCCCGGTCCTCGCCTGGCAGACCAAAATCCTGCTGGACGTCGAACCGGACGTGCAGCGCCGGCTCGCCCAGGTGGCGGTCGGGGTGGCCCGGGAGAGGCTGGCCGGGCTCCTCGCCGCGGGCGTGGCGGCGCTGGTCGCGGTGGCCGTCGCGCTGGCCTTCCCGTGGCTGGTGGGTGGCGTCACCGGCCCGGTCGACCCGGGTGACCGGTCGGTGCCGGTCGGTGTCGCGCTGGGGCTGTGGGCGCATCTGCTGGCCGTACCCGCCGCGGTTGCTCTCGGCGCGCTGGCCAGCCGGGCGTCGGTGGGCGGCGCCGGGTACGGCGTCGCGGTGCTGGCCCTCGGGGGCGTCGGCGCGGTGGTGCTCGGCCTGACCGGCTCGGTGGTCCCCTGGCTGGCGCCGCCGATCATGGCCGCGGCCCGGACCGCCGCGGGCGACGCCGCCGCGCTCACCCTGCTCGGTCTCACCGCCTGGGCGATCGCCTGGAGCGCGACGGCCGTCGGGGGCTACCTGTGGCGGCGCCGGGCCCGGGGCTGACCGGCTCGCCGTCGGCGGTGGCCCGGCCCACAGGAGGGCGATTTGGCGCTGGTCACGCGGTCGCGTACTCTTCACACGTCATCCGTGTTGTCATGGATGAGGTACCACCCAGAGACCGCTGGTCACCGTGCTTCGGCACGGTCGAAGGTCCCGCGACATCGGGCGACCCGCGTAGGGCGGCAAGCGTAACTCGGCAGTGAGCATGGTCCGCCGACCGTGACGATCCGCCGGCCCTCGCCCCGTGCGCCCTGCGCCGGGGCTTTTTCGTTGTCGTGCTGCCTCCGCCCCCGTTCCGGCTCCGGCCGAGACGGGGACCAGCCTCGAGTAACGAGAGAGGAGGGACATGGCGGACAAGCCGATCCGGGCCGACAAGGCCACGGCCGTCGCTGAGCTGACCGAGAGCTTCCGCAGCGCGGGCGCAACCGTGCTGACCGAGTACCGCGGTCTGACGGTCTCCCAGCTCACCCAGCTGCGGCGCACGCTCGGCGCCGAGACCAGCTACACGGTCGCGAAGAACACGCTGGCGAAGCGTGCTGCGACGGACGCGGGCATCACCGGCCTCGACGAGCTGTTCACCGGTCCTACCGCGCTGACTTTCGTTTCGGGCGACGTCGTCGAGGCGGCGAAGGGGCTTCGCGACTTCGCGAAGGCCAACCCGAAGCTCGTCATCAAGGGCGGTGTCTTCGAGGGCAAGGCCATTTCCGCGGCCGAGGTCACGAAGCTCGCCGACCTGGAGTCCCGCGAGGTGCTGCTGGCCAAGCTGGCCGGCGCGATGAAGGGCAACCTGAGCAAGGCCGCGGCCCTGTTCCAGGCCCCGCTGTCGAAGACCGCCCGTCTGGCGGCTGCCCTGCAGGACAAGCGCGAGAAGGAGAGCGCCGAGGCGGCCTGAGGCCCTCCCGGCGCACCAGTTCTTACTTAACAGATCCAGGAAAGGACGCCAGACATGGCGAAGCTCAGCACCGACGAGCTGCTCGACGCGTTCAAGGAGATGACGCTGATCGAGCTCTCCGAGTTCGTGAAGCAGTTCGAGGACACCTTCGAGGTCACCGCTGCGGCTCCGGTCGCCGTGGCCGCCGCCGGTGGGGCTCCGGCCGCCGCCGAGGCCGAGCCGGAGAAGGACGAGTTCGACGTCGTCCTCGAGGCTGACGGTGGCAAGAAGATCCAGGTCATCAAGGTCGTGCGCGAGCTGACCGGCCTGGGCCTCAAGGAGGCCAAGGACGCGGTCGAGTCCGCTCCGAAGGCCATCCTCGAGAAGGTCAACAAGGAGACCGCCGAGAAGGCCAAGGCCAAGCTCGAGGGCGAGGGCGCCAAGGTCACCCTCAAGTGACCTGACGCTCCACCAGCGCGTGCCCGGCTCCGTGAGCTGGGACACGATCGCGTCGCGGCGGGCGGTGATCCGACACGGATCACCGCCCGCCGTGTTGGTGGACGCGACGGCAGCCGCCCTGAGCTGGGCGCCGACGACCTCTTCCGGCGGCCCGGACGAGCGCGGCGGGTCGCCCTCCGGTGGGAAAGACGGGGCGACCCGGATACCGGCCCTTGACGTGGCCCCAGGCTGCCAGGCACGCTGACACCAGCAAGACACCGCGCTTGCGACGGCCACGATGTGGGTAATGACAGCGGCGGCACCATCGCCGCAGCAACCCGAGCGGCCCAGCGGGAACGTTGCGTTCCGAGCGGCCCGGCAGACCCCGGTTCACGGGGGCCGAGGCGCGTTCCGCAAACGACCTGCGGGGTGGGCTGGACAGCGGTTAGCCTCTCGGCTACACTGCTAGTTTGCGCTGCCTTCCGACTTGACCCCTGCTCGGAAATGTCCGTTTACGGATATTTCTGGTGGGGTCATTGGAGTGCACGCGTACCAGCCGTTCTGCAGCACCGGTCCTCGGAAGGACGCATCTTGGCAGCTTCCCGCCCTGCGAAGACCAGTCGTACGTCGAGCGCATTCGCTCCCCGCCGAGTTTCATTCGGCAGGATCACCGAACACCTCGAGGTCCCCAACCTCCTCGCCATCCAGAACGAGTCGTTCGACTGGCTCGTCGGCAACGAGGGTTGGCAGGGCCGGTCGGCGGACGACCCGCACGCACGCTCGGGTCTCGCGGAGATCCTCGAAGAGATCAGTCCCATTGAGGACTTCTCCGGCACCATGTCGCTCTCCTTCTCGGCCCCGCGCTTCGACGAGGTCAAGGCCTCGATCGAGGAGTGCAAGGAGAAGGACCTGACCTACTGCGCTCCGCTCTTCGTGACCGCGGAGTTCACCAACAACACCACTGGCGAGATCAAGAGCCAGACGGTGTTCATGGGTGACTTCCCGATGATGACGCCCAAGGGCACCTTCGTCATCAACGGCACCGAGCGCGTCGTGGTCAGCCAGCTCGTCCGGTCCCCGGGCGTGTACTTCGACAAGCAGCCGGACAAGACCTCCGACCGCGACCTCTCCAGCGTCAAGGTCATCCCGAGTCGGGGTGCCTGGCTGGAGTTCGACATTGACAAGCGCGACACGGTCGGCGTACGCATCGACCGCAAGCGTCGGCAGGCCGTCACTGTTCTGCTCAAGGCCATCGGATGGTCGGCCGAGCGGATCCGTGAACGGTTCGGCTGGTCCGAGCTGATGATGACCACGCTCGAGAAGGACCACATCGCCGGCCAGGACGAGGCCCTGCTCGACATCTACCGCAAGCTGCGCCCTGGCGAGCCGCCGACGCGCGAGAACGCCCAGACCCTGCTCGACAACCTCTTCTTCAACCCGAAGAGGTACGACGTCGCCAAGGTCGGGCGCTACAAGTTCAACAAGAAGCTCGAAGTCGACGTGCCGATCACCACGGGCACGCTGACCGAGGACGACATCGTCGCCACCGTGGAGTACCTCTGCCGGCTGCACGCCGGTGAGGAGGGCTACGAGGCCGACGACATCGACCACTTCGGCAACCGGCGCCTGCGCACCGTGGGTGAGCTGATCCAGAACCAGGTTCGGGTCGGCCTCTCCCGCATGGAGCGGGTCGTCCGCGAGCGGATGACCACGCAGGACGTCGAGGCGATCACCCCGCAGACCCTGATCAACATCCGCCCGGTGGTGGCGGCGATCAAGGAGTTCTTCGGGACGTCGCAGCTGTCCCAGTTCATGGACCAGACCAACCCGCTGGCGGGCCTGACCCACCGGCGCCGGCTGAGCGCGCTCGGCCCGGGTGGTCTGTCCCGGGAGCGGGCTGGCTTCGAGGTCCGCGACGTGCACCCGTCCCACTACGGCCGGATGTGCCCGATCGAGACGCCGGAAGGCCCGAACATCGGCCTGATCGGCGCGCTGTCCACCTTCGCCCGGGTCAACCCGTTCGGCTTCATCGAGACGCCGTACCGGAAGGTCATCGAGGGCCGGGTCACCGACCAGATCGACTACCTGACCGCGGACGAGGAGGACCGGTTCGTCAAGGCCCAGGCCAACGCGCCGCTGAAGGCCGACGGCACGTTCGCCGAGGACCGGGTCCTGTGTCGTCGTAAGGGTGGCGAGACCGAGGACGTGATCCCGGCTGCCGTCGACTACATGGACGTCTCGCCGCGGCAGATGACCTCGGTCGCGACCGCCATGATCCCGTTCCTCGAGCACGACGACGCCAACCGGGCACTGATGGGCGCGAACATGCAGCGCCAGGCCGTGCCGCTGGTCAAGGCCGAGGCGCCGCTGGTGGGCACGGGCATGGAGTACCGGGCCGCGGTCGACGCTGGCGACGTGGTTGTCGCCGAGGTCGGCGGTGTGATCGAGGATCTCTGCGCCGACTACGTCACCATCCACCAGGACGACGGCCACCGCCGGACGTACCTGCTGCACAAGTTCCGCCGCTCCAACGCCGGCTCCTGCGTCAACCAGAAGCCGGTCGTCTTCGAGGGCGACCGCGTCGAGGCCGGTCAGGTCATCGCCGACGGTCCCTGCACCGACGAGGGCGAGATGGCGCTCGGGCGCAACCTGCTCGTGGCGTTCATGTGCTGGGAGGGCCACAACTACGAGGACGCGATCATCCTGTCGCAGCGCCTCGTGCAGCAGGACGTGCTCACCTCGATCCACATCGAGGAGCACGAGGTCGACGCCCGGGACACCAAGCTCGGCCCGGAGGAGATCACCCGCGACATCCCGAACGTCAGCGAGGAAATGCTCGCCGACCTCGACGAGCGCGGCATCATCCGGATCGGCGCCGAGGTCGTCCCCGGCGACATCCTGGTCGGCAAGGTCACGCCGAAGGGCGAGACCGAGCTGACCCCGGAGGAGCGGCTGCTCCGCGCGATCTTCGGTGAGAAGGCGCGCGAGGTCCGGGACACCTCGCTGAAGGTGCCGCACGGCGAGACCGGCACGGTCATCGGTGTGCGTACCTTCTCCCGCGAGGACGGCGACGAGCTGCCTCCGGGCGTCAACGAGCTGGTCCGGGTGTACGTCGCCCAGAAGCGGAAGATCCAGGACGGCGACAAGCTCGCCGGCCGGCACGGTAACAAGGGCGTCATCTCCAAGATCCTGCCGATCGAGGACATGCCGTTCCTTGAGGACGGCACCCCCGTCGACATCGTGCTCAACCCGCTGGGTGTGCCGAGCCGGATGAACATCGGCCAGGTGCTCGAGACCCACCTCGGCTGGGTCGCCAAGACCGGCTGGAAGGTCGAGGGCGACGACGCGTCCTGGAAGAAGCAGCTCCGCTCGATCGGCGCCGACGAGTCCGAGGGGGACACCAACGTGGCCACCCCGGTCTTCGACGGTGCCCGCGAGGAGGAGATCGCCGGTCTGCTCTCGTCGACCCTGCCCAACCGGGACGGCAACCAGCTGATCGGCGCCAGCGGCAAGGCGCAGCTGTTCGACGGTCGCTCCGGCGAGCCGCTGCCGGACCCGATCGCGGTCGGCTACATCTACATCCTGAAGCTCAACCACCTGGTCGACGACAAGATCCACGCACGGTCGACCGGCCCGTACTCGATGATCACGCAGCAGCCGCTGGGTGGTAAGGCGCAGTTCGGTGGTCAGCGCTTCGGTGAGATGGAGTGCTGGGCGATGCAGGCGTACGGCGCCGCGTACGCCCTTCAGGAGCTGCTCACGATCAAGTCCGACGACGTTCTCGGCCGGGTGAAGGTCTACGAGGCCATCGTCAAGGGCGAGAACATCCCGGAGCCGGGCATCCCGGAGTCGTTCAAGGTGCTGCTCAAGGAGCTGCAGTCGCTGTGCCTCAACGTTGAGGTGCTGTCCAGCGACGGCGTGGCCCTGGAGATGCGCGAGACCGACGACGAGGTGTTCCGGGCCGCCGAGGAGCTGGGCATCGACCTGTCCCGGCGCGAGCCGAGCTCGGTCGAAGAGGTCTGAGGTGAGCGGTCGGGGGCCGGCTTGCCGGCCCCCGACCTCGCCCGAGAATTAGCAGTACAGACGACGACATAGGGGACATAGTGCTCGACGTCAACTTCTTCGACGAGCTGCGCATTGGTCTCGCCACGGCCGACGACATCCGTCAGTGGTCGCACGGCGAGGTCAAGAAGCCTGAGACGATCAACTACCGCACCCTGAAGCCGGAGAAGGACGGGCTCTTCTGCGAGAAGATCTTTGGTCCGCAGCGGGACTGGGAGTGCTACTGCGGTAAGTACAAGCGGGTCCGGTTCAAGGGCATCATCTGCGAGCGCTGCGGCGTCGAGGTGACCCGCTCGAAGGTCCGCCGTGAGCGGATGGGGCACATCGAGCTCGCCGCTCCGGTGACCCACATCTGGTACTTCAAGGGCGTGCCGAGCCGGCTGGGTTACCTGCTGGACCTCGCCCCCAAGGACCTTGAGAAGATCATCTACTTCGCCTCGTACGTCGTGACGAGCGTGGACGCGGAGTCGCGTCACCGTGACCTCTCGACGATCGAGAACGAGATCCTCGCCGAGAAGCGGCAGTCCGAGAACAGCCGCGACTCGGAGATCGAGAAGCGGGCCGCCAAGCTCGAGGCCGACCTGGCCGAGCTGGAGGCCGAGGGTGCCAAGGCGGACGTCCGGCGCAAGGTCAAGGAGGGCGGAGAGCGCGAGATGCGCCAGATCCGCGACCGGGCCCAGCGCGAGATCGACCGCCTGGACGAGGTGCTGGACACCTTCCGCAAGCTGGAGCCGAAGCAGCTGGTCACCGACGAGCTGCTCTACCGCGAGCTGCGCGACCGGTTCGGTGAGTACTTCACCGGTTCCATGGGCGCCGAGGCGATCAAGGCGCTGGTCCAGAACATGGACCTCGACGCCGAGGCCGAGAGCCTGCGGGAGACGATCCGGTCCGGCAAGGGCCAGCGGAAGATCCGGGCGCTCAAGCGGCTCAAGGTCGTGGCGGCGTTCCTGAACACCCGCAACTCGCCGCTCGGCATGGTGCTCGACTGCGTCCCGGTCATCCCGCCGGACCTGCGCCCGATGGTGCAGCTCGACGGTGGCCGGTTCGCCACCTCGGACCTGAACGACCTGTACCGCCGCGTGATCAACCGGAACAACCGCCTCAAGCGGCTGATCGACCTCGGCGCGCCCGAGATCATCGTCAACAACGAGAAGCGGATGCTCCAGGAGGCCGTCGACGCGCTGTTCGACAACGGCCGCCGCGGCCGGCCGGTCACCGGTCCGGGTAACCGCCCGCTCAAGTCGCTGTCCGACATGCTCAAGGGCAAGCAGGGCCGGTTCCGGCAGAACCTGCTGGGCAAGCGCGTCGACTACTCCGGCCGTTCGGTCATCGTGGTCGGCCCGAAGCTCAAGCTGCACCAGTGCGGTCTGCCCAAGCAGATGGCGCTGGAGCTGTTCAAGCCGTTCGTGATGAAGCGGCTGGTCGACCTCAACCACGCGCAGAACATCAAGTCCGCCAAGCGGATGGTCGAGCGTCAGCGCCCGGTCGTGTGGGACGTGCTGGAAGAGGTCATCGGCGAGCACCCGGTGCTGCTCAACCGGGCGCCGACCCTGCACCGCCTGGGCATCCAGGCCTTCGAGCCGCAGCTGGTCGAGGGCAAGGCGATCCAGATCCACCCGCTGGTCTGCACCGCGTTCAACGCCGACTTCGACGGTGACCAGATGGCGGTGCACGTGCCGCTGTCCGCCGAGGCCCAGGCCGAGGCGCGGATCCTGATGCTGTCGTCGAACAACATCCTCAAGCCGGCCGACGGCAAGCCGGTCACCATGCCCACCCAGGACATGGTCATCGGCCTCTACCACCTCACCCACTTCACCCCCGGTGAGAAGGGCGAGGGCCGGGCGTTCAGCTCGGACGCCGAGGCGCGGATGGCGTTCGACAACGGCGAGCTGCACCTGCAGGCGCCGGTGCGGATCCGTCTGCACGGCGTGGTCGGGGTCGACAACGGCGCCGGCGCCGAGCCGTGGACCGCCCCGGAGGGCTGGGTCGAGGGTGAGCCGCTGACCGTCGACACCACGCTGGGTCGGGTGCTGTTCAACGAGACGCTGCCCCAGGGCTACCGCTTCGTGAACTACGAGATCCGCAAGGGTCAGCTCTCCGCGATCGTCAACGACCTCGCCGAGCGCTTCCCCAAGGTGGCGCTGGCCGCCACCCTGGACGGGCTCAAGGAGGCCGGTTTCCACTGGGCCACCTGGTCCGGCGTGACGATCGGCATGGAGGACGTCATCGCTCCGCCGCGCAAGGCGGAGATCCTGGCGAAGTACGAGAAGGAAGCCGACCGGATCGACAAGCAGTACCAGCGTGGTCTGATGACCGCCGAGGAGCGTCGCGGCGAACTCATCGAGATCTGGACCAAGGCGACCAACGAGGTCGCCAAGGAGATGGACACCGCGCTGCCGCAGGAGAACCCACTGTGGAAGATGATCAACTCGGGTGCCCGCGGTAACCTGCTCCAGCTCCGGCAGATCGCGGCGATCCGTGGTCTGGTGGCCAACCCGAAGGGCGAGATCATCCCGCGGCCGATCAAGGCCAGCTACCGGGAGGGTCTGTCCGTGCTGGAGTACTTCATCTCCACGCACGGTGCCCGTAAGGGTCTCGCCGACACCGCCCTGCGGACCGCCGACTCGGGTTACCTGACCCGTCGTCTGGTGGACGTCTCGCAGGACGTGATCATCCGCGAGGAGGACTGCGGCACCGACCGGGCGATCCCGATGCAGATCGGCGAGCGCCTGGAGGGCGGCAAGCTGGTCGTGCACGAGCACGCCGAGACCAGCGTGCACGCCCGGACCCTGGCCGACGACATCAAGGGGCCGGACGGCACCGTCGTCGCCGAGCGGGGTCAGGACATCAACTCCATCGGGGTCGACAAGATCGTCGCCGCCGGGGTGGAGACGGTCCGGGTGCGCAGTGTGCTCACCTGCGAGTCGAAGCTGGGTGTCTGCGGTGCCTGCTACGGGCGTTCGCTGCCGACCGGCAAGACCGTGGACGTCGGCGAGGCGGTCGGCATCATCGCCGCCCAGTCGATCGGTGAGCCGGGTACGCAGCTGACGATGCGTACCTTCCACACCGGTGGTGTCGCGGGTGAGGACATCACCCAGGGTCTGCCGCGTGTCCAGGAGATCTTCGAGGCCCGGGTCCCGAAGGGTAAGGCGCCCATCGCCGACACCCCCGGCCGGATCCGGATCGAGGACGGCGAGCGCTCGCGGAAGATCATCGTGGTGCCGGACGACGGCAGCGAGGAGATCGTCTACGACAAGATCTCCAAGCGGGTCCGGCTCCGGACCCACGACGGCGGTCACGTCGCGGTCGGCGAGAAGCTGACCGAGGGCACCATCGACCCGCACGAGCTTCTGCGGATCATGGGTCCGCGGGCGGTCCAGGTCCACCTGACCAGTGAGGTCCAGGAGGTCTACCGCTCGCAGGGTGTGCTCATCCACGACAAGCACATCGAGATCATCATCCGGCAGATGCTCAAGCGGGTGACGGTCATCGACTCCGGCTCGACCGAGTTCCTGCCGGGTGTGCTGGTTGACCGGGCGCTGTTCGAGTCGGAGAACCGCCGGCTCGTCTCGGAGGGCGGCGAGCCCGCCGCCGGTCGTCCGGTGCTGATGGGTATCACCAAGGCCTCGCTGGCCACCGACTCCTGGCTCTCGGCGGCCTCCTTCCAGGAGACCACCCGGGTGCTGACCGACGCTGCGATCAACTCGCGCAGCGACTCGCTGGTCGGCCTCAAGGAGAACGTGATCATCGGAAAGCTCATCCCGGCCGGTACCGGTATCAGCAAGTACCGCAACGTCCGGGTCGAGCCGACCGAGGAGGCCAAGGCCAAGGTCTACTCGATGACCGGGTACCCGGAGACCGACTACGGCTTCGGGCCGGCCGGCGGGCAGGCTGTGCCGCTGGACGACTTCGACTTCGGGTCGTACCGCTAAGCACCAGTCACACGACGAGGCCCCCGGCATCCGCCGGGGGCCTCGTCGTGTCCGGAGCGGCCCAGCCGCGGACCGGGTTCGGCATGATGGAGGCATGACGACCGCACCCGGGCCGGTGTCCGTAGCGCAGGAGGGTCAGCGCCATCCGCTCGATCCCGATCCGGTCCGCACCACCAAGGCGCGGGCGGTCTTCGCACTGGGACTGCTCGGCATGCTGACCGGCCTGTTCATCGGCGGGGTGGTGCCCGCCACGGTGGCGCTCCACCTGGCCCGACAGGCGCGCCGCGAGGCGTACGCCTCGGGCGGTTTCCTGACCGGCGGCGCGTGGCTGTCGCGGGGGGAGCGGCTGGCCTGGATCGGTCTGGTGCTGGTCGCGGTCAGCGTGGTGGCCGCGGTGGTGATCGGGGTGGTCCGGCTGGCCGGCGCGCCGTTCGGCCACGACTACCCGGCGAACATGGACTGAACCGGCCCGCGGCCGCGCCCGGCGCGGGAGGCCACGCCCTCGGCGGTAGCCTGGCCGGTGTCCGCCGTGCGGCGGTGGCGCACCCCAGCCGGGGGTGGCCGCGAGCGAAGTGCCTGAGTCGGGCGGGGACGCCAGCGGCGTACCGGCCGGGTCGGGGGACGAGGCGGACTGCCCGCTCGGGTCGGGTCGCTCCCAGCCGCTCGG
>NZ_QGKR01000317.1 GCF_003172955.1 Micromonospora acroterricola | reverse complement strand
GGGAGGGGTGACCATGGCGGGCGAAGCCGGCTCGGGAGCGCTGCGCGAACTGATCCTGGTGGTCGCGGTCGCACTCGCCGGCCTGTTGCTCGCCATGGTTGCGGCCTTCGCACCCTGGCATGCCACCCCGGCGGGTAACGCTCCCGCCGGCCTGGTGGAGCTGCACAGCCCCGGCGACCCGGGCCCCGGTCCGGTCGCACACGTGGGCTGAGCAGCGGCCGGACCGACCGGTGCCGGCGGAGGGGCAGGCCCGGTCAGGATTCGGTACGAGGCGTGGTCGGGCCGGCGGGGCACCGGTCCGACCACGCCGCAACCGACCTCGATCAGCCGCTGGTGTCGTGCTCGTCGACGGTTGGCCCGCCGCGGGGAGCGTCAGGTGGCCGTGGGGGCGCGGCCGGTCGGGTCGCGGGTGAGCAGGTCGGCCAGGGTCGTGCTGTCGACCACCGTGGCGATCGCCCCGTGCACGGCCAGCCAGACCTCGGTCAGCCCGGCGGCCACGCCGTGGTAGTCGGCGCGCTCGGCGGGCAGTCCCCGCACGGTGGTCAGCGAGCCACCGACCGCCCGCAGCACGTCCCCCACGGTGATCTCGTCGGGCGGGCGGGTCAGCGCGTACCCGCCCTCGGTGCCGCGATGGCTGAACAGCAGGCCGGCCCGGCGCAGGTCGAGCAGGATGCCCTGGAGGAAGCTGAGCGGGATCTCCTGCACCTCGGCCAGGCTGGCCGCCTTCACCAGCTCGCCGTCGCCACGACCGGTGGCGGCGACGGCGAGCATGGCCCGGAGCGCGTAGTCGCTGCGCGCGGAGACGTACACGTCACTGACCAGCCTGGTCCAGCACGCCCCAGCGGCGCCGGATCGCCTTGTCCGCCGCGCCGAACGCGGCGTCCACGGCCAGGCCGACGACCAGGATCACGATCATGATGGCCATCAGCCGCTCGGCGTCCGAGAAGTCCCGGGCGTAGGTGAGTTGAGCGCCGATCGAGGTGCGGGCGGCGATGACCACCAGCAGTTCGCCGGCCATGAGGCTGCGCCAGGCGAAGGCCCATCCCTGCTTCAGCCCGGCCACGATCGCCGGCAGTGCGGCCGGCGCGATGACGTACCGGTAGAGGTTGAGCCCCTGCGCGCCCAGGTTGCGGCCGGCCCGCATCAGCAGCGGCGGCACGTAGTCCACGCCGTGCAGCACCCCGTTGGCGATCGACGGTGCCGCGCCGAGGACCACCACGAAGAAGATGGCCTGCTCGCTGAGTTGGAACAGGAGGATCGCCAGCGGGAACCAGGCGATCGACGGCATGGTCTGCAGCGCCGTGATCATCGAGCCGAGCGCGGCACGCAGGATCTTCGACCGGGCGACCGCCAGGCCGAGGAGCAGTCCGACGGTGACCGCGGCGGCGAAGCCCAGCACCGCCCGCCGGGCGGTGGTGGCCAGGCCGTCCCACAGGGCCGAGCTGAGGGCGTAGTCGGCGAGGTCGGCGAAGACCGGACCCGGGCCGGGCAGCGCCCAGGGGTCCTTCCAGCCGGTCCAGACCACGACCTGCCAGATCCCGACGGCGATGCCGAGCGCGGCGAGCTTGGGCCAGGTGGCCGCCCAGAGCCGGCTGGCCCGGGAAAGCTCCTTCTCCCGGCCGGCGATCTCCAGAGCGTCGAGGCCGGAGATCTGCGCGTCGGTGCGCGCCGTGCTGGCGAGGGTGTCACTGGCCATGGCGGCCCACCTCCGTACGGAGCCGCTCGGTGACCTCGGCGGCGATGGCGGCGACCTCGGGGGAGTCGATGCGCCGTGGGCGCGGGATGTCCACCGTGGTGGAGTAGATGATCCGACCGGGACGGCTGGAGAGCAGGATGATCCGGTCGGCCAGTCGGGCGGCCTCGCGGACGTTGTGCGTCACGAAGAGCACCGAGAGCCGGCGCTCGGACCAGATCCGTTCCAGCTCGTCGTGCAGGATGTCCCGGGTCATCGCGTCCAGCGCGCCGAACGGCTCGTCCATCAGCAGCACCGGGGTGTCCAGGGCGAGCGTGCGGGCCAGTGCGACCCGCTGCCGCATCCCGCCGGAGAGCTCGTGCGGGCGCTTGCGGCCGAAGTCGGCCAGGTGCACCGTCCGCAGCAGCTCGGCGACCCGCGCACGCCGCTCGGCGCGGGGGAGCCCGCGCAGCTTCAACGGCACCTCCACGTTGCCGTCGACGGTCAGCCAGGGGAACAGCGCCGGTTCCTGGAACATCAGCCCGGGGCTGGCGTCACCGGCGAGGTCGATCTGCCCGCCGCTGGGCCGGTCCAGCCCGGCGACCAGGTTGAGCAGGGTGCTCTTGCCGCAGCCGGAGGCGCCGACCAGGCAGACGAACTCGCCCGGCGCCACGTCCAGCGACACTCCGTCCAGGGCCAGGACAGCGTTGGCCCCGCGTCCGTACACCTTGGTCACGCCGGACAGCGCGACCGCGGTGGTCGCGCTGTCCGGCGTCGTCGTGGTCGACGTCATGGCTGGACGACCTCGGGCTTGCCCTGCGCCTTGAGCGCGTTGTTGAGGTACGTCAGGTCGTACAGGCCCTTGAGGTCCACCGGGTCGGTCAGCTTCACGTCGACGGCGTGGTCGAGCCCGGCCTTGAGCGAGGTGGCGATCGGGTCGTTGGTGAACTCCAACGTCGTCCACGCCTGCTTGATCAGCTTCAGGTCCAGCGGCTTGCCGGAGATCTTCCCGATGGCGTCGGAGATGGCCTGCTGGGCCTCGTCGGGCTTGCTGTTGACGAACTCGTTCGCGGCCACCTGGCCGTCGACCAGCTTCTGCACCACGTCCGGGTGCGCCTTGAGGAACTTCGTGCTGACCAGCAGGTTGGTGATGACGAACTTCCGGTCCGGCCAGAGGTCGCGCTCGTCGACGAGCACCTTGCCCCCGGAGTTGACCAGCCGGGAGACGAACGGCTCGGGCACCCACGCGCCGTCGATCGCGCCGCTGGTGAACGTCTCCACGGTCTGGGCGTTCTCCTGCGGCACGATCTTGACGTCGCCGCCGCCCTCCTTGGTGGTGGTCAGCCCCTGCTGCTTGAGCCAGTAGCGGACCGCGACGTCCTGGGTGTTGCCCAGCTGCGGGGTGGCGATCTTCTTGCCCCGCAGGTCCTGCGGGCCGTTGATGCCGGGCTTGACCACCAGCGCCACGCCGCCGGAGGCCGCGCCGGAGACCACCCGCACCGCCTCGCCCTTGGACTTGGAGAACGCGTTCACGGTGGGGTTCGGGCCGATGTAGGTGGCGTCCAGCGCGCCGGAGAAGACCGCCTCGATGGCGGCCGGGCCGGCGTTGAAGGTCTTCGGGTCCAGCTTCACGTTGGCGCCGAGTTTCTCGGCGAAGATGCCCTTCTCCACGCCGACGACCGCCGGCGCGTGGGTGATGTTGGGGAAGTAGCCGAGGCGCAGTGTCACCGGGCCGGAGCTGCCGCCCGCGCCCTCGCTGTCGTCGCCGCACGCGGCGGTGCTGCCCAGGGTCGCCGCGCCGACCACGGCGAGGGTGGCCAGGGTGACCAACCGGCGCAGGGGGAGCCGTCTCATCGTCCATCCAATCCGCAGTATTCCTACTTAGTTGGTAGGAAGAGTGGGCCAGGCCGAGGTCAGCGTCAAGAGGCATCCACATGCCGGGAAGGAGCGTCTCAGATATGTCGGCATTTCCTACCAGCTTGCTAGGGTAGGCGCCACCTCGGCGACCGGCAGAGAGGCGACCCCGCAATGACCTTCCACTGGTTCCTGCCCACGTCCGGAGACGGCGACCAGGTCGGCGCCGCCACCGTCACCGCCGGCGCGGCCCGGCACGACCGAGCCGCCACGTGGCGTACCTGGCCGAGGTGGGCCGGGCCGCCGAGGCGCACGGCTTCTCCGCCGTCCTCACCCCCGTGGGCGCCGGCTGCCCCGACCCGTGGATCGTCTGCGCGGCGGTGGCCCAGCACACCGAGCGGCTCGGGATGCTGGTCGCGGTCCGGGCCGGCTTCGCGCTGCCGACCCTGATCGCCCAGCAGGCCGAGGCGTTCCAGGCCGTCTCCGGTGGCCGGCTGTCCCTCAACATCGTGACCGGCGGCGACCCGGCCGAGCAGCGCGCGTACGGCGACTTCCTCGGCCACGACGACCGCTACGCGCGCACCGGGGAGTTCGTCGAGGTGCTCCGCCGGGCCTGGGCCGGCCGGCCCTTCGACTACTCGGGCGCGCACTACCGGATCGACGGCGGCGGCCTGGCCAGCCCCCTGGTCGACCCGCCGCCGATCTACTTCGGTGGCGCCTCCCCGGCCGCCGAGGCGGTGGCCGCCCGGCAGGCCGACGCCTACCTGATGTGGGGTGAGCCACCCGCGGCCGTCGCGTCCCGGGTGACCCGGATCCGCACGCTCGCCGCCGAGCACGGCCGCACCCTGCGCACCGGGCTCCGGCTGCACGTCATCGCCCGGCCCACCAGCGGAGGCCTGGGCGGAGGCCGACCGGCTGCTGGCCGGGATGAGCCGCGAGCGGATCGCCGCGGCCCAGGCCCGGTTCCGCCGGATGGACTCCGTCGGCCAGGCCCGGATGGCCGCGCTGAACGCCGGCCGCACCGACGGGCTCACCGTCGCACCGAACCTCTGGGCCGGGGTCGGCCTGGTCCGCGAGGGCGCCGGCACCGCGCTGGTCGGCAGCTACGCCGAGGTCGCGGCCCGCATCGACGAGTACGCCGCACTCGGCGTCGACGAGTTCGTCCTCTCCGGCTGGCCGCACCGGGAGGAGGCTGAGCGGGTCGGCGCCGAGGTGCTGCCCCTGGTGGCCGACCCGGTGGCGGCGGCTCAGCCGAGGTCGGCGGTGGCGGGGGTGCCGACGCGCTAGGGTCGATCCCGTGGCGGCGCGGAGATCCAGAATTCCAGCGACGAAGTACCCGGTCGAGCGGTTCACCCTCGACAACGGCCTGCGGGTGGTGCTCACCCCCGACCGAAGTGCCCCGGTGATCGGGGTGGCGGTGGTCTACGACGTCGGCATCCGCTCGGAGCCGGAGGGGCGCACCGGCTTCGCCCACCTCTTCGAGCACCTGATGTTCCAGGGCTCGGAGAATTTGGAGAAGCTGGCCCACTTCCGGCACGTGCAGGGCGCCGGCGGCACCTTCAACGGCTCCACCCACCTGGACTACACCGACTACTTCGAGACGCTGCCGAGCAACGCGCTGGAACGCGCGCTGTTCCTCGAGGCGGACCGGATGCGCGGCCCCCGGCTGACCGAGGAGAACCTGCGCAACCAGGTCGACGTGGTCAAGGAGGAGATCCGGGTCAACGTGCTCAACCGGCCGTACGGTGGTTTCCCCTGGCTGACCCTGCCGCCGGTCATGTTCGACACCTTCCCCAACGCGCACGACGGCTACGGCTCCTTCGTCGACCTGGAGTCGGCCACCGTCGCCGACGCCGCCGACTTCTTCCGCCGGTACTACGCGAGCGGCAACGCAGTGCTGGCGGTCAGCGGCGACATCGACGTGACCGAGGCGACCGAGCTGGTCACCCGCCACTTCGGCGACGTGCCGGCCCGCCCCGCGCCACGGCGGCCCGACTTCACCGAACCCGACCTGACCGTGGAGCGGCGCACCTCGTACACGGACGCGCTGGCGCCGCTGCCGGCGGTGGCGGGCGCCTGGCGGGTGCCCGACCCGGTCACCGACTTCGCCGGCTACCTGCCGTACGTGGTGCTGGCCGAGGTGCTCACCGACGGCGACGCGTCGCGGCTGGTCGAGCGGCTGGTCATGCGCGACCGCACGGTGACCAGCATCGGCGGCTACCTCGGTTTCATGGGCGACCCGTTCGACGTACGGGACCCGACGGCGCTGCTGCTCCAGGCGCACCTGCCGCCCGGCGGCGACGTGGACAAGGTGCTGCGCACCATGGACGAGGAGCTGGACCGGCTGGCCACCGACGGGTTGACCGAGGGCGAGCTGGCCCGGACGCAGGCCCGGATGGCGACCCACCTGCTGCGGGACACCGACGCGGTGCTCGGCCGGGCGCTGCGGATGGCCGTGCTGGAACAGCAGCGCGGCGAACCGGGCCTGCTCAACGATCTGCCCCGGCTGGTCGGCGAGGTCACCGACGAGCAGGTACGGACCGCCGCGGCCACCCTGCGCCCGGAGCGCCGCGCCGCGGTCGAGGTCATCCCCGGAGGTTCACGGTGAGCGCGAGGAGTGAGCCGGTTTTGCGAGCCCCGCAGTCGCGAACGAAGGTGGATCGGTGAGCGCGAGGAGTGAGCCGGTTTTGCGAGCCCCGCAGTCGCGAACGAAGGTGACTCGATGACGACCACCGTCCCGACCGGGCCGCGTACGCTGCCCCCGCTCGGCCCCACCCGCAAACTCAAGGTGCCCAAGCAGGCCGAACGCACGCTGCGCAACGGGCTCACGGTGATCGCCGTACGCCGGCCCGCCGTGCCTCTGGTCGAGCTGCGGCTCTGGGTCCCGTTCGGCCGTGCCCACCTGGCCCGCGGCGCGATGCTCTCGCAGACCATGCTGTCGGGCACCGGGTCGATGAGCAGCGTGCAGATCGCCGCCGAGTTGCAGAAGGTGGGCGGCGGCCTCTCGGCGGGCGTCGACCCGGACCGGCTGATGCTCTCCGGCGCCGGCCTGGTCACCGGGCTGGACCGGATGCTGGAGCTGCTGGCCGAGGTGCTGACCGGCGCCAGCTACCCCAATGACGAGGTGGCCACCGAGCGCGACCGGCTGGTCGACCGGATCCAGGTGGCGCAGAGCCAACCGGCGCACCTGGCCCGGGAGGCGCTGCTGAAGCGGATCTACGGCCGGCACCCGTACGCGACGCAGACCCCGGAGCCCGGCCAGATCCGCGCCGTCCGGCCGGCGGCCCTGCGCAGCCTGCACGCCGAGCGGGTGCATCCCGCCGGCGCGCAGTTGGTGCTGGTCGGTGACGTGCAGCCGGAGAAGGCCCTGGACGCGGCCGAGCGGGCGCTCGGCGGCTGGGCCGGCGCCGGGCGCGTCGCCGAGCTGCCGGCCACCCCGCCACTGGAGCCGGGGCCGCTGCTGCTGGTCGACCGGCCCGGCTCGGTGCAGTCCTCGCTGCGGATCGCCCTGCCGGCCGTGCCGCGCACCGATCCCGACCATGCCCCGCTGCAACTGGCCAACCTGATCTTCGGCGGCTACTTCTCCTCCCGCTGGGTGGAGAACATCCGCGAGGACAAGGGCTACACGTACGGCCCGCACTCGGTGATCGAGCACTCGGTGGCCGGTTCGGTGCTGGTCGCCGCCGCCGAGGTGGCCACCGAGGTCACCGGCCCGGCGTTGCTGGAGACGACGTACGAGCTGGGCCGGCTGGCGTCGCTGCCGCCCAGGCCGGAGGAGCTGGAGCAGGCCCGCCAGTACGCCCTCGGCACCCTCCAGCTCGGCATGTCGACGCAGGCCGGGCTGGCCGCGCTGACCAGCGCGTACGCCGGCAACGGGCTGCGCCTGGACTTCCTCGCCGAGTACGCGGCGCGGCTGGCGAAGGCGACCACCGACGACGTCGCACGGGTGGCGGCCCACCACCTCGCGCCGGCTCGGGCGGCGGTCGTGGTGCTCGGCGACGCCGAGCGGATCACCCCGGGGCTGGCCGCGCTGACCCCGGTCCGGACCGAGCCGGTGCAGCCGTGAAGCGGATGGCCGCGCCAGCCGGGGAGGGGGCGGCGTGAGCGGGGAGGCGGCGCCACCGCTGGCCCGGTCCACGCTCGACCGCGCCGCGCACCGGCGGGGCGACCGGCAGTGGTTGACCGAGGCGTGGCTGCGTGCCCGGGTGCTGCTGCTCGACTCCACCGACGACGGGCGGACGCTCGCCCGTACCGACGCGTCGCCTCCGGCGCTGGTGCTGTTCCGCTCGGGCGACGTGCCGCCCGGGTCCGAGTCGATCGCGATGTTCCTCGGTGTCGAGCCGGACGGGGTGCCGGTCTTCGCGGTCGACACGCCGCTGCCGGCGCTGCCGGGCACCCGGGCGGTCAACCTGCGCGAGGTGGGCCACCTGCTCGGCGACCGCGAGGCCGGGATCTTCACCACCGCGCTGGCGCTGGTCAACTGGCACACCCGCCACGGCTACTCGGCGGCCACCGGAGCGCCGACCGCCATGGACGAGGCCGGTTGGTCCCGGGTGGACCGCAACGGCGGCCGGATCTGGCCGCGTACCGATCCGGCGATGATCGTGCTGGTGCACGACGGCGTCGACGGGCCGGACGGACGTTGCCTGCTCGGCAACAACGCCGGCTGGCCGGGCACCCCGGGCGGTCGCCGTTACTCCTGCCTGGCCGGCTACGTCGAGCCGGGGGAGTCGGCGGAGGCCGCCGTGCTGCGCGAGGTCCGCGAGGAGGTGGGCATCGGGGTGGAGCGGGTCGGGTACGTCGGCAGCCAGGCGTGGCCGTTCCCCGGCTCGCTGATGCTGGGTTTCCTGGCCACCGCCGACCCGACCGACCCGGTGGAGGTCGACCCGTCCGAGATCGCGTACGCCCGGTGGTTCTCCCGGCGGGAGATCGGCGCGGCGCTGGCCGGGCGGACCGTGGACGTGGGCGACGGGGCCCAGCTGATCCTGCCGCCGCCGTCGTCGATCGCGCTGTTCCTCATCCACCGGTGGCTGGACGGCTGGGTGGACGGCGACCGCTGACACGGTCGCGAGGGGTGGCCGTCGACGGGTGAGCACGGTCCCGGCCCGTGGCCGCCGTTGCCGCGGCGGTCACGGGCCGGGAACACGGGCCGTCGTGGTGGGCTGGTGCGAGAAACGCGGCGGGGGAGCCGGTCCTACCACGACGGACGTCTCGTGGGTCAGGTGGCGGTGCGGCCGGGTCTGAGCCGGAAGGCGGGTCGGGTGTCGCGCAGCGGCAGGACCTTGACCCGTTGTTTGCCGGCGCGGACCGCGCCCACCGTGGCGAGCGCCCGGGCGAGCAGCAGCGCGGCGTCCCGGTCCTCGGCGTGCACGATCTGCCGGCGCGGCTCGGGAGTGGTCGTCTCGTCGCGGAGCCGGTGGCCGTCCGCCCAGGCAGCGGCGATGTCCCCGTCGGCGACGGCGCGGATGTCGGTGCGAACGATCAGGAACCGCATGAGGGTCTCCGGATGAACCGCGACGGATGAGCCGGTGTGGAAGTTCCACGTTCTCGATGGCCATGTTACGCCCCGTGTTCGTCCCAGCAACTGAAACACGCCTATTGGTTTCGAGCGTCGTCCGATCGGCGGATGACTGGTCAGCGTGGTCGGCGGCGCGCAACGCGACGGGGCCGCCGGCAGCACGCCGACGGCCCCGTCCCGGTCACCGGATCAGTTCAGATCGAACTGGCCCTTCTTCGCTCCGCCGATGAAGCCGAGCCAACCTGCCCGGTTGAACAGCAGCACCGGACCGCTTCGGTCCTTGCTGTCCCGCAGTGCGACAGCCGTCGGGCCGGTGCCGAGCGGGGCGACCTCGACGCAGTTGGAGGTCTGGCTACGCGTGCTGGTACGCCACGGGGCGTCCGACAGCCGGTGGGCGGGGACGGACGGCGTGTTGCTGATGTCGTTCATGGCTCTGCTCCTGATGTGAACCGCTCCGATGGGACGAGTGGTGCCGCACGCCCCGACGGAGGGTCCCCCGTGGATCACCGTTCCGTCAGCCGCCCCGAGGCCCGGCGGCGTTGGGTCGGCGCCGTTGCCGGCCCGAACGCCACTGTGGATGGGGGCGCCGCCTCGGTCAGCCGTCCCGTCGCCTCGATCAGCCAGGAGAGGGTGTCCGAAGCGTTCAGTGCCGCCGTGCATAGCCACTCGAACACCACTTTATAGCGATTTAGCGCGATTGCCTCGGTCGACATGACGTCGGTGAACCCCCCTTCGATGGCCAGCGTCTCCGGATCGAGCGGATCGGCGAACCGGTAGAGGGAGAACGCGGTCGGCGGGAGGTACCAGTTGCCGATCTGGGTGTCCCGGAGCAGCACGTGCAGCGTCACGTTGGGCAGCAGGGCCAGCTCGCAGAGCTGGACGAGTTGCTCGTGCAGCACCTCGGGCGGGCCGGCCCGGCGACCGAGGGCCGCCTCCTCCAGCACGGCGGTGTAGCGGGGCGCCTCCGGCTCCCGGGTGAGCAGGCTCTGGCGGGCGAGCCGCGCCCGCACCTCGGTCTCCGGCTCCTCGCCCGGCTCCGGCTCGCCGGCGCCCTCACCCACCTGCCGCGCCGAGACGATCCGCACCTGGGCGTACCCCGGGGTCTGCAACAGCCCCGGCACCAGCACCGGGTTGTACTCGGAGATCTCCGCGCAGCCCGCTTCGAGCTCGGCCCAGCTGCGCTGCTGCTGCGTCATCACCGGGAAGTTCTTCAACCAGCCCCGCATGTCGCCGGCCTCGCTGGTGATCCCGAGCAGCTCCTCGTGCAGTGCCGGATCGGCGCCGTAGAGGTCGAGCAGAACGCCCACGTCCTGAGGGTCCGGCCGGCTGCGGCCATTCTCCAGTCGGGACAGTTTGGACGCGGAGGCCCAGCCGATCCGCTCAATGACCTGGTCACCGGTGAGGCCCGCGGCCTCGCGCAGGCGGCGCAGCTCTATGCCCAACCGGCGACGACGCAGGATCGGGCTGGGTGCGGCAGGAGGCACGGTGTCCTCTTTCCCGTCGACCGCCGCAGACGCGACGGTAACTGTATGAAATTCGCCCCCCACGGTCAGTATGGACGGCGCGACCGACGTCGGAGGTTCCGGCGGGGGCGTGTCTCGCGAAAAATGGACCTCGGGTACGCCGGACGACGACGGACCCGCGGCCGCGGCCCCGTCGACCCACGCCCACCCGGGCGCGCCACCACTCCCGCCGGAGGGACCCATGCGCACCGTCCTGCGCCGACCTGACTTCCGCCTGCTCTTCGCGGGCCTGCTGGCCAGCATGACCGCCGAGTCGATCCTGCTACTCGCGCTCGCCATCTGGGTCAAGGACCTGACCGGCTCGGATGGGCTCGCCGGCGCCACCATCTTCGCCGTCGTCGCCCCGATGACGCTCGCGCCGCTGGTCGGCTGGTTCGTCGACCGCTACCCGCGCCGGCCCTTCTTCGTGGCCGCGAACCTGGTCACCGCCGCGCTGCTCACCCCGTTGTTCACGGTCCGGGACTCCGGCGACGTGTGGCTCGTCTACGTGGTGGCCGCCCTGTACGGCCTGTCCTACATCGCGCTCAGCGCCGCGCTCAGCGGGCTCATCCGTGAGCTGGTGCCGGTGGAGCTGCTGGCCGAGGCGAACGGCGTGTTGCAGACCGTACGCCAGGGGCTGCGGCTGATCGGCCCACTGGCCGGCGCGGCGCTCTACGCGGCGATCGGCGGGTGGGCGCTGGCCGGGATCGGCGTGGCCGGCTTCCTGGCCGCGGCGGCGGTGGTGAGCGCCCTGCCCACCCCGCAGCCGCCCCCGCCGAC
>NZ_QGKR01000271.1 GCF_003172955.1 Micromonospora acroterricola | reverse complement strand
CACCCACGCCGCCCGGCCCATCCGCACTGCCGTGTCGCGCCGCCATCGCCGGTTGGGCCCGGGGAAGGCCGGGGCGGGGCCCGGTCCTAGCCGTACAGGAAGCGCAGGGCGTTGGTGGCGAGGAGCTTGTCGCGCTGGTCGGCCGTGAGGAAGTCGGCCGCGTGGACCACCGCGCCGGCCGGCCGCTCACCCAGGGGGTACGGGTAGTCGCTGCCGACCAGCACCCGGTCCTCCCCCATCGTGTCGACCAGCAACCGCAGGGCGGGCGGCGCGAAGACCACCGAGTCGACGTGGAACCGGTCGAGGTAGCTGCTGGGCGGGCCGGCGGACGCGCCACGGACCAGGTCGCCACGGCGGTGCCAGGCGTTGTCGGCGCGGCCGAGCCAGAACGGGAAGCTGCCGCCGCCGTGCGCGAAGCAGATCCGCAACGTCTCCGGCACCCGGTCGAAGACGCCGCCCAGGATCATCGCCAGCACCGACAGGTGCGTCTCGGCGGGCATCCCGGTGAGCCAGCGGGCCATCCACCGGTCCAGCCGGGGGCCGCCCGGCATGTCCCACGGGTGGACGAAGACCGGCGCGCCCACCTCGGCGCAGTGCTGGAGGAAGGTGACCACCCCGGCGTCGTCCAGGTCCCGGTCGCCGACGTGGTTGCCGATCTCCACGCCGACGTGCCCGGCCGCCAGGCAGCGGTCCAGCTCGGCGCAGGCCGCGTCTGGATCCTGCAACGGCACCTGGCAGAACGGCACCAGTCGGTCGCCGCCGGCCGCGGTGACCTCCAGCGTCAGGTCGTTGAAGATCCGGGCGACCTTCACCGCCTGGTCGGCGGGACGGTCGTAGCTGAAGAAGACCGGGGTCGGCGACACGACCTGAACGTCCACGCCGTCGGCGTCCATGTCGGCCAGTCGGCGCGACGCGTCCCAGCACTCGACGCCGACCGGGCGGAACTCCGACTCCCCCACCATGATCATCGCGGCCCGCTCGGAGTCGACCCGCAGCCAGGGCCAGCCGGACCCACCGCACGCAGCGCCGAGATCCGGCCATCCCTTCGGTACGACGTGCGTGTGCACGTCGACCACGCCTGCCGGCATCAGCCCTTGCCCGGGTGCAGCGTGCCGCAGTTGGCGCAGGTGCGCGCCGCCTCGTCGGCGTAGAACGCCTGGAACACCGGCGGCAGGTCGGCGGCGATGTCCCGGACCTGCAACTCCACCTCGTGCACCCTGTGCCCGCACTCCGGGCAGTACCACTGGAACGTCTCCAGCGTGCCCTCCTCACGGACCCGCTCGACCACCACACCGATCGAGCCGGCCTCCGGTCGCTGCGGCGAGTGCGGGGTGTTGCGCGGCAGCATCCACATCTGACCCTCGCGCACGTGCACCGTACGCGGACCCTCCGGGGTCATCAGGTTGATGTGCATGTTGCCCTTGACCTGGTAGAAGAACTCCTCGTACGGGTCCACGTGGAAGTCGGTGCGCTGGTTGGGCCCGCCCACCACCATCACGATGAAGTCGTCCCCGCCCGGGAACATCTCCTTGTTGCCGACCGGCGGCTTCAACAGGTGCTGGTTCTCCGCGATCCAACCCGGAAAACTGAACGGCTCGGCGATCTCACTCACGACTGACCTCCCGAGGGAAGAAGGGCCACGGCCTGAATCTCGATGAGCAGGTGCGGGTGCGGCAACTGGTGCACCGCCACCGTCGTGCGGGTCGGCCCGGACGCGTCGAAGAACTCCGCCCACACCTCGTTGTAGCCACCGAAGTCGTTCATGTTGACCAGGTACGACGTCACCTGGACGAGGTCGGTGAGGTCGGCGCCGACCGAGCGCAGCAGGTCCCCGATGTTCTCGATGACCGCCCGCGTCTGCACACGGATGTCGAGGTCCGTCGTGCCGAACTCGTCGACGGACACGCCCGCGAAGGTGTTGTCCGGCCGCCGTGACGACGTACCCGACACGAAGACGAACCCGCCGGCCACCTTCACGTGCGGGAAGGCGCCCCGGGGCACGGCCTTCCCGGCCACCACCCGCGCGGTCACGAGGAGGCCCGGAGCGAGGCGGTGCCGAGCTTCTCCACCACGGCACGCACGTGCGCACCCGGGCGCAGCGGCACCGCGGCCGTGGCGGCGCCGGCCAGGAAGACCCAGCCGGACTCCAGCCGCACCCCGTGCCGGCCGGCCAGCCGGATGCCCTCGTCGAGCGCGCGGCGCGGGTCGCCGAGGATCGCCGCCGTCGAGCCGACCTGCACGACGCGGCCGTCGACCTCCAGCAGCACGCCGAGGTTGTCCAGCCCGGCCGGCACCGGCGACCACGGCCCGATCGCGAACGCGGCGGCCGAGGTGTTGTCGGCGATCACGTCCGGCAACGAGAACCGGAAGTCGGCGTACCGGGAGTCGATCAGCTCGATGGCCGGGGCGACCGCGCGGACCGCCGTGGCGAAGTCGCCGACCGGCTCGCCCGGTTCGGGCAGGCGGTCGAGCAGGAACGCCACCTCCGGCTCGACCCGGGGGTGGATGTACGCGGCCGGGTCGACGCTGCCCCCGTCGGGCACCCGCATCGCGTCGGTGAGCCGCCCCCAGATCACCTCGTCGACGCCGACCTGGGCCATCTTCGCCCTGCTGGTCAGGCCCATCTTCAGCCCGACCAGCCGCTCGCCGCGGTCCAGCCGGCGCTGCACCAGCGCCGCCTGCACCCCGTACGCGGTCGGCACGTCCAGGCCCACCTCGGCGGCGAGCTGCGGAATGGCGGTGGCGGTGTCCGCCGCCGCGCCCAGCCTGGCCGCGACGCCTGTGGTGTCCACGCCGATCATTGCGCCGCCTTCTGCTCACGCTGGCCCACCAGGTCCAGCGCCACGTCCACGATCATGTCCTCCTGGCCGCCGACCATCCGGCGCCGACCCAGCTCGACGAGGATCGAGCGGACGTCCACCCCGTACTTCGCCGAGGCCCGCTCGGCGTGCCGCAGGAAGCTGGAGTAGACGCCCGCGTACCCCAGGGAGAGCGTCTCCCGGTCCACCTGGACCGGCCGGTCCTGCAAGGGGCGGACCAGGTCGTCGGCGGCGTCCATCAGCGCGAACACGTCGCAGCCGTGTTTCCAGCCGTGCAGCTCGGCGACCGCGACGAAGACCTCCAGCGGCGCGTTGCCGGCGCCCGCGCCCATCCCGGCCAGCGAGGCGTCCACCCGCACGGTCCGGCCGTGCGCCGCGTCCGGGCCGGCCGGGGCGGAGCCGGTGACCCGGCCGTGCTCCACGGCGAGCACGCTGTTGGCCACCCCGAGCGAAAGGTTGTGGTGGGCGTGGATGCCGATCTGCGTCTCCGGCTCCAGCACCTGCCGGTACGCGTCGACCCGCTGCGCCACGTCGGACATCAGCAGCCGGCCGCCGGAGTCGGTGACGTAGACGCAGTGCGCCCCGTACGACTCCATGAGCTTGGCCTGCCCGGCCAGCCCGGCCGGATCGTTCATGTGCGACATCATCAGGAACCCGGCCACGTCCATGCCGTTCTCCCGCGCCCACGAGATGTGCTGGGCGGAGATGTCCGCCTCCGTGCAGTGGGTGGCGATCCGGACGCTGGTCACCCCGAGCGCCTTCGCCGCCTTCAGGTCGGCGATCGTGCCGATGCCCGGCAGCAACAGGGTGGTCAGCCTCGCCGTGGTCAGCACCTCGGCGGCCGCGGATATCCACTCGGCGTCGCTGGCCGCGCCGTGCCCGTAGTTGACGCTGGAGCCGGCGAGGCCGTCGCCGTGCGCCACCTCGATCGCGGCCACCCCGGCGGCGTCCAGCGCGGCGGCGATCGTGCGCACCTGCTCGACCGTGTACCGGTGGGCGATGGCGTGCATGCCGTCGCGCAGCGTCACGTCCTGCATGTACAGATCCGTCATCGGGCGCTCACCTCGCGTCGCGCGACCAGCCGCTCCGCCGTGCGCAGCGCGGCGGAGGTCATGATGTCCAGGTTGCCGGCGTACGCCGGCAGGTAGTGCCCGGCGCCCGAGACCTCCAGGAAGACCGACACCTGCAACGCGGTGAGCCGACGCCCGAGCGTCGGCACGTACGCCTCGACCCGGTCGAACTGCACGTCCTGCTTGAGCCGGTAGCCGGGGACGTACTCCTGAACGGTCGCCACCATGTCCTCCACCGAGGCGGCGATCGCGGCGGTGTCGGCGTCGGCGTCCGGGCAGAGGCAGTAGACGGTGTCGCGCATCAGCAGCGGCGGGTCCGCCGGGTTCAGCACGATGATGGCCTTGCCGCGCTCGGCGCCGCCGACCACCTCGATGGCGCGGGCCGTCGTCTCGGTGAACTCGTCGATGTTGGCCCGGGTGCCCGGGCCGGCCGACCGGGACGCGATCGAGGCGACGATCTCCCCGTACGCCACCGGGGTGACCCGGCGCACCGCGGCGACGATCGGCACGGTCGCCTGCCCGCCGCAGGTCACCATGTTCAGGTTCGGCTCGTGCAGGTGCTCGTCCAGGTTGACCGGCGGCACCACGTACGGGCCGAGCGCGGCCGGGGTCAGGTCGACCACAGTGCGGCCGTGCGCGCGCAGCACCTCGTCGTGGCGTCGGTGCGCGCCGGCCGACGTGGCGTCGAAGACCAGCTCGACGTCGGCGAACTCGGGCATCGCGACCAGCCCGTCCACGCCCTCGGCGGTGGTCGCCACGCCGAGCCGACGGGCCCGGGCCAGGCCGTCTGAGGCCGGGTCGATGCCGGCCATCGCCACCATCCGCAGGCTGTCGCTGAGCCGCAACACCTTGATCATCAGGTCGGTGCCGATGTTGCCGGAACCGAGCACCGCCACGCCGACGGTCATGAGGCTGTTCCACCTTTCGTTCGCGACTGCGGGGCTCGCAGGACCGGCTCACTCCTCGCGCTCACTGGCCCTCCGCCGAGAAGCAGGTCCGCACCGAGCCGAGCCCGGAGATCCGCGCCTCGTACGCGGCGCCCGGGGTGACCGGCACCATCGGGCCGAGCGCCCCGGAGAGCACAACGTCCCCGGCGCGCAACGGGTCACCCGCGCGGGCCATCGTGCCGGCCAGCCAGTGCAGGGCGTGCAGCGGGTTGCCCAGGCAGGCCGCGCCCGCGCCCACCGAGACCGGCTCACCGGCGTGCTCCAGCACCATCCCGCAGAGCCGCAGGTCGACGTCGGCGAGCCGGCGTGGCGTGGTGCCGAGCACGAACAGCCCGCTGGAGGCGTTGTCGGCCACGGTGTCCACAATGGAGATGTCCCAGGCGGCGATCCGCGAGTCGACGATCTCGATCGCCGGCAGCACGTGGTCGACGGCCCGGACCAGGTCGACGGTGGTGATCCGCGGGTCCGGCAGGTCACCGCCGAGCACGAACGCGACCTCCGCCTCGACGCGAGGCTGGAGCAGCCGGTCGATCGCCACCTCGGCCCCGTCGGGGACGGCCATCGCGTCGGTCAGCATGCCGAAGTCCGGTTGGAACACCCCGAAGCTCTCCTGCACCGCCCGGGAGGTCAGCCCGATCTTCGCGCCGACCCGGCGCTCGCCGCGGCCCTGCCAGGCCCGCGACTGGAGCTGCTGCACGCGGTACGCCGACTCGACGTCGCCCTCCGCCAGCAGGCGGCCGCGCAGCGGCGGGCACGGCCTGCCCGTGGTGCGGGCCTCGGCCAGCTCCCGGTTCGCGGCCTCGATGTCAGCGTTCATGCCCGCTCCTCGCTGCGGCGACTCACGAGAGATCCACGCAGACGTTGGTGAGTTCGGAGTAGAAGTTCAACGAGTGCACGCCACCCTCGCGGCCGATGCCGGACGCCTTCACCCCGCCGAACGGGGTGCGCAGGTCGCGCAGGAACCAGGTGTTGACCCAGACGATGCCGGCGTCCAGCCGGACGCCAGCCCGGTGCGCGCGCCCCACGTCCCGGGTCCACACCGTCGCCGCCAGGCCGTACTCCGTGCCGTTGGCCAGCGCGTACGCCTCGTCCTCGGTGTCGAACGGCGCGACGTGCACCGCCGGGCCGAAGATCTCCTCGCGGTTGGTGCGGGCGTCCGGGCCGAGGCCGGTGAGCACCGTGGGCTGGACGTACGACCCGCCGTCGCGCGCGTCACCGAACGTGGGCGTGCCGCCGCCGGTCAGCACCTCGGCGCCCTCGGCGCGGGCCAGGTCGTAGTGGCCGAGCACCTTGGCCCGGTGCTGGTGCGAGATCAACGGCATGGTCGCCGTGGCCTCGTCGGCGGGCCAGCCGTACGCCAGCTCGCCGGCCCGCTTCGCCAGCCGGGCGGTGAACTCCTCGAAGACCGGACGCTGCACGTAGAGGCGTTCGGTGCAGAGGCAGACCTGCCCGCCGTTGGTGAAGCTGGAGCGCACCGAGCCGGCCACCGCGGCGTCCAGGTCGGCGTCGGCGAACACCAGGCCGGCGTTCTTGCCGCCCAGCTCGAAACTCACCGCCTTCACACCGTCCGCGGCGGCCCGCATGATCGCCCCGCCGGTGGCCGACTCGCCGGTGAACGTGATCGCGTCCACCCCCGGGTGGCGGGTGAGGAACTCGCCGGTCGAGTCCGGCCCGAACCCGTGCACCAGGTTGAACACCCCGGCCGGCACGCCGGCGGCGGCCATCACCTCGGCGAGCACCGTCGCCGACGCGGGCGTCTCCTCGCTCGGCTTGACGACCACCGCGTTGCCGCAGGCCAGTGCGGGGGCCACCTTCCAGGTGAGCAGCAGCAGCGGCAGATTCCACGGCACGATGACCGCGACCACGCCCACCGGCTTGCGGACCGCGTAGTTGAGCGCCCGGCCGCCGGTCGGGGTGACCGTGGTGAACGACTCGGTGGGGGCGGTCGCCACGATCTCCGCGAACGCCCGGAAGTTCGCCGCGCCCCGGGGAATGTCGAGGGTGCGGGCCTGGGCGATGGACTTGCCGGTGTCGGCGACCTCGGCGGTGACCAGGTCGTCGAAGCGACGTTCCAGCTCGTCGGCGACCCGGCGCAGCACCTCGGCGCGCTCGCGCTCCCCCATCCGCCCCCACGGCCCGCGCAGCGCGGCCCGGGCGGCGGCCACCGCGTCGTCCACCGTGGACCGCGACGCCTCGGCCACCTCGAAGACCGGCTCCCCGGTCACCGGGCTGACCTTGGTGAACCGCGACCCGCCGTCGACGAACTCGCCGCCGACGAAGTTGCGCAGCCGCGGCGGCCCGGCCGGCGCGCGGCCGGCCATCAGTCGCGGATCCCAGCTGCCGGTCATGCGCGCCTCCCTCGGCCGAGCGCCGCGCCGATCGCTCCGACCAGCAGCAGCGCGGCGCCGCCTGCGAGCACGCCGAGCGCCCGGTGCTGCCGGCGGACCCGCCGGCGGACCTCGGCGTACGGGGTGGTGGAGAAGGACACCAGCTCGTACTGGGAAACGTACCGGCCGGGCAGCGCCCGTTCCAGTGCGTGCTCCACCCGCCGGCCGAGCTGGAAGAGCGGAGAGGCGACCTTGTCGCGCATCTCCACGAAGTTGGTCAGCGCCATCCTCGCGATGGCCTCGGCGTTCTCCTGTCGCCGGCGCTGGAACAGCGGCAGCGCCGCGGCCCAGTCGTCGTCGCACTCGTCCAGGCAGCGGTCCAGCTCCACCACGTCCTCGAAGGCGCAGTTGGCGCCCTGGCCGTAGAACGGCACGATCGCGTGTGCCGCGTCGCCGAGCAGGCCGATCGTCCCGTTGACCTGCCAGGGGGTGCAGCGGACGGTGCCGAGCACGCCCACCGGGTTGTGCTGGTAGTCGTCCACCAGGTTCGGCGCCAGCGGGACCACGTCCGGGTAGTGCTGGGCGAAGTGCCCCTCGATCGCGGCCGGGCTGTCCAGTGCCGCGAAGCTGCCGGCGCCCTGGTTGGGCCAGAACAGCGTGCAGGTGAAGGAGCGGTCCGGGTTGGGCAGCGCGATCATCATCGACGTGCCGCGCGGCCAGATGTGCAGCGCGTCCGGGTCCAGAGCGAAGTCCCCGCCCAGCGGCGGCAGGGTGAGTTCCTTGTAGCCGTAGTCGAGGAAGTCCACGTTCTCGCGCAGCAACCCGTTCGCCAGCAGTTGACCGCGCACCGCGGAGCCGGCGCCGTCGGCGCCCAGCACCGCCGACGCCTTCGCGGTGACCGGACCCTGCGGGGTGTCGAAGCTCAGCCCGCCGTCGGTCGGGTCGAGCCCGACCAGCCGGTGGTCGAAGACGATCCGCACGCCGGGCAGCGCGGCGGCCGCGTCCAGCAGGGCGTTGTTCAGCGCACCCCGGCTGATCGAGTTGATCGCCCGGTCGCCGCCCGCGCTGTACGACTGGAACTGCGGCTCCCCCTCGACCGGGTGGATCATCCGGCCCCGCATCGGCAGCGCGTCGGTCATCACCTGCTCGGCCAGGCCGATCCGGCGCAGCGCGTCCAGCCCGCGCTCGGAGAGCGCCAGGTTGATCGAGCGGCCCCGCTCCGCCGTGCCGGCGCGCGGATCCGGCCGGCGCTCGTACAGGGCCACCGGGTAGCCACGCCGGGCCAGGAAGCAGGCGGCCAGGCAACCCGCCAGCCCGGCGCCGATGATCGCGACCTCATCGCGTCGCACCGTCACGCCGAATCACCTTTCGTTCGCGACTGCGGGGCTCGCAACCCCGGCTCACTCCTCGCGCTCACCGGGACACCTGCCCGACCGTCGCGGCCAGCGCTGCGGCGGCCCGCCAGCAGTCGTGGTACGTGGAGTAGAGCGGCACCGGGGCGAACCGCACGACGTCCGGCTCGCGGGCGTCGGCGATGACGCCGTGGTCGTACCGCAGCCGTTTGGTCAGCTCGGCGGCCCGGCCGGCGCCGAGCCGCACCGAGAGCTGGCAACCACGCCGCGCGGGGTCGCGCGGGGTGACCACGCGCAACGGCCGGTCGGCGGTGACCTCGTCGAGCAGCCGCTCCAGCCAGCCGGTGAGTCGCAGGCTGCGCGCGCGCAACGCCGGCATCCCGATCGCGTCGAACAGCTCCAGCGAGGTGCGCACCGGACCCATCGCGAAGATCGGCGGGTTGGAGATCTGCCAGGCCTCCACGGTGGCCGGTGGCCGGGACACCGGGGTCATCTCGAACCGGGTGGCGGCCGCCGTGCTCCACCAGCCCTCGAAGCGGGGCAGGTCGGGGTCGCCGAGGTGCCGCTCGTGCACGAAGACGCCGGCCAGCGCGCCCGGCCCGGAGTTCAGGTACTTGTAAGAACACCAGGCGGCGAAGTCGACGTCCCACTCGTGCAGGGCCAGCGGCACGTTGCCGACCGCGTGCGCCAGGTCCCAGCCGACCACCGCTCCGGCCGCCCGGCCGGCGGCCGTGATCGCGGGGATGTCCAGCAGCTCGCCGGTCAGGTAGTTGACCCCGCCGAGCAGCACCAGCGCCACCCGGTCGCCCTCGGCGGCGAGGTAGCCGGTCACGTCCTCGGTGCGCAGCGCGTCCTCGCCGGGGCGCGGGCGCAGCCGGACCACGGTGTCGTCGGGGTCCAGGCCGTGGAACCGGGCCTGGCTGCGCACCGCGTAGCTGTCCGAGGGAAACGCGGCGTCCTCGATGACGATGCGGGTGCGAGCGCCGGCCGGGCGGTAGAAGCTGACCATCAGCAGGTGCAGGTTGACCGTCAGCGAGTTCATCACCACGGTCTCCGCGGGCAGGGCGCCGACCAGTCGGGCCGCCGGCGCCGTCAACAGCTCGTGGTACGGCAGCCAGGCGCGCTCCGCCTCCAGGTGCCCCTCGACACCCAGTCGCCGCCAGGCGTCCAGGTCGGCGAGGAGTTCGTCGCGGGTGGCCCGGGGCTGCAGGCCGAGGGAGTTGCCGGCGAGGTACGCCGACTCGGGGTGACTGCCGCCGTCGGCCGGCGGCACGTGGAACAGGTGCCGGTGGCCCGGGTCGGCCTCGTCGAGGCGGCGTGCCTCCGCCTCGCCGGCGGCCAGGCCCACCGGCCCGTCTTCTTGGGTGTGCACAGGGATGTCTCGCTCTCCGGTCACATCGCGGTGCGGGCCGACCACAGCTCCGGGAAGACCACCCGGGCCATGCTGCGCTGCAACCACGCCAGTCCGGCGGAGCCGCCGCTGCCGACCTTGGCGCCCATCGTCCGCTGGACCGCCTTGACGTGGTTCCATCGCCAGTCGCCGAACTCCTCGGCGACCCCGCTCAGGGCCTCGCCGAGCAGCCGGAGGTGGTTGTCCGGGCCGGTGTCGGCGTAGATCCGCACCCAGGCCGCCTCGACCGACGGCTGCGGGTCGTGCTCGACCGCCACGTCCCGCTCGAGCAGGTCGGCGGGAAGGTCGAAGCCGTGTCGGGCGAGCAGCGCGAGCACGTCGTCCCAGAGGCTCGGGCTGGCCAGGGCGGCGGTGAGTTCCGCGTACACCTCGGTCTGCCGGCGGAACGGCCGGATCAGCGCCGGGTCGCGCAGCCCGAGCAGGAACTCCAACTGCCGGTACATCGCCGACTGGAAGCCGGAGCCCTCGCCGAGCAGGTTGCGGAACCGGTTGAAGTCGGCCGGCGTCATCCAGCGCAGGCCCTGCCAGGCGGCATTGAGCCCCTCCAGGTGCAGCGTCGCGCGGCGCAGGGGGGCCAGCGCGTCCCAGACCCGGTCGGCGCGCAGCAGCCGCTGCGTCTCCCGCAGCTCGTGGCAGGTCAACCCGAAGTACAACTCCATGATCTGGCTGACCACGAGGAAGGACATCTCGCCCGGGTCCGTGCTCAGCGGACGCTGCAACTGGTGCAGGGCGCTCGCCTGCACGTACGCGTCGTAGGGCACCAGCTCGGCGAACTCCAACGTCGGTTCGCCGCCGTTGCGCGCGGCGCGGGCGGCCCGCTGCCGCGGGGTCACCGGCCGCACGGTGGCGCGGTTCGGCGCCCGCCGCTCCGTCTGATCCACCACTGGTCTCCCTCCCCCGGACTGGCCGACGTCATGATCTCGCGGTCAGAACGGCCTGCGGAATGCCGGATCAACGGCTCTGGGCCTGTTCCGTTGACGAACCAACGGCAGGTGGGCGAATCCGGTTCACGAAAGTAAGGTCTGAGCGTGGACGACATGGACTGGGCGCTGCTGCGCGAGTTGCAGGCCGACGCCCGGCTCTCCTTCAGCGAGCTGTCCCGGCGGGTGCACCTGTCACCACCGGCCGTCGCCGAGCGGGTCCGCCGGCTGGAGGAGGCCGGGATCGTCACCGGCTACCACGCCCACGTCGACCTGACCCGCGCCGGCCGCACCGTGGTCGCGCTGATCCGGATGTCCTGCTACGGCGCGCGCTGCATCCTGCACGACCCCGCCGTGGCCGGCTGGCCGGAGATCCTGGAGATCCACCGGATCACCGGCGACGCGTGCAGCATGCTCAAGGTGGCGGCCGGTTCGATCGGCGAGTTCGAGGCGGTCATCGACAGACTCGCCCCGTACGGCCAGCCGTCGAGCACGATGGTCCTGTCCTCCCCGCTGGACTGGCGGCCGATCACCCCGCTCCCGTCC
>NZ_QGKR01000171.1 GCF_003172955.1 Micromonospora acroterricola | reverse complement strand
GTGTCGTTCATCGTGCGGCAAACCTACGTGAGCGGCGCTCGGGCCACTCCTCGTGTCCGGCGGTTCACAAGGCGTGGATGGTGATCTGGCATCCTCGACCCGAACAGGCATTTCGCACCCGCCCTGTTTTTCATATGGTGTAAGTCCCCGGCGGCGGAGGTGGTTGTGCGCGACCCCTTGGCAGAACCTTCGGACCTGATCCGCAGCGTGTCCCGAGCGCTGCGGGTGCTGGAGTCGGTCGGTCGCGCCCCGAAGGGCCTGACCGTCAAGCAGATCGCCCGTCGGTGCGAGCTGACCGTGGCCACCACCTACCACCTGGTCCGCACTCTCGCCTACGAGGGCTACGTGATCCGTCGGGAGGACGGCACGTACATCGTGGGGTTGGAGATCGCCGACCGCTACCGGGAGCTGGTGACCGCCTTCCGGGGCCCGCCAGCGGTCGGTGAGACACTGCGCCGGGCCGCCGCCGACACCGGCTACAGCCACTACCTGGGCCGCTTCGTCGGCGGCCAGGTGGCCATCACGGCGGTCGCCGAGGGGCACCGGTCGCCCTACCTGGAGGATCTGGTCCCGGGCTTCGACGAGGGAGCCCACGCCACCGCCCTCGGCAAGTCCCTCCTCGCCACCCTCACCGCCGACCAGCGCTTCCGCTACCTGCGGGAGTACGGCATGCGCCCCTTCACCACCGCCACGCTGACCAGCACCGAAACGTTCGAGGCCGACCTGGCCGCCGGCGACCGGCGCGGGATGCAGCTGGAGCTGGGCCAGTTCCGCCAGGGGGTGGCCTGCGCGGCGGTGCTGGTCACGCCGGACAAGGACATGGAACGTCGGGTCGTGCTGGCCTGCGCGCTGCCGGCCAGTGAGATGATGACCTCCGCCCGGGTGGTCCGCGCCAAGCTGCTCACGGTGGCCCGCGCCGTGGCCGACGGCATCGCCGCCGACCACTGACCGCACGACGCCGACAGGCCCCCTCCCGGGCTGGGAGAGGGCCTGTCGGGGCGGTCCAGCGCCGGACCGCCGGAGCAACGTCAGCTGCCCACCGGGCCGCCGTCCAGGCGCCAGGTGACCACCACGCCCGGCTTGGCGTAGTCGCCGTCCGGCCAGTTGGAGGCCGGGTTCTCCACCGAGGCCCCGGTGATCTCGCCCGGGTGCTGCACGGCGACGAAGACCGAGCGGTTGTCGCCGGTGATGAACGGGCCGCACGTCTCCGCGCCGAGCGGGACGGTCAGGAACTGCTTGAGGTGACCCCGCTCGGGCCCCTCCACCGCCGTGGCGAAGAGGCCGTCGTTGCTGCCCAGCGCGTTGCCGTCCGTGGAGATCCACAGGTTGCCGGTGGCGTCGAAGGCGACGTTGTCCGGGCAGGAGATCGGGGAGACCTTGGTCTTGTCGTACCCGGCGAAGAAGGTCGACGCGTCGGTCGGGTCGCCGCAGACGATCGGCAGCGACCAGGCGAAGGTCTCGGACGTGTTGTCGCCGCGGTCCTCGACCAGCTCCAGGATCTGCCCGTGCTTGTTGGCGTTCCGCGGGTTGGCCTCGTCGGCTGCGGCCCTGCCGGCCTTGCCCCGGTCGGTGTTGTTGGTCAGCGCCACGTACACCTTGCCGGTGAGCAGGCTCGGCTCGACGTCCTCCGGGCGGTCCATCTTGGTCGCGCCGACCTTGTCACCGGCGAGCCGGGTGAAGGTGAGCACGTCCGCGGCGGTCATCCCGTCGACGAACGAACGGTTGCCGCTGACCAGCTTGATCCAGCGGCCCCGGCCGTTGAACGCGCCGTCGGCGGGCAGCTTGCCCGAGCCGTCGATCTCGGCGGCGCTGGTCTGGTCCAGCTTCGCCACGTACAGGGTGCCGGACTCCAACAGCGTCAGGTTGTGCTTGCGGGCAGCCCAGGAGTTGCCCTTCATGAACGTGTTGTCCGAGACGAACTTGTAGAGGTAGTCGAACCGCTCGTCGTCGCCCATGTACGCGACGACGTGGCCGTCCCTGGCGACGATCACGTTGGCGCCCTCGTGCTTGAACCGGCCCATCGCGGTGTGCTTGCGCGGGCGGCTCTCCGGGTCGAACGGGTCGATCTCGACGATCCAGCCGAACCGGTGCGCCTCGTTGGGGTGCTTGGCCAGGTCGAAGCGCTCGTCGGCGCGCTCCCACTTACGGCTGCCGCTGGGGTAGCGGGACGCGGTGCTGATGCCGTAGCGGTCCAGCTTCGGCTTCAGCTCCGCCGGGGCGGCGTCGGCGCCGACGAAGTACTGGTTGAAGTTCTCCTCGCCGGAGAGAACGGTGCCCCACGGGGTCACGCCACCGGCGCAGTTGTTCAGCGTGCCGACGACCGTACGACCCCTGGGGTCGGCGGCGGTCTTCAGCCAGGCCGAGCCGGCGGCCGGGCCGGTCAGGTCGAACTTGGTGCCGAGCGCGGTGACCCGGCGGTTGTACGGCCGACGGCCGTTGTCGACCGGCTTCCACTGCCCGGTGCCGGCGACCCGCTCGATCTCCACCACGGACATGCCGTGCGCGGCCATCGCGGTGCGCAGCTGCTCCACCGAGAGACCGTCCAGGCCGGGGAAGCCCGGGAACATGAGGTCCTCGTTGGTGTACTCGTGGTTGACCACGAGCAGCGCCCGGTTGCCCCGCTTGTCCAGCGGCAGCACGCCCACGAAGTCGTTGTTGTAGCCGAACTGCCTGGACTGCGCCGCGGCGGTCTGCTCGTGCACGTTGAACTCGGGCGCGCCCGGCACCACCGGGTCACCCCACTTGATGACCACGGCGTGGTCGTACCCGTTCGGCACGACCAGCGTGTCCAACTTGTTGGGTGGGATCGGCTTGAAGGTCAGGGCGCCGTTGCCGACACCGGTGCTGGGGCGCCCGAAGCCGAAGCCCTCCGGTACGTCCGGCGTGGCGGGGGCGGCCATGGCCGGTGCGGCGCCCGCGAGCGCGCCGGCCGCCGCACCACCGAAACCGAGGACCAGCGCGCCGACCGCGCCGGCCCGCACCACGCCGCGCCGCGAGACCTCCGCGTTCACCACGTCTCCGAAGTACGCGTTGTCGGACGTGTTCGGCACCGGGTGGTCGCAGGCGTTGCCGCAGCGGTAGAGACAGGTCATGGCGTCACGGCCGCCGTGGCGGGTGGCGCCCAGCAGCGGGAGCAGCCGGGGACGGTCGCTCATGGAGAAGCCTCCTGGAAAAGGTCGGTGGCACGCGGGATCAGTCGATGGCCGGGCGTACCTGCCGGACGCTAGGAGGACGCGGTGAGCGGTCGTCGGCCGCGATGTGAACCAGGCGTGAACACCTCTGCGGGTGCCGGCCGCCGCGCAACCGGTCTGACCTCGGGCTGAACCGATCGGCGTGACCGCACGTATTCACGATCGGACGCACCGCCGGACGCGCGCCGGAAGCGAGGAGACCGCCATCAGCGACCATGACGCCCAACTGCTCCGCGCGCTGCACGACGAGCACGCGGAGGCGCTGTACGCACACGCCCTGCGGCTGGTCAACGGTGATCGGCAGCGGGCCGAGGACCTGGTGCAGGAGACGCTGCTGCGGGCCTGGCGGCACCCGGAGTCGCTCGACCCGCGACGCGGTTCGGTGCGGGCCTGGCTCTTCACCACCGCCCGCAACCTCGCCATCGACGCCTGGCGGCGCCGGTCCACCCGGGTCGGCGAGGTGTTCACCGACGAGATGCCCGAACCACCCGAGGTGGTCGACGAGGCCGAGCGCGCGGTGGAGGCGTGGACCGTCGCCGAGGCGTTGAACCGGCTCAGCCCGACACACCGTGAGGTGCTCGTCGAGTGCTTCTACCAGGGGCGGTCGGTGGCCGAGGCGGCGTCCCGGCTGGGCGTGCCACCGGGCACCGTGAAGTCCCGCACCCACTACGCACTGCGGTCACTACGGTTGGTCCTGGCTGAGATGGGAGTGACGGGATGACCCGGTGCGAGTTCGCGCACGACGACGGCGCGTACGTGCTGGGCGCACTGGCTCCCGCCGAGCGGGCGGCCTACGAGCGGCACCTCGCCGGCTGCGCCTCCTGCCGGGACGCGGTCGCCGAGATCGCCGTCCTGCCGGGGCTGCTCGGTCGCCTCGACCCGGCGGGGCTGGAGCAGTTCCTGCCGCCGCCGGCCCCACCCCGGGCGCCCGCGCTGCTCGAGGAGGCCAGGGCCCGTCGCCGTCGCGAGCGCTGGGCAACCCGCCGGCGGTACGGGCTGACCGGGCTGGTCGCCGCCGCGCTGGCGCTGGTGGTCGGCGCGGGCGCCGCCACGGTGCTGCGGGGCACGCCCGGCGTCCCGGGCACCCCCGGGCCGCAGGTGTCGATGGTCGCCATGCGACCGGTGGCCAGCGCCGGGCCGGTGCACGCCGAGATCGGGCTGACCGGCACCGACTGGGGCACCGAGGTGACCATGCGCTGCGGGTACGACCCGCGGACCGGCTACGGCAAGGCGTACACCTTCCGACTGGTGGCGCGCGGCCCGAACGGCGCAACCGAGCAGATCGGCTCCTGGCTGGCCGCGCCGGGTGACGCACTCCAGTTCACCGGCGCCACCCGGTTCACCGACGCCGAACTGGTCAGCGTCGAGCTCCAACGCGCCGACGGCACCCCGGTCCTCACCTACGCCGTTCCCTGACCGGAGCCCCCGAGTGGGTGTTACGCGGTGGGTACGGGGGTCTGGGACGCGGCGGTTCGGTTGTTGGCGCGGGTGCGGCGCGACTGGCGGACGGCGTCGGCGGTGAAGACGACGAGTGCGAGCCAGACCAGCGCGAAGCCGGCGAGGCGGGCCGGTGGCATCGGCTCGTGGAAGATCAGCACGCCGCAACCGAGCTGGAGGATCGGCGCCAGGTACTGGACCATGCCGAGGCTGGACAGCGGCAGCCGGTTCGCCGCCCCGGCGAAGAGCAGCAGCGGGATCGCGGTGGCCGCGCCGGCCAGCACCAGCAGCGCGGTGTGCCCGGCCGAGACGTGCCCGAAGGTCGACTCGGCGCGCCGGGTCAACCAGGCCAGGTAGCCGAGGGCGGGCAACGCCAGGACCGCCGACTCGACGAAGAGCCCCTCCGCGGCCGGCAGCCCGAGCCGCTTCTTGACCAGGCCGTAGCCGGCGAAGCTGAAGGCCAGGGTCAGCGCGAGCCAGGGCAGCCGCCCGTAGTCCAGGGTGAGCACCACGACCGCGGACGCGCCGATGCCCAGCGCCAGCCACTGCGCCCGGCGCAGACGCTCCCGCAGCACCGTCACGCCGAGCAGCACCACCACGAGCGGGTTGATGAAGTAGCCGAGCGCCGTCTCCACCACCCGGTCGGAGTTGACCCCGTAGATGTAGGTGCCCCAGTTGACCGCGATGAGCGCGGAGGCGGCGACGATCCCCGCCAGCGCCCAGGGCCGGCGCAGCAGCGCCCGCAGGAAGCCGACGTTGCGCAGCGCGGCCAGCAGCAGGGCCACGAAGACCACCGACCAGACGATCCGGTGGGCGAGGATCTCCAGGGGGCCGGCCGGTCGCAGCAGCCTGAGGTAGAGCGGGAAGAAGCCCCAGAGCAGGTACGCGCCGAGGCCGTAGAGGTATCCCAGGCGGAGTGGCGTCACGCCTCCACCGTAAGGGGTGAACCGCCGCTTTGTTCCTTTCCGGTGATCGGGGTCACCGGGGGCCGCCGATCGAGCTGCATCCACCGCTCCGGAACGTCCAGCGGCGTGAAGCCGGCCCGCGCGTACACCTCGTGCGCGTCGTTGGTGCAGAGCAGGATCCGGCGTACGCCCAGCTCGGTCAGGTGGTCGCGGACGGAGGCGGCCAGCCAGCCGCCCAAACCGTGACCCCGGCCGGGGCGGTCCACGTACACGTCGCAGAGCCAGGCGAAGGTGGCGCCGTCGGTGACCACCCGGGCCACCGCCACCTGGCGGCCGTCCCCGGGCCGGTAGACGCCGAACGGCAGCGAGCCGGCGAACGCCCGCACGACCGTCTCCCGGTCCCGGCCCAGTGCCCAGTACGCGTCGGTGGACAGCCACCGGTGCACCCGGTCCAGATCGAGCCGGGCGGGGTCGGTGCTGATCACATGGCCGTCCGTGCGCGTCAGTGAGAACACCCCGCGACGCTAGCCGCCGGGGTCGGCCCCCGCGCCGGCCAATTCCCGAAATCTGGTCACCGATCCCGGACCCCGGGCGACCGCCGTGGCCGCCGCCCGGGAACCGGATGGGCCGTCGGTCAGTCCCGGTCGAGGATCGCGCCGAGGACCCAGGTCACGATGCTGACGAAGAGCGCGCCCAGCACGGCGGCCGGCCAGAAGCCGTCCACGTCGAACGGCAGCCCCGCCTGGTCGGCGATCCAGCTCGTGAGCAGGAACAGCAGCCCGTTCACCACCAGCGCGATGAGACCCAGGGTCAGCAGGTAGAAGCCGCAGCCGACGGTCTTGATGATCGGCTGGAGCACCGCGTTGACCACACCGAAGATCGCCGCCACCAGGATCAGCGTGGTGACGGTCTCGGTGGCGGAGGACGACTCCAGAGTGATGCCCGGAATGAGGAGTGTGGCCAGCCAGAAGGCCAGCGCCGTGGTGGCCAGCCGAATCAGCAGCCCCTTCAGAAAACCCATGGCGGGGATCGTGCCACGGACCGGTCGGTGACGTAACCCGCCATGCCGCCGACAACCAGCTCAGCCTCGCGCGGGCCGTCCGATCAGCTGTGACTCGATCGGGGTGGGGGAGAGCAGCGCCCACCGCAGCGCGCGCCGGTTGACCACGGCCACCATGTCGTCCCGGATCCGCGTCAACCACTCGGCCGAGCCGCCCAGCCCCAGCGCCGTGCCGGCCAGCGCGGCCTCGGTGGCGTCCAGTGGTTGCAGGACTGCCAGGTCGGCCCTGCTCAGGGCGTCCACGTCCGCTGGGGTCAGCTCGTCCCGCACCACGAGGGTCGCCCGCCAGGGTGGACCCGGCTCGGCCTCGCCCGGCACCGGCCCGGCGTCGACCACCAGCAGCAGCGGTCGCAGCGCCGTGCCCACGCCGTCGGCGACCGCTCGACCCGGCGGGATCAGCGGGATCGTCCCGCCCGGCGCGCCCACGCCCCGGACGAACGGCTCCCAGGCACGCGGCCGGCCGGTCTGCACCACGACCAGGGCGCCCAGCGCCATCGCGCGCAGCGCCACCAACTGGGCGGCACGCACACCGCCGACCAGCAGCACCCGGGTGCTCTCCGGCCGGAACAGCCGGACGGTGACCGCACCGCCGTGCCGGTTCCTGCCGACCATCATCCCCGCCTCTCCCAGGGGCAGCTCCCAGGTGGCGAGCGCCGGCCGCGCCTGCGCTCCGGGCGTGGCGAGCGCCAGCGGCAGCGTGCCGGCCAGCCCGGCCAGGTGCGCGCCGTCGAGTCGGCGCAGCTCCCCGCCCAGGCCGGTCACCAGCCGGTCCAGAGCCTCGGCGGCCGCGGCGAGCTCCGCCGCCGTGCCCGCCGCCAGGCGTACGGTCAGCGCGGTCGGCACCTCGGTCGCTCCGGTGACCGGCGGTGGGCCCGCGCAGAGTGACACCGTCGTCGCGGTCGCCGGCAGGGCCAGCAGCCGGGGCACCAGCCGGTGTGCGCCCACCCCGGCGGCGTCCGGCCAGTGGATCAGCCGGAAGGTGGCCTGGACCAGGGCGCCGGACCGGAGCGCCGGCCAGGACTCCCGCAGCGGCTGGCCCTCGTGGTGCGCCAGCTCGCCGAGGACGCGCAGCGCCGCCGGTACGCCGAGCGGCCGGGCGGTCAGCGGCCCGAGCCGGCGGACGACCCGGCGCAGCGTGCCGGCGAGCACCCGCCGCAGGTCCTCCTCCGACCAGCCGTCCACCCGCAGCACCCGGACCGCCAGCACCGCCCGCTCCCGACCGGCGAGACGCCCGTCGGTGAGTTGCCGGTACGAGGTGCCGACCGTGCCGCCGGCCGCCGGCACCGGCGCCGGTGATCCGGTGAGCAGCAGTTGGATCCGCAGTGGCGGTACGTCCGGCCCGGCCGCGGGCAGCAGCGCGGACGGCGCGGGGATCGCCCGGGGCGCGTCACCGAGCAGGTCGCCGGGATCACCGAGCTCGAGCAGCGCGACCAGGCCGGCGGTGTCCTCCAGCATCGCGGCCGGCCCGCCGGACAGCTCCGTCGAGCGGACCACGGTGCCCGGCGCGACCAGGTCGAGCAGCTCGGCCGGCCCGGCGGGCCCGGCGAGCGCCCGGCGGCGGGCCAGGTGCCCGACGGCGGTGCCCAGCCACTCGAAGAGCCACCGGCCCCGGACGCGGATCCCGGCCGTCGCCACCAGCAGCACCGCCACCAGCGAAGCCGCGACGGTGACCGGCGCTCCCCGGCCCACGGCGGCGAGGACGAGCGCCACCGCGACCTGCGCGGTGACCAGCTGACCGGCGCGTACCCCAGTGCCGGCGCGCCGGCCGAGGGAGGCCCAGCGGGTGACCGGCGGCGGGCGGTCGCGAGCCCTCCGGTCGGAGAGGGCCGGACCGGTGTCGGCGGGCTCCGGCGTGCTCACCGGCGGGACCATGTCCGGCCCGGCGCCGACAGCCGCGGACTGCGGCCCTCCGGTGGCTGTCGCCGGCACCGCGCCTCCCCGACCATCGTGGACCGCACCGGGCGGCCGGCCGCTTCGTCACGCCCCGCGACGTGGCTGCGGCATATCGTAAGCGACCGATGTCTCCCGTGGTTGTCCACAGGGGAGACGCGGGGGGTAGCAGAACCGCTACCGGACGGCTACCGTCAGCCACGAAAGTTCCTCGCCGGCCCGTGTGCACGTGCTCGACGCCGGGCCACGCGAGCGGCGCGCCCCCAGGGTGGGCGCGTCGACGGCCAGTCACGATCGAGGAGACGAGGTGACGTCCGGGTGTCCCAGACCCAGGCAGAAGCCGCGGTGATGCAGCAGACCGCCGCGAAGTTCGAGCAGGTGGACCAGTCGTTGCAGTCCATGCTGACCGGCCTGCTGGCCGAGCTGGAGGTGTTGCAGCAGGCCTGGCGCGGTGCCGGCGGGCGGTCGTTCGAGCAGGTCAAGCAGCAGTGGTCACAGGACCAGGCGGCCCTGCACCGAGCGCTGCGGGAGACCGCCGGTGCGATCCGCACCGCCGGCCGGCAGTACGACGTCTCGGACGACGAGGCGGCCAGCCGGGTGGCCGGCACCAACCGCGGCGGCATCCAGCTGCCGCTCTGATCCCGTTCGGGAGGGAGATCCGATGGACCACGGTGTGCTGGTCGTCAACTTCGCCGCGCTTCAGCAGGCCGGCGGGGACATCCAGAAGGCGCTGAACACTCTCGACTCGCAGCTCGGCCAGCTCGAACGCGACGCCGCACCGCTGGTGGCCAGTTGGACGGGCGAGGCCCGGCAGGCGTACGAGCAGCGCCAGGCGCGGTGGCGGTCCGCCTCACAGGACCTCCAGGCGATGCTGCGCGACATCAGGCTGGCGGTGGCCGACTCCGCCTCCGACTATCTGGACACCGAGAAGAAGAACACCGGGCTGTTCCAGTGATCCGGGCGGGCCGGGAGCGGTGACGTGTCCGGGGCGGCGCGCCGGCGGCGTCTGGCCGGGGAGCGAAGCGGTGGGGCGCCGGGGTCAGGCCGGGTCGGCCGGGCGCCAGCGTCGACGGGCGCCTCGGGGCAGCACCAGGGCGAGCAGCACCACGGCACCCGCCGCCATGCCGATCACCGCACCGACCAGCAGGGCTCGGTCCCGGGCAGTCGCCCGACGAGCCTGGCGGGCGACCAGCGCCGGGTCGGCCCGGTCGTCGGCGAGCGCGGCGACCGCTCGGGGGCCGGGTGTCCGGCCGCCACCGGTCTCGGTGACCGCCCGGTACGGGTTCAGCACCCCGCTGCCGTACCCGCCGCCGTGGCCCGCGCCCGGCGCCGGATCGGCGGTGGCGATGATCCGCTCCGCCACCTGGGCCGCGGTCAGCTCCGGTCGGTACTGGCGCAGCAGCGCGGCGGTGGCCGCCACGAACGGCGCCGCGTAGCTGGTGCCCTCGACCCGGTGGTGGCCCTGGCCGGGCGCGGCGGTCAGCACCGCGCTGCCCGGTGCGACCAGGTCGACGTAGGGTCCGGTCTGCGAGAAGGCGGCCCGTCCGCCGTCCGCCCCGACAGCCCCCACCCCGAGCACCCCGTCGTACGCGGCGGGGAACGGGCGCGGGTTGCCGCTGTCGTGCAGGTTGCCGGCGGCGGCCACCAGCACCACGTTCCGGTCGACGGCGTACCGCACGGCGGAGCGCACCTGCGGGTCGTCGGCGTACAGCACCACGGAGAGGTTCACCACGTCGGCGTCGTGGTCCACGGCCCAGCGGATGGCCCGGGCGAACTCGCGGGCGCTGACCGTACGCCCCGACTCCCGTCCCTGCACCACCTGCTGCTCACTCACCCGCACCGGCAGGATCCGGGCATCCGGCGCCAGGCCGTGGAACGCGACGCCGGGTCGGGGCGCTGCGGCGATGATGCTCGCCACGCCGGTGCCGTGCCCGGCGCAGTCCCGGCGACCGTCCCCGCCGGGGTCGAGCAGGTCGGTGCCGGCGAGCACCCGCCCGGCCAGTTGGGGGTGCGCCCGGTCGACGCCGGAGTCGACCACGGCCACCGTCACCCCGGCGCCGGTGGCGAGTGGCGCGAGCCGCGCGGGGTCGTACCGCTGCTGCGGCCAGGGCAGGGCGGCGACCGGCCGGACGGGGGCGAGGGGGGTCGTGCAGGCCGGTGCCGCACCGGACGTGGCGACGGCCGCGACGGCCGGAGTGGCCGCGCCGGCCAGCAGGGTGACCGTCAGACCTGCCAGGACCGGGCACGCAATCGACCGGGACATCGACGGCCTCCGTATCGTGTCGGCTCCGGGACGGGATGTTATCGCCTCGCCGACACCCTGGCCGACCGCCGCCGGCCAGCCATTGTGATCTTGATACCACCTTGTAGGTTGTACGCGATACCTGTGGCCTGTTCTCGGAAGGAGAGGTGGCCGTGACCGAATGGGAGCCGGCCACGGAGGCCGAGGTGGCGATGCGGGACGCGCTGCGCGCCAACGACCAGGAGCTGTACTTCCGGCTCCTGTCCCGCACCGATCTGCTGTTGCCGGTCTCCGCGCCAGCGGTGCCCGGTCAGGCACCCCCCGGCTGGGGCACCTGGACCACCGGCGGCCGGACCCACGTGCTGGCCTTCACCTCCGCCGCCGCGCTGCGCACCTGCCTCGGCGAGCACGCCGGCAGCAACCGGCGCGTCCCGTTCACCGACCTCGCGGTCGGCTGGCCCAACCAGGAGTGGTGGCTCGCGGTCAACCCGGGGTTGCCCGTCGAGGGTTACCTGCCGGCCTGGTTCGTCTCCCAGCTCTCCCGCGGCGACGTCCGGCTGCCCGGCCGCGCGATGGGCGCCCGCGCCCGGCTGGAGCGGGCGGAGACCCTGGCCCGCAGCAGGACCGGCGCCACCAGCCGCGACGCCCCGTCCGCCGCCGGGCCCGCGCCGTCCGCGGC
>NZ_QGKR01000183.1 GCF_003172955.1 Micromonospora acroterricola | reverse complement strand
CGCCGCGCCGCCCCCGGCCGCGCCGCCCCCGGCCGCGCGGGCGGCGGGGCTCGGCACCTCCGCCGGCGTCGTGGGCCAACCACCACGATGCCCGACCGACCATCCTGCTTATCCCACCCGACCCGGCCGCCGGGTAGGTTTCGACAGAGCCGACGCCCGTCGTGGCGGCCGGCCCGGCCAGTGCGAGCACGAAGGAGTGCAGGTGCGCGAGTTCTCCGTTCCGCCGATCGTCACCGTTGGCGACGCGGCCAACCTCACCGATCCGGTGTGGGACAACGCCGAGGCCGCGCCGGACGCCGTGCAGTTCGCCCGCCGCACCCCGGCCGCCGACGGCGCCGGCACCACCTGGGCCGAGGTGACCTGCCGGCAGTTCCGTGACGAGGTCGTCGCGGTGGCCCGGGGGCTCGTCGCGGCCGGCGTCGAGCCGGGTGCCCGGGTCGCGCTGATGAGCCGCACCCGCTACGAGTGGACGCTGCTGGACTACGCCATCTGGACGGCCGGCGCGGTCACCGTGCCGATCTACGAGACCTCCAGCGCCGAGCAGGCCGCCTGGATCCTGGCCGACTCCGGCGCGGTGGCCGTCGTGGTGGAGACCGACGCGCACGCCAGCCTCGTCGCCGACGTCCGGGACCGGCTGCCCGAGCTGGACCACGTCTGGCAGATCGACCTCGGCGGGGTCGACGAGCTCGTCACGACCGGCGCCACGGTCGAGGTGGCCGAGGTGGAACAGCGCCGCAAGGCCGTCCGGGCCGACGACCTGGCCACGATCATCTACACCAGCGGCACCATCGGCCGGCCGAAGGGCTGCGTGCTCACCCACCGCAACATGTACGCCGACATCGCCAACGCGGTGCCGGTGCTGCCGAACCTGTTCCACGCCGGCGCGGCCACCCTGCTCTTCCTGCCGCTGGCGCACGCCTTCGCCCGGCTCATCCAGATCGGCGTGGTGCACGCCCGGGCCACCATGGCGCACTGCGCCGACACCAAGAACCTGGTCGGCGAGCTGCAGGAGTTCCGGCCGACCTTCGTGCTCTCCGTACCCCGGGTGTTCGAGAAGGTCTACAACGCGGCCAAGCAGAAGGCCGAGGCCGACGGCAAGGGCGGCATCTTCGCCCGCGCCGAGCAGGTCGCCGTCGCGTACAGCGAGGCGCTGGAGACCTCGCGCGGGCCCGGCATCGCCCTGCGCGCCCAGCACGCGGTCTTCGACCGGCTGGTCTACCGCAAGCTGCGCGCCGCGCTCGGCGGCCGGTGCCGGGACGCCATCTCCGGCGGCGCGCCGCTCGGCGCCCGGCTCGGTCACTTCTTCCGCGGCATCGGCGTGACGATCCTGGAGGGGTACGGGCTGACCGAGACCTCGCCCGCCGCCGCGGCCAACCTGCCCACCGGCACCCGGATCGGCACGGTCGGCCGCCCACTGCCCGGCGTCACCGTGCGGATCGACGACGACGGCGAGATCCTGATCTCCGGCGACCTGGTCTTCCAGGGCTACTGGCACAACGAGGCCGCGACCGCCGAGGCGCTCAGCGCCGACGGCTGGTTCCGCACCGGTGACCTCGGCCAGCTCGACACCGACGGCTACCTCAGCATCACCGGCCGGAAGAAGGAGCTGATCGTGACCGCCGGCGGCAAGAACGTCGCGCCGGCCGTGCTGGAGGACCAGGTCCGGGCCCACCCGTTGATCAGCCAGTGCGTCGTGGTCGGCGACCGGCAGCCGTTCATCGCGGCGCTGGTCACCGTCGACGAGGAGGCGTTGCCCGCCTGGCTGGAGTCGGCCGGGCTGCCCGCCGGCACCCGGGTCGAGGAGCTGCGCGAGCACGAGGGCCTGCGAGCGGAGATCCAGTCCGCGATCGACACCGCGAACCACGCCGTCTCCAAGGCCGAGGCGATCAAGGTGTTCCGGGTCCTGCCCCGCGACTTCACCGAGGCCACCGGCGAGCTGACCCCGTCGCTCAAGGTCAAGCGTCAGGTTGTCCACAAGACGTACGCGGCGGAGATCGCCGATATCTACCGGGGCTGACTACCATCCGTCACGTGCCCGCATCCACATCCGCCGCACCACACCCGCATCCACTCGCCGCGGCCGCCCGCCTGGTGATGCTGGCGCTGGTCGCCGTCCTGACCCTCTTCGCCACCCGCGACGTCACCCAGCTCTGGTGGATCGCGCTGCTCGCCGTCGCCGGCCTGCCCTCGCTGCTGGCCCCCCAGCACCGCCTGATCGGGCCGCTGAGCCGGGTGGCCGAGGTGGTCGTGCTGGGGTTGGCCGCGAGCCAGGTGGCCGAGGTCGCGTCGATCGGCGGCACCGTCGACGGGCTCGGCGCGTCGGCGATGCTCCCCTATCTGGCGGTCCCGGTGACCGTCACCGCGCTGCGCCGCCACTTCTCCGAGGGCGCGGCGCTGCTCGCGGTCACCGCCGCCACGCTGCTGGTCAGCGGCGCGCTGACCGAGGTCGGCGGTGAGCGGCAGATCGGCCAGCTCGGCTACCTCGCGGTGTGCGCGCAGTGGCTGATCCTGGCCGCGTTGGGGCTGTACGCGGCCAGCACCCTGCACCGGGTGATGGCGGTACGCGGTGAGGGCAAGCCCCAGCCGTACGCCGAGGCGACCCGGCTGCTGACCCAGCTCCGCACGGTGGCCCGGCAACTGCCCGGGGCGACCCTGGACCCGGGCGGCATCTCCGAGCACCTGCTGGAGGAGCTGCGCACGGTGGCCCGGGCGGACCGGGGCGCGGTGCTGTCCGCCAGCGGCGGGGGTCGGCTCGTGGTGCTCGCCCAGGCCGGGGTGGACCGGGTGGACTGGGAGACGACGCTGGACGCGGACTCGGCGATCGCCGACGCCTGGGCCAGCCAGCAGGCGCAGACCGCCGCCCGGTCGCAGTCCCGCACGCACCGCGGCGGCGACGTCTCCGCGCTGATCGTTCCGCTGGTCGCCGGGGTGCGCACGGTGGGGCTGGTGGTGCTGGAGGCCGACGCCGCACACGCGTACCCGCCGCCGGTGGTGTCCCGGGTGACCGGGCTGACCCGGCCGGCCGCGCTGCGGCTGGAGGCGGCCCTGCTCTTCGACGAGGTCCGCTCGCTGGCCACCAACGAGGAGCGGCAGCGGCTGGCCCGGGAGATCCACGACGGGGTGGCGCAGGAGCTGGTGATGGTCGGCTACGGCATCGACAACGCCCTGGCCACCGTCTTCGACGACGCCGACGAGACCGCCGAGGCGCTGCGGACGCTGCGCGGCGAGGTGACCCGGGTGATCACTGAGCTGCGGCTGAGCCTGTTCGAGCTGCGCAGCGAGGTGGACCGGCAGGGCGGGCTGGCCGCGGCGATCGCCGAGTACGCGCGCACCGTCGGCGCCTCCGGCGGGCTGCGGGTGCACCTGTCGCTGGACGAGTCGACCGCGCGGCTGCCGGCGGCCACCGAGGCCGAGTTGCTGCGCATCGCCCAGGAGGCGGTGACCAACGCGCGCAAGCACGCCGGGGCCTCGAATCTCTGGGTCACGTGCGAGGTGGACCCCCCGTACGCGCAGATTGAAGTGTCGGATGACGGTCAGGGGATGGCTGACCAGCGCCCCGACGGGCGGTACGGTCTTGCGATCATGGCCGAGAGGGCGGAACGTATCCGGGGCCGGTTGGAGATCAGGCCCCGGCAACCGAGCGGCACGACCGTGGCGGTGGTTCTCGGCACCTCGTCCCGGCGCGATAACGTGCGCGGTAGCGCAGCACCAGAAGGGGAGTAACCCGAGGATGACCACAAGTCCGACACCGGCCACCCGCACCAAGGTCCTCCTTGTCGACGATCATGACCTGATTCGCAAGGGCCTGCGGCACGCCTTCGAGCGCGACCGTCAGTTCGAGGTCGTCGGTGAGGCCGCCACGGCGGCAGAGGGGGTACGCCAGGCTGGCGCTCTGCAGCCGGACGTGGTGATCATGGATCTCCGGCTGCCCGACGGCAGCGGTCTGGAGGCGACCCGCGCGCTGCGCAAGTCCAGCGCGTCGATGGGCATCGTGGTGCTGACCATGTATGCCGGCGACGACCAGCTCTTCGGTGCCCTGGAGGCCGGCGCGAGCGCCTTCGTGCCGAAGACCGCCCCGGCTGACGAGGTGGTGGCCGCCGCGCGGCACGCCGCCTCCTCCCCCAGCGCGTTCACCGCGGCCGACCTGGCCGAGGCGATGAAGCGCCGGCTCGCCCCGTCCGGTCCGCAGCTCTCCCCCCGCGAGGGTCAGGTGCTGCGGCTGCTCGCCGACGGGATGAGCGTGGCGGGCATCGCCAAGCAGCTGTTCGTCAGCGAGTCCACGGCGAAGACGCACATCTCGAAGCTGTACGAGAAGCTCGGTGCGGCCAACCGGGCGCAGGCGCTGATGACCGCGCTCCGGCTCGGTCTGCTCGAGGCGCCGGACGCCCCGAAGTTCTGACCTGCGCCGCTCCTCGAGCGGCACCGCGCGACCGAAGGTCCGCGCCGGCTCCGGCCAGCGCGGACCTTCGCGCGTATCGACCGAGGTCGGCGGGAACCTGACGGCCCGCTATGGTCTGGCGGGCCCGTCGGGGGCACAATACCCGCGCGGGCGACGACGCTCGTGCGGACTCGAGGGGTGAACGCATGCAGCGGCCGGACTGGGCACCCGACACCATCGACATCGAGCGCCCGAGCGTCGCGCGGATGTACGACTACTACCTCGGCGGCTCGCACAACTTCGCCGCCGACCGGGCCGCCGCGCAGGCGATGGTGGCCGCGGTGCCCGAGGCGCCGCTGATGGCCCAGGCCAACCGGGCGTTCCTGCGGCGGGCGGTGCACCACCTCGCCGACGCGGGGATCCGGCAGTTCCTGGACATCGGCTCGGGCATCCCCACGGTCGGCAACGTGCACGAGATCGCCCAGCGGATCGACCCACGGTCACGGATCGTCTACGTGGACGTCGACCCGGTGGCGGTGGCGCACAGCCGGGAGATCCTGGCCGGCAACGACCGCACGGTGGTCGTCCAGGAGGACCTGCGGCGCCCCGAGAAGATCCTGACCCATCCGGACGTCCGCAAGCTGCTCGACCTGGACCAGCCGGTGGCCGTGATGATCGTGGCCGTACTGCACTTCGTCTCCGACGACGACCGCCCGGCGGAGCTGCTGCGGACCCTGCGCGACGCGCTGGCGCCCGGCAGCTACCTGGTGCTGTCGCAGGCCAGCGACGAGGGGCGCAGCCAGGACGAGCGGGCCGAGGCGGAGCGCGTCTACCGGCGTACCGACAACCCGCTGTGGGTGCGCAACCGGGCCGAGCTGACCGCGCTCTTCGACGGGTTCGAGATTCTCGACCCCGGCGTCGTATGGGTGCCGCAGTGGCGGCCGGACACTCCGGAGAGCGCGGAGGACGCCGAGCGCGCGGTCTTCATGGGCGGCGTCGGGCGCCTCGGTGGCTGAGTCGCCCGGGGCGATCTCCTGCCCGGGCACCTTCGCCAAGGCCTGGGCCAAGGCGGTCTCCGGCACCAGCTACCTGCCGATGACACAGGCCCAACTCGAGTCCCTGCTGCAACGGCTCAGCGGGCAGCTCGCTGGGGCGCTGCTCGCCGAGCCGTTCGACCTGCGGGCCGGGCACCGCGTGGGCGCCGAACTGGTCGCCGCGCACATCGCCTCCGCGGAGGGGCTGGGCCGTACCGTCGAGGTCATCCAGCTCCGGCTGGTACGTGACCTCGGGTTGGTGGCGGAGGACGTCGAGGACCGGATGGCGCGGTTGCTGGCCGCCGTCGCGACCGGCTACGCCCGCGCGCTGCGGGACCGGACGCTCGACGAGCAGGAGTCGATCCGCCGCGCCGCCATGATGGCCCGGACGCATGCCGAACGGGCGTTGCGGGCCAGCGAGGCGCGGTTCCGCCACCAGGCCACCCACGACCCGCTCACCGGCCTGCCCAACCGGACGCTGTTCACCGAGCGCCTCACCGCCGCCCTCAACGAGCCGGGCCGGGGCGCACAGCGGATCGGGGTCTGTTTCCTCGACCTGGACCGGTTCAAGGTCGTCAACGACACGCTGGGCCACCAGGCCGGCGACCGGCTGTTGAACACCGTGGCCGAGCGGCTGTGCCAGAGCATGGGTGAGCACCTGGTGGCCCGGCTCGGCGGGGACGAGTTCGTCATCCTGGTGGAACGCACGGGCGGCACCGACGACATGGTGGGCGTGGCCGAGGCCGCACTGGCCGCGGTCCGGACACCGGCGCTGGTCGACGGGCACGAACTCCAGGTGACGGCGAGCATCGGCATCGTCGAGCGGCAGGTGGCCGGCGCCGATCCCAGTGACCTGATGCGGGCGGCCGACAGCACCCTGCACTGGGCGAAATCGGCCGGCGGGGCGCGCTGGGCGCTCTACGACGCCGAGCGCAACCGGCGCGAGCTGGCCCGGTACGCGCTCTCCGCCGCGATCCCGGCCGCCTTGGAACGGGGCGAGTTCTACCTCGACTACCAGCCGCTGACCTCCCTGCACGACGGCCGGCTGATCGGTGTGGAGGCGCTGGTCCGCTGGCGCCATCCCGAACTGGGGGTGCTGCGCCCGGACAGCTTCATCGGGCTCGCCGAGGAGACCGGCCTCATCGTGCAGCTGGGCGGTTGGGTGCTGGCCGAGGCGTGCCGGGAGGCGGAGGCCTGGTCGGCCGGCGGCGCGGAGGCGCCGTTCGTGAGCGTCAACCTCGCGGTCCGCCAGGTGCACCGCCCCGGGCTGGTGCAGGAGGTGCGCGCCCTGCTGCGACAGACCGGGCTGCCGCCGCAACGGCTCCAGCTGGAGATCACCGAGAGCACGATGATGAGCACCGCCAAGGAGCCGGTGCGCGCCCTGCGGGTGCTGGCCGACCTCGGCGTGCGGATCGCCATCGACGACTTCGGCACCGGTTACAGCAACCTGGCGTACCTCCGGGACCTGCCGGTGACCGAGCTGAAGGTGGCGGGAGAGTTCGTGGCCGGGCTGCGGTCGCCGTCGGTCGGACGCACCGATGAGCGGATCCTCGCCTCCCTGGTCTCGCTGGCGCACGCGCTCGACCTGACGGTGACCGCCGAGGGGGTGGAGACCGCCGGGCAGGCCGAGCGGCTGCGGGCGATCGGCTGTGACGCCGCCCAGGGCTGGCACTTCGGCCGGCCGGCCCCCGCCGACCGGATCCTGGCCCGCATGCGCTGACGCGTCGCTGCCACCTTGTGCTGGCCGGGCGCGTCCCGCCGTGGTCGCGCGGTCGGTGCCGACCTCGATACCTCACAGGCATCTTTATGACTCGGAGGTATCACGCCCGCAGCGGCACGGCGCCGGAAGCGGCTTCCCCGCCGTCTGCCGCCGTGCCGGCGACGAGAGCGGGAGCAGACGACGTGCCACACCACGCCCCGGTCGACCCCCGCCTGAGTCGGCGGAGACCCGCTCACCGGGCCGACCCTCCGTCCGCCCCGCGGGTGCCGGGTCAGCCGGCGAGTAGGGCGGCCATCCGCTGCGCCTGCGCCTCCCAGCGCCACTCCTGCTCCACCCAGGCCCGGCCGGCCGCGCCCAGTTGGCGGGCCAGGTCCCGGTCGGCGAGCAGTCGGGCCACCCGGTCGGCGAGCTGGGCGACGTCCCGGCCGCGTACCACGAAGCCGGTCTCCCCCTCGCGGACCGCGTCCGGGGCGCCGCCGGAGTCACCGGCGACGACCGGCAGGCCGGTCGCGGACGCTTCCAGGTAGACGATGCCCAGCCCCTCCACGTCCAGCCCCCGGTTGCGGGTGCGGCAGGGCATCGCGTAGACGTCACCGGCCGCGTAGTGCGCCGGCAGCTCGGCCGCCGGCACCGAGCCGGTGAAGACCACGTCGCGTTCCACACCGGCCTGCCGGGCCAGCTTCTCCAGGGTCGCCCGGTACGGCCCGCCGCCGACGATCAGCAACGCCGCGTCGGGCACCCGGCGGCGGATCTCCGGCAGTGCCCGGATCAGCATGTCCTGACCCTTGCGCGGCACCAGCCGGGACACGCAGACCACCACCGGCCGGTCCGTCAGACCCAGCCGGGCCCGGACGGGCTCACCGTCGACGGTCGGGTGGTAGGTGTCCACGTCCACCCCGGGCGCGAGCCGGCGCAGCTCGGTCAACCCGTCCAGCACCCGGGCCAACCGGGTGCGCGTGTACTCACCGAGGTAGGTCGTGACGTCGACGCCCCGACCGATCCGGCGCAGCGCCGGCCGTGCGGCGGGCAGCGCCGCCCAGCCGACCTCGTGGCCGTGGGTCTGCGCCACCACCCGGCGTACCCCGGCCCGCCGGCGCAGGCCGGCGGCGAGCAGCCCCAGCGGCGCCGCCGCGCCGAACCACACGGTGTCGCAGTCGTACGCGCGGGCCAACCGGGCCGCCCGGCGGGCGATCAGCGGGGTGGGCAGCAGCACCCGGGTGCGTTCCCGGATCACCTCGAACGGCTGGTCGGCGTCGAACTTCGCCGCCCCGCGCCAGCTCGACGCGTACACGACCACCGAGCCGGCCGGCTGACGCACCGCGAGGTTGTGCACGAAGGACTGGATGCCACCGGGGCGGGGCGGGAAGTCGTTGGTGATCAGCAGAGTGCGGCTCATCGACCGGCCTCCCGGGCGTACGCGCGGGCGGCGGCCATCCGCTCCACGGTGGACGGATGCGTGGCCGAGTAGAGGTATTCCCAGCGCGGCGGGTCGGGGTCACCGAGGTTGACCGAACCGAGCCGGCGCTGCATCGACTCGAAGGAGTCCGGGTCGCCGGTGAGCGCGAGCGCGTGCGCGTCGGCCCGCGCCTCCACCCGGCGGGACATCAGCGCCTGCACCGGCGCGGCGACCAGCCCGGCCACCGTGACCAGGGCGACCAGCAGCGGGAACGCGCGTGGGTGGGCGACCGAGTCGACGCCGGCAAGCCGCAGCAGCGGCCCCCACGACCCGAGCAGGTAGAGCGCCACCACCGCGGCGGCTGCCCCCAGAGCCCCGGTCAGTGTGCCGGCGGCGACGTCCCGGTCCTTCGCGTGCCCCAGCTCGTGCGCCACCACGGCGGTCACCTCGGCCGGCGTGGCCTCGCGCAGCAGCGTGTCGTAGACCACCACCCGCCGGGTCGGCCCGAGACCGGAGACGTACGCGTTGACCGCCCTGGTGCGTCGGGACGCGTCGGCGACGAGCACGTCGCGCACCGGCACCCCGTCCCGGGCGGCCATGCTCATCAGCTCGGTGCGCAGCGCACCCTGCTCCATCGGGGTGAACCGGTTGAACACCGGCTCCACCAGCACCGGAAGGACGAACGACAGCAGGACCACCAGCACGGCCGCGCCCGCCGCGCCGAACGCCCACCACCAGCGCGGGGCGAGCCGGATGACCGCGTAGAAGCCGAACAGCGCCACCGCGCCGATCACCGCGCTCACCGCGTACGACTTGAGCAGGTCGACCGCCCAGCCGCTCCAGCCGTTGGTGCTCAGGCCGTAGCGGGTGAGGACGCTCTGTCGCCAGGCGGAGAACGGAAGGGTGAGCAGGTCGGCGACGAGCACCACGGCCAACCCGCCGAGCACGGCCTGCGCGGCCCAGTGCCCGCCGAAAGGCCGCCCCACCAGCTCGATCAGGCGGCTGCCCAGCGGGGTCAGCCCGAGCGCGAGAGCGACCAGCAGCCCGACGGCCAGCGCCGCGTAACCGCCGGGACGCAGCGCGGCGCGGAACTCCCGCCCTCGGGCCACCTGCTCGGCGGGCAGGTCGCGCAGCGCGGCGAGCTGGTCGGCCCGGGGCGCCGGCGGCCGGTGCCACGGGATGAGCAGCACGGCGGTCACCACCAGCGCGACGGTCAACCCGGCCAGGGTCAGCAGCGCCCAGCCACGCGGCGTCACCGGAGACCCACCATCGTCGTCACCGGCCGCCGGGCATCGCGTCGTACCCCGCTCATCTGGCCGCTCCTCCCGCCGTGACCGCCCATCCTATGGCCCGCGAAAGCCCGCCTCGGACGTGGTGCCGCGCTCAGGCGACCCGGCGGGACGCGCGGCGGCGCGCCGCGCCGGGACGTGCGGGCGCGGCCAGCACGTCCACGTCGAAACCGGCCCGGGCGAACACCTCGATCGCTCGGACCTCGGCGGCATCCAGGCCGGCAGCCGGGGACGCCTCGTCGAGAAGGGCGGCCACCAGGCAGCCGGAGCAGCCGTCGCCCTGCCTCTTCGCGCACCCGTCGCAGTCGATGAGCATCACGCCTCCTGATCGGCTCGTCGGCGCGCGGTCGGCGCACTGTCGTCGCCAGCCGGGCACCGTCGGTCACATCGACGCTAGCCAACGGGTACGACAAAACCCGGACAACCGCCTCGACCGGCCATTTGAGGGCGAGATCCCCTCCAGATCAGCGATATCGGGGTATCCCGACCCGCCGGCACTGTCGCGCCCGGGCCAGCACTCCACTGTGCTCAGGAGCGGGCGAGGCGCCGCAGCAGCGAGTCGGCTCCCAACGGGTAGGCGCCGTGCCGGCGTACCCCGTCGGCGACCTCGCGGTCGGACGAGACCACGACCACCGGGCGGCCCGCCGGTTCGGCTCGGACCAGCCGCCGGATCAGCTCGTCGGCGGTCTCCCCCTTGCGGGAGAAGAGCACCCGTACGCCGCGCGGCGCGGGTGGCAGCCCGTGCATCCGTTCGGCGCCGTCGAAGACGACCGTGACCTCGTCGCCGGTCTGCGCGGCGATCCCGCCCAGCCCGGTGATGAGCCGCTTGCGTTGCTGCTCCAGTGACATCTCGCCGAAGCCGCGCTTGGTGACGTTGTAGCCGTCGACCACCAGGTGCGCCCGGGGCAGGGCGAGCAGCTGGTCCAGCCGGGCCGGGTCGTCGGTGTCCCGCGCCCGCGCGGCGGGGCCGGTCGGCGTGGTGCCCGCCTGGTCGGCGAACGCGTCGGCGACGAAATCGGCGGGGAGCTTGTCCACCGGGTCGAGCGCCAGCTCCCGGCGCAGCCCGACGGCGGCCTGGCCGATGGTCTCCAGCAGCAGCCAGAGGCGGGCGTCGTCGACCGAGCGGGCCTCCTTGGCGCTGGCCCGGGCGACGCCGGCGGCCGCCTCCGCCTCGGCGAGCCGGGCGCGGGTCAGCAGCACGTCCCGGGCGTGCGGGTAGGGGGCCCGGGGCTCGGCGTGCAGGTCGTCGCCGTCGTCCCAGATAGCGACCAGGCCGAGCCGGTCCACCGGGGCGAACATCGCCGCCCGGGTGCCGATCACCACCGGCGCCTCCCCCCGCCGGGCGGCGAGGAACGCACGGTAGCGCCGGGCCGGACCGAGCGCGGCGGAGAGGGTGACGTGCCGCCCGGGGCCGAGCACGGCGGTGAGCGCGGCGTCCAGCCGGTCGAGGTCGCGGGCGTCCGGCACCACGACCACGGCGCCCCGGCCTCCGGCGACGGTGGCGGCGACGGCGTCGGCGTAGCGGGCGGCCCAGTCCTCGCCGGGCAGCGCCGACCAGACCGCCCGGGGCACCCGGCCGTCGGTGAGCGCGCGCAGGAGGGCCGGACCGGTGGGGTA
>NZ_QGKR01000238.1 GCF_003172955.1 Micromonospora acroterricola | reverse complement strand
TCGCGGCCGCCGCGGCCGCCCTCATCGCGCTGGCCGCCGTCGGTGCCGGCAGCCTGCTCGACCTGCGCACCCCGGCACCGACGCGGGCCGACGCGCCGGCGGACGAGTTCAGCGCTGGCCGGGCGTACGAGGACGTCCAGGTCATCGCGGCCCGGACGCACGTCGCCGGCAGCCCGGCCAACGACCAGGTCCGCGCGCACATCGAGCAGCAGTTGCGCGGGCTGGGCCTGGAGACCGAGGTGCAGGACACGGTCGCCCCGGAGGCCGGTCAGCTCAGCGGGGCCGCGGGCGGGGCCACCCTGGCCCGGGTACGCAACGTCGTGGCCCGGCTGCCCGGCACCGATTCGACCGGTCGGGTGTTCCTGGTCGCCCACTACGACTCGGTGCAGACCGGGCCGGGCGGCAACGACGACGCCGCCGGCACCTCGACCATCCTGGAGGTGGCCCGGGCACTGGCCGCAGGCCCCCGTCCGCGCAACGACATCGTGTTCGTGCTGACCGACGCCGAGGAGGCGTGCCTCTGCGGCGCGTCGGCGTTCGCCGCCAGCCACCCGCTGGCGGCCGACGGCGGGGTGGTGCTCAACCTGGAGGCGCGCGGCTCCACCGGCCCGGTGATCATGTTCGAGACGTCGCGGAACAACGCGAAGCTGGTGGACGTCTTCGGCCGGGCCGCCCCCCACCCGGTCGGCACCTCGTTCGCGGTGGAGATCTACCGCGCGCTGCCCAACGACACCGACTTCACGGCGTTCCTGGACCGGAAGTTCGTCGGGCTGAACTCGGCGTACATCGACGGCGGCGCGATCTACCACACGCCGCTGGACACGCCGGCGGCCATGGACCGGGGCAGCCTCCAGCAGCACGGGGACAACGCGCTGGGCCTGGCCCGGGAGTTCGGCCGTACCGACCTGACCGACCTGCGCTCCGGGCACGACGCCACCTACTTCCCGGTCCCCGGCGGGCTGGTCCACTACCCCGGCTGGCTCACCCTTCCGCTGGCCCTTCTCGCGGTGCTCGCGGTGGCCGCGCTGGGCTGGCTGATCCGCCGGCGGGGCCGCGCCGGCGCCGGCCGGCTGGCCGCCGGCTTCGGGCTGGCCCTGGTGCCCATCGTGGCCGCTCCGCTGGCCGCGCAGCTGCTCTGGATGGCGATCACCGCGATCCGGCCGGGGTACGCCGAACTGCTCGACCCGTACCGGCCGATCTGGTACCGGCTGGCCGTGCTGGCGCTCGCCGCCGCGATCCTGTTCACCTGGTACGTGCTGACCCGTCGCCGGATCGGGCCGGCCGCGCTCGCCTTCGGCGGGCTGGCCTGGCTGGCCGTACTCGGGGTGCTGCTCGCCGTGGCGGTGCCCGGCGGGGCGTACCTCACCACCCTGCCGGCGCTGGCCGGCGCCCTCGGCGGGCTGGTCGCGCTCGGCACGCGCCAGACCGGGCCGTGGCCGGTGGTGGCGGTGACCGCCGCTGGCGCGGTCGGCGTGGTCATCCTGCTGCCCACCGTGGTGCTGCTCTTCCCCGCGCTGGGGATGGCGATGGGCGGGGTGGCGGCGCTGGTCGCGGTGCTGCTCGGCCTGACCGCGCTGCCGGTGGTCGACCTGCTGCACCCGCAGGCCGGCGGCCAGCGCGGGCTGGTGGCGCTGCGGGCCCGGCGGCTCGCGGTGCTGCCGGCCGGGGCCGCCGCTCTGGCGGCGGTGTTGCTCGCCGGGGTCGGGCTTGCCGTCGACCGGTTCGACGCCGCCCATCCCGCGCCCACCCACCTGATGTACGCGATGGACGCGGGAACCGGCCAGGCCCGCTGGCTCAGCCACGAGACCGACCCGCAGCCGTGGACGGACGGCTACGTGGACGGGGTGACCGACGTCGGCGACGACTTCCCCGGGCTCGGCGACGGTGAGCTGCGGACCGGCCCGGCGCAGCCGGCGAGCCTGCCGGCGCCGAAGCTGGAGGTGCTGGGCGACTCCGGCTCCGACGGCGTACGCACGCTGCGGCTACGGCTCACCCCGCAGCGAGCGGTCCGTCTCGCCACGCTGCACGTCGACACCTCGACCGCCACCGTGCTGCGGGCCGAGGTGGCCGGCCGGTCGGTGCCGGTCGAGCCCCGCGAGGGCAAGTGGGGCTTCGGGCTGGTCTTCCACGCCCCGCCGGCGGAGGGGATCGAGGTCACGTTGACCCTGCGGCCGATCGCCGGGCAGGTGGCACTGAGGGCGATGGACGCCAGCGACGGGCTGGACGCGCTGCCCGGCTTCCGTCCCCGGCCCTCGGCCGTCGGCGTCGTCGGCTCGCACAGCTCCGAGATGCTGGCGGTCGCCCGCACCTATCCCCTCTGACGAACGGTCCGGTGGTCCGGCGAGTATTTCTCCGCCGGACCACCGGCTCGGCGTACCGATCGGGAATGCCGGGGCGGCGCCATTTCGGATCGGGCGAAAATGCGGTCAGCCCACCGCTTCGGGTTGACCGGCACCGCTGCGGCGCCACCGGTTTCCGTCGTGATCGGTGAAGGTGAGATCCACCAGAACGGCGTCAGCCGCTCGTAACCGATGCTCCGCCGTCACGGTGACGAACAGTTCCTGACTCTCCCGCCCGTGAATCCGGCGTACCTGTTTCGCCCCGGCCAGCTCGGTCGGCGTGCCCTCCGGATCGTCCGGTGGGACGAGCAGCGGCAGCACCGTCACGTCCAGCACCGGTGCGTCGCTCTCGTTGGCGACGACCACCCGCAGCACCGAGTTGCCGCGGATCTCGGCGACCGCCGAGACCAACCTGGCCTGGGTGGCCCGTCCCCGCAGCTCGTCGGTGCGGCGGGCACGGATCTCCCGGCGCAGTCCGAGGTAGACGATGAGGACGCTGACGATGGAGCCGACCGCGCCGAACCAGTCCGGCACGGACCCCCAGTCGGCGGTGTCCTGGTATGGCAGCCAGTTCATACGTCCATCGTGGAGGCGCCGGGTGAACGAGGAGCACGGCGGATCGGCCCGAATCAGAACGCGAAACGGAAATCGCGGCACCATTCCGGTCGGCGGGGCGGCCTAAACGGAGAGTGTGCAAGCCAGTACGGGGGTGGATACGCTTGCGGATGACGTGGTGCGCGAAGCAACCCCTCCGACTGTCCACTCAGTGGACTGATCTTTCATTTGCCCGCCACGCAGCACTTTCGCCACCGAAGGGGGACCGCATTGACTGCGGACGTTCCACCCGAGGATGCCGGCGTGCCTCGGCCGGCCTACGACCGGCCGAGTCGGGTCTCCGTCGACCCGCCGCTCGGGCGGCTGGACTGCCCGCTGCACGGGCGTGACGACCTGATCGACGAGATCATGCAGCCGCCGATGGCCGCCGGGGAACTGCCCTCGGTGCACATCCTGTGCGGCATGGGCGGCTCCGGAAAGAGCCACGTCGCCCTGGAGATCGCCCGCCGGGCCCGGGCGGACGGCCGGACCGTCTGGTGGGTGCAGGCGGGCCGGCTCAACTCCGGGATGCGCGAGGTGGTCAGCCAGCTCGGCGCCTCGGAGACGCAGGTCGACCAGGCCTGGGCCGGGATGATCAGCGCGACCGACCTCGTCTGGCGCTACCTCAACCAGGCCGCGCAGCCCTGGCTGCTGATCTTCGACAGTGTCGACGAGCCGGGCACGCTCGGCCCCACCGACGGGGTGCTCGCCGACGGCACCGGTTGGCTGCGCCGCCCGGAGGCCGAGGAGGGCATGGTCCTGGTGACCACCCGGGACGGCAACCGGGCCACCTGGGGCACCTGGTCGACGCTGCACCAGGTCCGCCCGCTCGACGCTGAGGCGGGCGCCCAGGTGCTGATCGACCGGGCCGGCGCGGACGCCGGTGATCCGGCCGACGCGCGGGAGCTGGCCCGGGAGCTGGGTGGGCTGCCGCTGGCGCTACGCGCGGCCGGCAACTACCTGCGGTCGGTCAACGCCAGCCCGGTCTGGCGTGGCTCCTCCACCATCACCACGTTCGCCGACTACCGGGCCGCGGTCGAGCGCCGGTTCCGCTCGCCCCGCGACGCCGCGGACGTCGACCTCGACGAGTCGCTCGGCCTGGAGATCGTCCGCGAGGTCGACGACATCTCGCTGGACCTGCTGGCCCGCCGTCAGCTCCAGCAGAGCCGGCCGCTGCTCAACGTGCTGGCCTGCCTGAGCGTCTCCCAGGTGCCCTACGAGGTGGTGCTCAAGCCGGCCATCCTCGCCGGGTCGCCGCTCTTCGAGGGGCTCACCGGCCGGCAGCGGGTGAAGGTGCTGGAGGGCATCGGCGACCTCGCCCTGGTCGACTTCGACGTCCGGGAGGACGTCACCGACCCCGCCTTCGCGCACGTGTTGTCGCTGCACCCCCTCGTGCACGCGATGTTCCGCGACCGGGACGAGGTCCGTGAGCAGATCGCCGAGTACCACCGGGTGGTCATGAAGCTGCTGCTCGCCGCCACCGAGGGGCTGAGCCCGGACGACTCGGCCGCCTGGGCCAACTGGGACGTGCTGGTGCCGCACCTGGTCGAGGCGGTGCGGGAATACCTGGCGCCGCAGAAGCACAAGCACGACCCCGAGACGGTACGCCGGGCGCTGGAGCTGGCCCGCCTCACCGCCCGCTACCTCATCGCGGTCGGCCTGCCCGGCTCGGCCTTCGACATCCTCGACCCGATCGTGCGCGGCTGCGCCGTGTACGACCACGACCTGGACCGGCCGCAGATCCTGGCGCTGCGCCACGAGCTGGGGCGTACCTGGCTGGAGCGGAACCAGCCGGAGATGGCCGAGCGGGTGCTCCGCGACGTGATCGCGGACCGGACCCGGGTGCTGGGCAGCGACGACGCGGACACGCTGGCCAGCCGGCACAAGCTGACCAAGGCGATCATGGCGCAGCGTCAGTGGCCCGAGGCCGAGTTGGAGCTCCGGCAGATCGTCGCCGCGGAGGACCAGGTCCGCGGTCCGGAGCACTGGGACACCATGGTCGTGCGGCACAGCCTCGCGCTGGCCGTGCTCGCCCAGCACCGGGCGGCCGAGGCCGAAGAGATGCTGCACGCCATCCTGGAGGTCCGGTACCGCACCTGGCCACTCAACCAGCCGGAGACCTGGCAGGCCCGGCACACGCTGGCCCGTTGCATGCAGGCGCAGGGCCGCCTCGACGAGGCGGAGACGGAGCTGCGGGCCACCCTGGCCACCGTGGAGCCCCGGCACGCCGACCGCGGCGAGGTGCTCGCCATCCGAGCCACCCTGGCGGCGGTGCTGCTGCTCCAGGGGCGGCTCGAGACGGCCATCGAGGCGTACGAGCAGCTGCTCGCCGACCGTCGGCGACTGCTCGGGGACACCCACCTGGACACCCTCCAGGTGGAACACGCGCTGCGCCGCCTGCGGGACGGCGACGACACTCCCCCCGCCGGCCGCTGAGCAGCGGGGCGGCCGACGGCGGACGCTGCTCTGGGGCCAGCCGCTGAATCGGACGAGGGCGGCCCGGCGACGGGGTCAGTGCGGCGCGGCCGGCCCCAGGTCGCTCGGGTCGGTGTTGCCGCCGCAGACGATCAGCGCCACCCGCTCCCCCGCCTGCGGCACGTACGCGCCGCCGACAAGTGCGGCCAGCGCGGCGGCGCCACCCAGCTCGGCCGCGACCCGCAGCTCCGACCAGAGCAGCCGGCGCGCCCGCACCAGATCCTCGTCGCCGACCAGCACGGAGACCACCCCGGTCCGGCGGGCCGTGTCGAAGGCGATGTCGCCGATCCGGCGGGCCCCCAGCGAGTCCGTGGCGATGCCACCCACCTCGATGTCGACCGGCCGGCCGGCCTTGAGGGCCGAGTGCAGGGTGGGAATCTGCTCCGGCTCGACGGCGACGACGCGGACCGACCCGTCGAACCAGCTCGCGATGCCCGACACCAGCCCCCCGCCGCCGACCGCGACCAGCACGGTGTCGATCCCGTCCAGTTGCCGCTCCAGCTCCCGGCCCACCGTGCCCTGACCGGCCACCACCTCCGGCTGGTCGTAAGCGTGCACGACCAGCGCGCCACTCTCCGCTGCGCGTTGGCTGCTCGCCGCCAACGCCTCGGCGTAGTGCTGGCCCACCTGCCGCACCTGGGCGCCCAGACCGGCCAGCCGCTGCACCTTCACCGGCGAGGCGGTGACCGGCACGAAGACCTCCGCCGGCACGCCCAACGAGCGGGCCGCGTACGCGACGGCGAGGCCGTGGTTGCCACCCGAGGCGGCGATCACCCCGGCCGGCGGCAGCGACCCCTGGAGCATCCGGTTGAACGCGCCGCGCGGCTTGAACGAGCCGGTGTGCTGGTGCAACTCCAGCTTGAGGCTGAGCAGCCCCGGCACGCCCAGATCGGCGCCGTCGACGGTGAGCACCGGAGTTTCCCGGACCCGCCCCTCGACCAGCGCCGCAGCCGCCTCGACGTCGCTTCTGTCCACCATGGGGAAAACGCCCTTCGCTACGACCAGAGGGCCAGTCGACCGTCGTCGGTGAGCCCGACGAAGCATCCTATGGAGATTCGTCGGCCATCCGTCGCTGGACGCACCGTGTGGTAGTGACGTGGATCGAACAGGAACCCCTCGCCGAGCGTGGGACGCAGGGTCAACGACTGCGCGCCGTCGGCCACCGACTCGTGATAGCCGTACCCGCCCGGAATCCGCAGGTCGTCGTCGTCCGGCTGCCAGCGCCGACGCCACAGCACGGTCTCGCCACCGGCCGGCGGCACCCGGATGTAGATGTTGAACGCCAACTGGGCCACCACGTCGGTGTCGAGCAGCCGCCCGGCGTACTCCCGGACCGCGTCGTCGAAGTGCACCTGGAGGCCGGCGTTGATCTCGCGGACGATGCCGACGTGCATCTCCCGCCGCTGCCGCCGCCCGGGCGCGACGTCCGGCCAGGCGGCCCGGAACGCGGCCAGGCACAGCTCCCGCGGCGCGTCCGACAGGCCCAGCGTGGACCAGCCCTTCTCGGCCGCACGGGCCGCGTCCCAGTAGTCCTCGCGCAGGTCACCGCCATCGCGGTGGTCGTTGATGGCCGGGCCGAACTTGGCGACGACGGGAAAGACCCGGCTCTCGTCGTAGCGGTCCATCGGCGCGGCGGCGAGAGCGGCGGTGATCGCGTGGCAGCGGGCCGCGGAGAGCAGCCCCGGCACCCGGACGGCGGCCAGCCGCCCGGCGACCAGCCCGGCAACGTCCGCCCGGGTGATCATCTCCGATTCGACGGCGACGAAAAGCGGGTCGGTCCTCGGTTGCTGCACGGCGGTCCTCCTTGCGAAAGGTCCCTCACCGGACATGTCGCGCCCCCCGACCCGCGCACCGTGCAATCTACCGACCGGCGGCAAGTTCGGCCGTGACCGCCGACATTGACGGCGACACATGCGGCGAACAGTTTCCGCACTTCCGCGCGCGGCGACCAGGGCGCCGCTACCATCGGCGCAACCGGGGTACGCCAACCGGAGCCGTACGGGCGGTTGGATTCCACCGATCGGAGAATGGTGACGACTTCCGACCTGACGGATGATGCGACTAGTTCGAACGCTGACGAGGAGTTCGATATGGCAGGCGCCGGCCCGACGGATCTTGACATGCAGGTTGACCGCCTGGAGATGGCGCGTCGAATCGCCCGGGAAATGATCGAGTCCGACCATCAGGCACTGGAGCTCGCCGTCCGGCAGCGCCCGCAGTGCTGGTCCCGACGCCCGGTCGGCCACGGCGCGCGCCCGGACGCGAAGGCCCACTGAGCCAGTTCGGCTGCTACTTCCAGCGGCTCGGCTGCTACTTCCACCGGAAGTGCACGAAGAGCCGGCCGAAGTTCTTCGAGTCCTTCTCGACCCGGTGATAGAGCTGCTTGACGTCCTTCTGATCGAGGAATCGCAGCACCCGCTTCTTCAGCTGGCCCGATCCCTTACCAGGGATGATCTCCACGAGGGTGGCCTTCTTCGCCACCGCCTCGTCCATGATCCCGCGCAGCGCGCGGTCGATGTCCTGGCCCTTGTTGAAGATTTCGTGCAGATCCAGCTTGAGCTTCATGCCGCAGCCGCCGGCCGGTCAGGTCCCATGTCCGCCATCCTAGGCACGCCCGGCGGCCCGCCCGCCGGACGACGACGGGGCGGCTCCGAAGGGCCGCCCCGTGCACGTCACCGGTACGCGCTCAGCGCGTGCCGCCCAGGCGGGTCTCCACCCGCTCCAGCGCGATCCGGTAGTCGTCGTTGGCCGCGTACATCGCGGCGGCGATCCGCAGGTGCCGCAACGCGTCCGAGTGCCGGTTCAGCCGCTCCAGCGTCCGGCCCAGCACGTGGTGCGCGTAGTGGTCGCTCGGGTCCCGGTCGACCAGCTCCCGCAGCTGCTCCTCCGCCCGGTTGAGCTGGGCCGACTGGAAGTACGCCCGGGCCAGCAGCTGCCGGACCGCCGCGTTGCCGGGTTCGGCGTCCACGATCGGCTCCAGCAGTCGGGCCGCTCCGCTCGGGTCACCGGCTTCGAAGAACATGGTCGCCCGCCGGTAGTCCGCCAGAAGATCCATCTGCCCACCTCCTCGGATCGCGCCGTCACCAGTTCCGACGCTGGCACAACGCCGGCCGTTTGGCGACTGTTCCCCCGGGTGGATCGCGTCGTTCCGGCGTTCGTGGGTCAGGTGCGGGCGTCCCGGCGCCCGGTAGACAGCTCCCAGGCGCGGACGCCGCCGACGATCCCCGCGGTGTTCGGCACCACCACCACATCGTCGCCCATCCGGGCCAGCTGCTCCGGCCGGATCAGCCGCGAGTTGCCTCCGCCCAGGTAGAGCCGGTCCCAGCGGAACACCGGACGGAGCCCGTCCACGACCTGCCGGATGCGCCGGGACCAGAAGGCGTCGCCGAGCCGGCGGCGCTCCGGCTCGCCCACGTACGTGTCGTAGGTGGTCCCCCAGCGCACGGGCGCGTGGGACAGCTCCAGGTGCGGGGCGAGCACCCCGCCGTCGAAGAGAGCGCTACCCAGCCCGGTGCCCAGGGTCAGCACCAGCTCGCAGCCGGTGCCGGCGACCACCCCGGCACCGTGCACCTCGGCGTCGTTGAGCACCAGCGCGGGCACCCCGAACGCGTCGGCCAGCGCGCCCCGGGCGTCCCAGCCGGACCACTCGGCGAGCAGGTCCGGGTCGACCCGGCTGCGTGGCCCGCTCCGGGTCACGTAGTGCGGTGTGGTCACCACCACGCCGTGCCGGATCATCCCGGGAACGCCGACCGTCAGCCGGTCCGCCGTTGGCAGCCGGAGGCCCAGGTCGAGCAGGGTCCGGACGAACAGCGCAGGCGGCAGCGGGTACGGGGTCGGCACCCGCAGTGGCCGGGCCCGCATCGTGCCCGCCTCGTCGAGCACCGACGCCTTGATGCCCCCGCCTCCGCAGTCGATCGCCAGTGTGGTCACCACGCCGTTGAGTCTGCCCGCTGCCGCCTGCCCGTATGCGGGCGGCCGGATAGGCTGCCGTCCTGATGAGCGCCACGATGATCGTCAAGGACCTGGCCGCCGGGCACGGTGACCGCCCACTCTTCGCCGAACTGGACCTGGTGGTCGCCCCCGGCGACGTGGTCGGCCTGGTCGGGCCGAACGGCGCCGGGAAGTCGACGCTGCTGCGTACCCTCGCCGGGTTGCTGCCGGTGGAGGCCGGCAGCGTCCGGCTCAGCCCGCCCACCGCGACCGTCGGGCACCTACCCCAGGAGCCGGAACGGCGGCCGGGCGAGACGGTGCGCGGTTTCCTGGCCCGGCGGACCGGGGTGACGGCCGCACAGGCCGCGCTGGACGCGGCGACGGAGGCGCTGACCGCCGGGGCGGCGGGCGCCGACGACGCGTACGCCGACGCGCTGGAGCGCTGGCTCGCGCTGGGCGGCGCCGACCTGGACGAACGCGCCGAGCAGGTGAGCGCCGACCTGGGGCTCGCCGTCGACCTGGACCACCCGACGACCGGGCTCTCCGGCGGCCAGGCCGCCCGGGCGGGGCTGGCCTCACTGCTGCTCAGCCGCTACGACGTGTTCCTGCTCGACGAGCCGACCAACGACCTGGACCTGGCCGGGCTGGAGCGGCTGGAGGAGTTCGTCACCGGGCTGCGGGCCGGCACGGTGCTGGTCAGCCACGACCGGGAGTTCCTCACCCGCACGGTGACCCGGGTGCTGGAGTTGGACCTGGCCCAGCAGCAGGTGCGCCACTACGGCGGCGGCTACGCGGCCTACCTGGAGGAGCGCGAGGTGGCCCGCCGGCACGCCCGCGCCGACTTCGAGGAGTACGCGGACACCCGGGCCGGGCTGGAGGCACGAGCCCGGACCCAGCGATCCTGGATGGAGAAGGGCGTCAAGAACGCCCGGCGCAAGGCCACCGACAACGACAAGATCGGCCGCAAGTTCCGCAGTGAGTCGTCCGAGAAGCAGGCGGCCAAGGCCAAGCAGACCGAGCGGCTGATCGAACGGCTCGACGTGGTCGAGGAGCCCCGCAAGGAGTGGGAGCTGCGGATGGAGATCGCCGCCGCGCCCCGCGCCGGCGCCGTCGTGGCCACGCTGCGCGGCGCCGTGGTACGCCGGGGAGGGTTCACCCTCGGGCCGGTGGACCTCCAGATCGACTGGGCGGACCGGGTCGCGGTGACCGGGGCGAACGGCTCGGGCAAGTCCACCCTGCTGGCCGCGTTGCTCGGTCGGCTGCCACTGGACGCCGGCACCGCCGCACTCGGGCCGGGCGTCGTGATCGGCGAGGTGGACCAGGCCAGAGGGCTGTTCCTCGGCGACGCGCCGCTGATCGACGCGTTCCAGGCGGCCGTACCGGAGATGTCGCCGGCGGACGCGCGGACGCTGCTGGCCAAATTCGGGCTGCGCGCGGCGCACGTGCCCCGACCGGCGGCCACCCTCTCCCCCGGTGAGCGGACCCGGGCGGCGTTGGCCCTGCTCCAGGGCCGTGGCGTCAACCTGCTGGTGCTCGACGAGCCCACCAACCACCTGGACCTGCCGGCCATCGAGCAACTGGAATCGGCCCTGGCCAGCTACCCGGGCACGCTGCTGCTGGTCACCCACGACCGGCGGATGCTAGCCGAGATCGAGACGAACCGCCTGCTGCGCGTCGACGCCGGGCGGATCGCCGAGGATTGATCCGTGCCGGCGGGCGACGGCAGGGTGAGAATGACGCCATGCTCAAGTGGGAGTACGCACTGCTGATCCGCCGTCGCCAGGCCGCGACCAACGACCTGGGCTGGGAGGTCGTCTTCGTCTGGTACGGCCCGGACGGCTCGATGATCGACGTGACGCCGTACGGCGACACCGCGCTGGCCCACCTCAACCGGGCCGGCGACCAGGGCTGGGAGTTGGTCGCGATGAGCGAGGACCCATCCCTGCCCGGCAACAACGAGTTGCACCGCTACCACCTCAAGCGGCCGAAGCCGGCCACCCCGCCACCCCGCCAGCGGATGCGCGGTGGCGGTCGGCCGGGCCGCCGTACCCTCTCCGGCTGACCGCCCTGCCCCACGCGACCCGCCGCCGGCGCGCGGCCTGGGCCACCCGTCGCGGCGCCGGGTGCTGCGGCCACGCTCCGGCGGGCTAAGCGGGCTAAGCGGGCTAAGCGGGCTAGGCGG
>NZ_QGKR01000318.1 GCF_003172955.1 Micromonospora acroterricola | reverse complement strand
TCCGGACGCCGCGGCCGCGCTTCGGACCTGGCCGGGGACGGGGTGGGTGTCGGTGGACGGGGATAGGCTGGTTGTCGTGCACCCCCCGTCCGACCGGACGAGGGGCAGCCGTCGTGTGCGTCGACTCCCCTGGAAGTGATCACATGCTCACCGGTCTGTTCTCCGCCGCCCTGGCCGACCCCGGGCTGGCCCGGGCGCGTGACCTGGCGCGCTCCGGTGCCGCGCAGGTCGACGGCCTCGACATCACCGCCCCACCGGCGCTGCGGCCGTTCGCGGTGGCCGCCGTCGCCGCCGACCCGGATGGTTCCGGTGGCGGGGCGGGGCGGCCCGTGCTGGCGGTGACCGCCACCACCCGCGAGGCCGACGACCTGGCCGCGGCGTTGGGCGGGCTGCTGCCGGCGGAGCAGGTGGTGGTCTTCCCCTCCTGGGAGACGCTGCCGCACGAGCGGCTCTCCCCGCGTTCGGACACCGTCGGCCGGCGACTGGCCGTGCTGCGCCGGCTGGCGCACCCCGAGTCGTCCGACGCGCACGGCAGCACCGGGCCGTTGCGGGTGGTCGTGGCCCCGGTCCGTTCGCTGCTGCAACCGCAGCTCAAGGGGCTCGGCGACCTGGAGCCGGTGCAGCTCGCCGCGGGCGAGGAGGCCGACCTGGAGGAGGTCGCCCGCCGGCTGATCGACATGGCGTACGCCCGGGTCGACCTGGTCACCAAGCGTGGCGAGTTCGCGGTGCGCGGCGGCATCCTGGACGTCTTCCCGCCCACCGACGAGCACCCGTCCCGGGTCGAGTTCTGGGGCGACGAGGTGGAGGAGATCCGCACCTTCGCCGTCGCCGACCAGCGCACCATCGAGCAGGTTCCGCTGCTCTGGGCGCCGCCCTGCCGGGAGTTGCTGCTCACCCCGTCGGTCCGCGAGCGGGCCGCCGCGCTGGCCGAGCAGCACCCCGAGTTGGCCGAGATCCTGGACAAGCTGGCCGAGGGCATCCCGGTGGAGGGCATGGAGTCGCTGGCGCCGGTGCTGGTCGGCCCCGACTCGCTGGAGCTGCTGCTGGACGCCATGCCGGCCGGCACCCACGTGCTGCTGTGCGACCCGGAGCGCATCCGCACCCGGGCGCACGACCTGGTGCGTACCTCGGAGGAGTTCCTCCAGGCCAGTTGGGCCGCCGCCGCGGTCGGGGGCCAGGCCCCGGTGGACGTCGGCGCCGCCGCCTTCCGCACCCTGGCCGAGGTGCGCGCCACCGCCGGCAAGCTCGGCCAGCCGTGGTGGACGCTGTCCCCGTTCGGCTTGGTCGAGGCGGAGGCCGCCGACACGCGGCAGCCCTGGGAGGACGCGCCGGAGCAGGCCGTCGTCACCCCGGACGATGCCATCGCGGTGACCCTTTCCGCCCAGCCGGCTCCGCTCTACCACGGCGAGACCGCCCGGGTGGTCGACGATCTCAAGCGCTGGGCCGGCGAGGGCTGGTCGATCGCGCTGGTCTTCGAGGGGCACGGCCCCGCCCAGCGCGCGGTGGAGGTGCTGCGCGACGCCGGGCTGGGCGCCCGCCTCGTCGAGGAGGTGCCGACCGCGCCCGTCCCGGGCGAGCTGGTGGTGACCTGCGGTGCGCTGGGCAGCGGGTTCGTCGATGAGGCATCCCGTTTCGTGCTGCTCACCGGCAACGACGTGACCGGCGGTCGGGGCACCTCGACGCGGGACATGCGCAAGATGCCGAGCCGGCGTCGCAACACCATCGACCCGCTGGAGCTCAAGGCCGGCGACTTCGTGGTGCACGAGCAGCACGGCATCGGCCGGTACGTCGAGCTGGTGCAGCGCACCGTCAACGGCGCCAGCCGGGAGTACCTGGTCATCGAGTACGCGGCCAGCAAGCGCGGCCAGCCCGGTGACCGGCTCTTCGTCCCCACCGACCAGCTCGACCAGCTCTCCCGTTACGTGGGCGGCGAGCAGCCGACCCTGCACAAGATGGGCGGCTCGGACTGGCAGAAGTCCAAGGCCCGGGCCCGCAAGGCGGTTCGGGAGATCGCCGCGCAGCTCATCCAGCTCTACGCCGCCCGGAAGGCGTCCAAGGGCCACTCGTTCGGCCCGGACACGCCGTGGCAGCGTGAGTTGGAGGACGCCTTCCCCTGGCAGGAGACGCCGGACCAGCTCGCGGCGATCGACGAGGTCAAGCGGGACATGGAGCAGACCGTTCCGATGGACCGGTTGATCTGCGGTGACGTCGGCTACGGCAAGACCGAGATCGCGGTCCGGGCGGCGTTCAAGGCGGTGCAGGACGGCAAGCAGGTGGCGGTGCTGGTGCCCACCACGCTGCTGGTGCAGCAGCACTACAACACGTTCGCCGAGCGGATGGGCCAGTTCCCGGTGGAGATCCGGCAGCTGTCCCGGTTCCAGACCCCGAAGGAGACCGAGCGGACGCTGGAGATGGTCGCCGACGGCACCGTCGACATCGTCATCGGCACCCACCGGCTGCTTCAGACCGCCACCCGGTTCAAGCAGCTGGGTCTGGTGGTCGTCGACGAGGAGCAGCGTTTCGGTGTCGAGCACAAGGAGCACCTGAAGACGTTGCGCGCCTCGGTGGACGTGCTGAGCATGTCGGCCACCCCGATCCCGCGCACCCTGGAGATGGCGATCACCGGCATCCGGGAGATGTCCACCATCGCCACCCCGCCGGAGGAGCGGCACCCGGTGCTCACCTTCGTCGGCGCGCAGGACGACCGGCAGGTCGCCGCGTCGATCCACCGGGAGCTGCTGCGCGACGGGCAGGTCTTCTACCTGCACAACCGGGTCGAGTCGATCGACCGGGCGGCCCGGCGGTTGCGGGAGCTGGTGCCCGAGGCGCGGGTCGCGGTGGCGCACGGCCAGATGGGCGAGGAAGCCCTGGAGAAGGTCATGGTCGGCTTCTGGGAGAAGGAGTTCGACGTCCTGGTCTGCACCACGATCGTGGAGTCCGGCATCGACATCCCCAACGCCAACACCCTGATCGTGGAACGGGCCGACCTGCTCGGCCTGGCTCAGCTGCACCAGATCCGTGGCCGGGTCGGCCGGGGCCGGGAGCGGGCGTACGCGTACTTCCTCTACCCGCCGGAGAAGCCGCTCACCGAGCACGCCCACGAGCGGCTGGCCACGATCGCCCAGCACACGGAGCTGGGCGCCGGCATGTACGTGGCGATGAAGGACCTGGAGATCCGGGGCGCCGGCAACCTGCTCGGCGGCGAACAGTCGGGGCACATCGAGGGCGTCGGCTTCGACCTGTACGTGCGGATGGTCGGCGAGGCGGTCTCCGCGTTCAAGGGCGAGCGGCCGGAGGAGGAGGCCGACGTCAAGATCGACCTGCCGGTCGACGCGCACCTGCCGCACGACTACGTGAGCGTGGAACGGTTGCGCCTGGAGATGTACCGCAAGCTCGCCGAGGCGCGCGACGAGGAGCGGCTGCGCGAGGTGGTCGCCGAGATGACCGACCGGTACGGGGAGCCGCCGGCCCCGGTGCAGAACCTGGTGGCGGTGGCCCGTTTCCGTCTGCTGGCCCGCCGGTACGGCCTGGCCGACGTGTCCATGCAGGGCAAGCACGTCCGGTTCGGGCCGCTGCCGCTGCCCGACTCGAAGCAGCTGCGGCTCAAGCGCTACCACCCGGACGCGGTCTACAAGCTGGCCACCGACCAGGTGAGCGTGCCCCGGCCGAGCACCCGTCGGGTCGGCGGCGAGCCGCTGCGCGACCAGGCGTTGCTGGAGTGGTGCGCCCAACTGCTCTCCGACGTGCTGGGCGCCCCCGCTCCGCTGGTCGGCGCGGCCGGGTGAGGTGGGGGCCGTCACAGCACGGGAGAGGGCATGAGAGAGTGACGGGCATGCGTGCTCGCCGTCTGATCGCCGCCGCCAGCGTCGCGGCTCTGGGTGTCCTCTCCCTCGCCGCCTGCGGAAAGTCCGCCCCGAACGTCGCCGCGTACGTCGGTGACACCACGTTCTCCGTGGACCGGGTGGATGCGATCTACGACGACGTGCAGGCGAAGTACGGCGAGGCGGTCCGGCAGGAGGCCGGTCAGGCGGGCGCGACGCCCGCGCCGGAGCAGTTGCGCTCCGCCGTCACCCGCCAGGACGTGGTGAACCTGCTGGTCAGCCTGGAGCTGGGCAGGCGCGTGGCGGCGGGGAAGAACCTCCAGGTGCCCGACGAGGTCACCCCGCAGCAGCTCGAGCAGAACCTGCGGGTGCCGGCCAGCACCGAGTACGCCAAGCTCTGGGGCGACTGGATCGACCTGCTCCAGGTGCTCAACCAGCAGCTTCCGCCGGCGGAGCTGAGCGACGACTCGATGATGGCCGTCTACCACGCCCTGGAGAAGACCGGGGCGATCAAGGGCGGGCTGTCGGTGGCCGAGGTCCGCCAGGCGTTCGGTGACGGTGGCTTCGTCCGCGCCGCGACCGCGCTCAGCACCGCGCTGGGCGAGGAGGCGACCAAGGTCGACGTCTCCGTCAACCCGCGCTACCAGGCGGTCGGGGTGCCGTCGGTGGTGAGCACCGGCCAGTCCCTGGTCTTCTACTCGCTGCCGTACATCAACGAGCACGGTTCGGTCACCGACATCTCCACGCCGGAGCCGCTGCCGTCGAGCGCGGCCCCGGAGGCCGAGGGCACGGCCAGCTGAGCATGACGGCACGGATCGTCCTGCTGGTCACGTCGCCCCGGCTGCCGGCCGGCCTGCTGACCTCCGCGGCCTGGGATGTCGTACGCCAGCACCCGGTGCTGACCGGCGCGGAGAGCGAGCTGACCACGGCCGTGCGCCAGGCGGGCGCCGAGGTCACCGTGGTGGACGGCCCGGCGGCGCAGCCGCTGCTGGACGCGGTGGCGGCGCACGGGGCGGCGGTCTGGCTGGCCGGGCCGGCGGGCGACGAGTCGCTGGCCCGGGAGCTGGGTCTGCGGCTGGCCCGCGAGCCGGGGTTGGCCGAGCTGGAGTTGATGTACGGCTCGTGGGACCCGCCGGGTGCCCGTTTGCTGGACGCGGTGGCTGTCATGGACCGGCTGGCCTCACCGGGCGGCGACCCGTGGAAGCGGGCGCAGACGCACCGCAGCCTCGCCGGTTACCTGCTGGAGGAGAGCTACGAGGCGTACGACGCGATCAGCGCCGGGGACACCGACGCGCTGCGCGAGGAGCTGGGTGACGTGCTGCTCCAGGTGGTGCTGCACGCCCGGCTCGCAGAGGAGCTGCCCGAGGGCGAGCGGTGGAACGTCGACGACGTGGCGGGTGGCCTGGTCGACAAGATGATCCGACGCAATCCGCACGTCTTCGCCGGCGCGGAGGCGGGCACGCTGGAGGAGATCACCGCCAACTGGGAGCGGATCAAGCGGGCCGAGAAGGCGCGCGAATCGGTGCTGGACGGGGTGGCGCTGAGCCAGCCCGCGCTCGCCCTTGCGGCGACGATCCTGGACCGCGCCGCCCGGGTGGGGCTGGCCGTCCCGCCGCCGCTGGCGGACTCCCAGGTGGACCCGGAGGCGAGGCTCGGCGCCAGCCTCCTGGCCACGGTCGCGGCGGCCCGCCAGGCCGACCTGAACCCGGAGGCCGCCCTCCGCCGCGCGACCCTGGCGTACGCCGAGGCGGTCCGCGCCGCCGAGCGCGCCACCCCGCCCGCCGAATGACGTTGATCAAGAGGTCTGCGTCACCTCCGGGCCGGATCCTGACGCAAACCTCTTGATCAACACGGCTGGCCGAGGGGCGGTCGGTAGGGTCGGGGGGTGGAAGCGTTTGGGGTTCTGGCGGAGCGGGTCGTCGAGGCGTTGCTGGAGTCGCGGCCCGGGGTCGCGACCGCGGCCGGGGACCACCGGTACGACGACCGCCTGCCGGATCTGTCGGCCGACGCACTGGCGGCCGACCGGGCCATGCTCTCCGATGCGGCGAACGCGCTGTCCGAACTGGATCCCGACTCGCTCGACGTCGAGGAGCAGGTGGACCACGCTCTGCTCACCTCCTTCGTGGACCGGGAGCTGTTCGAGCTGACCGAGATCCGGTCGCACGAGTGGGACCCGCTGCACCACAACCCCGGCCCGCTGCTGCACCCGTTGTTGGCCCGTCCGTACGCCCCGGTCGAGGTCCGGCTGACAGACCTGGCCGGCCGGCTCGCGGCCGTACCGGACGCGCTGGCGACGGCTCGCGCGACGCTGCGGGACATGCCGCGGATCCATGCGGAGACGGCGGTCGGGCAGTTCACCGGCACGGCCGCGCTGATCCGCGACGAGCTGCCGCCGCTGCTCGCCCAGGCCCCCGGCAGCCTCGACCGGGTGGAGCCGGCGGCCACCGCGGCGATCGCCGCACTGGAGGAGTTCGTCGCCTGGCTGCGCATCGGCCTGGCCGCCGACGCCGGTCCCGGTCGTGACCCCCGGCTGGGTCGTCGCCGCTGGGAGGCCCGGCTCTGGCACACCCTCGACACCGAGCTGGGCGCCGCCGAGATCCAGCGCCGCGCCTGGGCCAACCTGGACCGGGTCACCGCGGAGATCCGCGAGGCGGCGGTCGAGCTGGTCGGCGGCCCGGCCGACGACGCGGCGGTCCGCCGGGCGCTGGACGTGCTCGCCGCCGAGCACCCGGACGACGCGACCATCGTCGAGCTGGCCGGGGTCACCCTGGACGAGGCGACCGACTTCGTCCGGGCGCACGACCTGGTCAGCCTGGTCGACGACCGGTGCGTGATCCAGGAGATGCCGGAGTTCGCCCGGGGCGTCGCGGTGGCGTACTGCGACTCGCCCGGCCCGCTGGAGACCGCGGCCCTGCCGACCTTCTACTGCATCGCGCCCACCCCGACGGAGTGGCCCGCGCACCGGGTCGAGTCGTTCTACCGCGAGTACAACGACCACATGATCCGCAACCTGACCGTGCACGAGGCGATGCCCGGGCACTTCCTCCAGCTCGCCCACGCCCGCCGCTATGTCGGCGGCACCCGGGTCCGGGCGCTGGCCGAGTCCGGCCCGTTCATCGAGGGCTGGGCCGTGTACGCCGAGGAGCTGATGGCCGGGCTCGGCTTCGGTGGCCTGCCGGTGCGGTTGCAGCAGCTCAAGATGCAGCTACGGATGACCATCAACGCGCTGCTCGATCAGCTGGTGCACGCCGAGGGCCTGCCCGAGGCCGAGGCGATGGCGCTGATGACCGGTCGCGGCTTCCAGGAGGAGGGTGAGGCGGCCGGCAAGTGGCGCCGGTCGCTGCTCACGTCCACCCAGCTCTCCACCTACTTCGTCGGGTACAGCGAGGTGGCGGAGATCGCCGCCGCCCGCCCCGACGGGGTGTCGGTGCGCGACTGGCACGACGCGATGCTCGCCCACGACTGCCCGCCCCCGCGCCATCTGCGCACCTTGCTGGACGTCTGAGGAACGCCCGCGCGCCACCCGGCCTGACATGCGGGTCACCGTCGTGCGGCGGTCACCGTCGCGTCGATCAGCCAGCGCGAGATGGAGTACGCGGGCGGCAGTTCCGCCGGCAGCGCGTCCAGGCCGAACCAGCGGGCCTGGGTCAGCTCCCGGCCGTCGACCACCGGCTCGGCGTGCGGGTCGGCGGCGCGGGCGGTGAAGCCGGCGAGCAGCACCCCGGGGCCGGAGATGGCCCACGGCTGGCTGCCGAAGTAGGCCGGCCGGTCGATGCGCAGCCCGACCTCCTCGCCGACCTCCCGGTGCACGGCCGCCTCCAGCGTCTCGCCGGCCTCGACGAAGCCGGCCACCAGTGCCCACAGCCCGGTCGGGCCGGTGGCGTGCCGGACCAGCAGCAGCTCGTCGGGGCCATGGGCCGGGGCGGGTCGGGTGATCGCCACCAGCACCGCGGCGGAGAGCTGCATCGGGACGTACAGGCCGCAGTCGGGGCAGCGGCGGGAGGTCTCGCCGGGCTGGTCGGTCAGCTCGGCCCGGCAGGCGCCGCACCACCGGTGGGTACGCCGCCAGGTGACGACGGCCAACGCCCGGCCGGCCAGCGTGGCGAGCGGTTCGGGCACCTCGGCGGCGAGCGACGCCCAGCCGCGTGCCCGGCCGGGGACCTCGTCGGCCGTGGCCAGGTCGGTGGCCCACGCGGGCACGCCGTCGAGGGTGCCCAGCGGGACCCAGCGGGTGTCGGCGGGCAGGTCGCCGACCCGGGCCACCGTCCCGTCGGCGTTGGTCAGCAGCTTTGCGCCGACCACCGGCAGGGCGAGGTCGCTGGGCACGGGTGGGCGGCCGAGGTCGGCGCCCGGCTGGAAACCGGCGCGCTGCGCGGCGGGTGCGCTCCCGGCGGCCGGGCCGGTCACGAGCCGCCCGGCCGGCGGTCCACCACGCCGGCGCCGGCGGGCGGGTCGAACGCGTCCTGCTCCACGGTGTCGGAGTAGCGGCTCAGCGCCAGCTCGGCCGGCTTGCCGTCGACCGGCCCGGTGAAGCTGCCGAGCACACCCTCGGTGGTCACGCAGGCGGTGAAGTCGCCGTCCGACCGCTGCACCTCGACGCAGGTGGCGTGTCGACCGGCGACGCTGGTGTCGCTCTGCTTGATGACCGCCTGCGGGTCGAGCGCGGCGGCGGTCAGCATCCCGACCACCACCGGCGGGGTGACGAGGCCCTGCCGGTTCGCCTCGGCGAAGAGCGCCACGGTGGGCTTGGTGCCCGGGGTCGGCGGCGTCACCAGCGTGCACGCCGTACGGCCACCGGCCGCCGTGCACCGGGTGACCGCCTCCGGGGTGACGGTGAGCCGCCCACCGGGGTAGGTGTACGCGGAGCGGGTCGGATCCTGCGCCTGCACGATCTCGGCGCGTTCCCCGCCCGGGAGCTGGTACTCGGCCGAGTAGGTCAGCTCGAGCGCCCGGTCGAGCCGGGCGGCGAGGTCGTTGACGAGGTCGGAGCGGCCCATGGCGCGTCCGGCGTCCTCGAATGTCTGACAGCCGGTGACCGTGAGCGACGCGATGACCGACACGGCGAGCATGCGGAGGGTGGTCGAGGCGGCGGGCATGGCGACCAGCCTGGTCGATCGGGTCCGCGCAGCGCAAACCCGTTGCCGGTTGAGGCCGGGAAATCCGGGAATGTCCGTCAGCGCGGGGCGACTCGGGTGCGCGGGCGACGCCGTGCCCGTTCCTGCGGCCCGATACGCTGCGTTCAACACCTGCCTCAGCCGCACCGTCGCGGCCCACCCACGGACCGGATAACAACAACGAGGAGCGACTCAGTGGCAACCATCGAGGGAATCGTCGCCCGGGAGATTCTCGACTCGCGGGGCAACCCGACGGTCGAGGTCGAGGTCGGCCTGGACGACGGCACGGTGGCCCGCGCCGCCGTGCCCTCCGGCGCCTCCACCGGCGCCTTCGAGGCGATCGAGCTGCGCGACGGTGACGACGACCGCTACCAGGGCAAGGGCGTGGAGAAGGCGGTCTCCAACGTCGAAGACAGGATCGTCGACCAGATCATCGGGTACGAGGCCAGCGAGCAGCGCCTGATCGACCGGAAGATGCTCGACATCGACGGCACCGACAGCAAGTCGGAGCTGGGCGCCAACGCCATCCTCGGCGTCTCCCTCGCGGTGGCGAAGGCCGCCGCCGGCAGCGCGGAGCTGAGCCTCTTCCGCTACCTGGGCGGCCCGAACGCGCACCTCCTGCCGGTGCCGATGATGAACATCCTCAATGGTGGTGCGCACGCCGACTCCAACGTCGACATCCAGGAGTTCATGGTCGCGCCGATCGGCGCGCCCACCTTCCGTGAGGCGCTGCGCTCCGGCGCGGAGGTCTACCACGCGCTGAAGTCGGTGTTGAAGAAGAAGGGCCTGTCGACCGGGCTGGGCGACGAGGGTGGCTTCGCGCCGAACCTGCCGACCAACGCCGCCGCGCTGGACCTGATCGCCGAGGCGGTCGAGAAGGCCGGCTACCGGCTCGGGACCGACATCGTGTTCGCGCTCGACGTGGCGGCGACGGAGTTCTTCGACAACGGCACCTACACCTTCGAGGGCACCCCGAAGTCCGCCGAGGAGATGAGCACCTACTACACCAAGCTGGCCGACGAGTACCCGATCGTGTCGATCGAGGACCCGCTGGCGGAGGACGACTGGACCGGCTGGCAGACGCTGACCGCCTCGATCGGCGACCGGGTGCAGATCGTCGGTGACGACCTCTTCGTGACCAACCCGCAGCGCATCGCCCGCGGCATCGCGGAGAAGGCGGCGAACGCGGTCCTGGTGAAGGTCAACCAGATCGGTTCGCTGACCGAGACGCTGGACGCGGTGGACCTGGCCCACCGGGCCGGCTTCAAGTGCATGATGAGCCACCGTTCCGGCGAGACCGAGGACACCACGATCGCCGACCTGGCGGTGGCCACCGGCTGCGGTCAGATCAAGACCGGCGCGCCGGCCCGCTCGGACCGGGTCGCGAAGTACAACCAGCTGCTCCGGATCGAGGAGGAGCTGGCCGACGCGGCGCGCTACGCCGGCGCCGGCGCGTTCCCGCGCTACCGTTCGGCCTGAGACCGGCGAGCCTCGGGGGAGGGGTGTGACGATGCAGCAGCGCCGCACACCGGGTGGTCAGCGTCCCGCCCGCCGGCCGGGTCAGTCCGGCCGGCCGGGTGGTGGGCGGGCCACGCGGGGATCGGTCCGGGAGACCGGCGTACGCGCCGAGCCGCGGGGCGCCGCGGGTCGGGCGCCGGGCGCGGCCCGGGGCGCCGAGGGGGTCCGCTCCGCGAACCGTCCGGCCGCGGCCCGGCGTACCGCCGCCGGTGGCGCCGTCAAGCGTCTCGCCGCACCCCACCCCCGTGGCCTCACGGGCCGGGCCACCGTCCTGTTCGCGGTGCTGATCGCGCTCGCCCTGGCCTACACCTATCCGGTCCGGGTCTACCTGGACCAGCAGGCCGACATCGAGCGGATGGAGGCGGCACAGGCGGCGCAGGAAGAGGAGATCGCCAAACTTGCCGCCGAGGCCGCCAACTGGAAGGACCCGGCGTACATCGAGACCAAGGCCCGGGAACGGTTCTTCATGGGCCGGCCGGGCGAGAAGATGATGGTGGTGCTGCACGACCCGGAGGGCGCTGCCCGGGACGCCGGGAAGCCGGCCGGGCCGGCCGCCCCGGCCGGGCCGGTCACCTGGTACGACACGCTCTGGTCGAGCGTCCAGGCGGCGGACAGCCAGCAGCCGGGCAAGTGAGCCACCGACCAGCACCAGGAGAGATGGCACCGTGACTGTCGCACCACCGCCGGAGCCGGCGGCGGATTCCGTACCCCTGCCGCACCGTGCGCCGGCCACCGAGGCCGACCTGGCCGCGGTGGGCGCGCAGCTCGGCCGTACGCCCCGGGGGACCCGGGCGGTGGCGCACCGCTGCCCGTGCGGCCTGCCGGACGTGGTGGAGACGACGCCGCGCCTCGCCGACGGCACTCCCTTCCCGACGCTGTACTACCTGACCTGCCCCCGGGCCACCGCGGCGTGCAGCCGGCTGGAGTCGGCCGGGTTGATGAAGGAGATGGCCGACCGGCTGTCGACAGATCCCGAGCTGGCCGCCCACTACCGGGCGGCGCACGAGGACTACCTCACGCGCCGGGAGGCGATCGGCGAGGTGCCGGAGATCGCCGGCATCTCGGCCGGCGGCATGCCGGGCCGGGTGAAGTGCCTGCACGTGCACCTGGGGCACGCGCTGGGTGCGGGCCCCGGGGTGAACCCGTTCGGCGACGAGACGCTGGAGCTGGTCGAGCCCTGGTGGACGGCCGGCCCGTGCGTGGACGTGCCGGCGGGCGAGTGAGCGCCGACGCCGGGTCCTCGGCGCCGGTCGCCGAGGGCCAGATCCTGGTGCGGCGGGCCCGTACGGGCGACGTGCGGGGCATCCGGCGGCTGGTCGACACGTACACCGACGACCGGCGGCTGCTGAGCAAGGCCACCGTCACCCTCTACGAGGACGTGCAGGAGTTCCGGGTGGCGGTCCGGGCCGAGGACGACGCCGTGGTGGGCTGCGGCGCGCTGCACGTGATGTGGGAGGACCTGGCCGAGATCCGTACGGTGGCGGTGGATCCGTCCTGCCGGGGTCGGCGGATCGGGCAGCGCCTGGTGGGTGAGCTGATCGACGCGGCCCGGGAGCTGGGCGTGGCGCGCATCTTCGTGCTCACCTTCGAGACCCGGTTCTTCGCCTCGTTCGGGTTCCGGGCGATCGACGGCGCGCCGGTGCCGCAGCGGGTGTACGAGCAGCTGCTGCGTTCGTACGACGAGGGTGTCGCGGAGTTCCTGGACCTGGAGCGGGTCAAGCCGAACACGCTGGGCAACACGCGGATGCTGCTGCGGCTGTAGTCAGGGCCGGCGCGGGTGGCTGGCGAAGAGCTCCCAGATCAGATTCGACGCCAGGCGTTGGGCGACGGGGTCGACGAGGGTCGCCCCCGCTCACCGCGCGCCGCGACCACGACGATCAGGCAGAGTCCGTCAACACCGCCATCGTCCGTCGCACGCTCGCCCCCTCGTCGACCCGCCGTCCACCCTGGAGGTGTTCCACGTGCGGATCAACCCTTTCGGTTCAGGGCGAAGGCGGGCAGGCTTGGGCCATGCTTCACCTCCAGCTCGGCGCGGCGGACCTGTGCCGGGTGCGGTTCGCCGACCGGCTGCACCCGGTCGGGACCGCGCTGCTGGCCGGGCAGTGGCTGCGTGATCCGACGGTCGCGGTGATGGCGCCGTCCCTGGCCGAGCGGGCAGCGGCTGTCGAGGCTGACGGCGCCGCCCAGGCCGCCACCGCGATCCTGCGGCACCTGCTGCCCGACCGGGGGCGTCTGCCGGATTTCGTCACCCCGTGGGACGGCCTGGAGTCGGTGGCGGCGGGTCTCGAGGCGATCCGGGCCACCCCGGCGCGGCGGGTCCGGGCCGAGGTCACCGCGTCGTACGCCGATGCGGCCCCCAGCCCGCTGCGGCGGCGGTTCGCGGCGGCCGACCCGGAGGTGCTGGACCTGTTCGGCGGGGCCGTTCGCACCTGGTTCGATGCCGTCCTGGCACCGCACTGGCCCGATCTGGTGGCAGCGCACCGCCAGCAGGTGACCTGCGCCAGCCAGCGGTTGGCGCGGCACGGCCTGGCCGGCCTCCTCGAGGGTCTGCATCCGGCGATCCGGTGGCGGGAGCCGGTACTGGAGGTGCGGACCTGGTGGCACGGGGAGTTGACCGGCACCGGGCACGGGCTCATCCTGCTGCCCTCCCCGTTGGCCGGTCCCCGCCCCCGGGTGCTGGTGGAGCCGGGTCGCCCGATCCTGCTCGTCTACCCGGCGCCGATGCCTCGCCCGGCCGCCTCCGCGGGGGTCGACTCCCTCGGGCGGTTGCTCGGCACCACTCGGGCGCTGGTGCTCCGCCGGCTCGCCGGTGATGGCGAGTTGACCACGACGATGCTGGCCCGGGCCGTCGGGATCAGTCTCTCCTCGACGTCGGAGCACGCCACCGCGCTGCGGTCGGCCGGGCTGATCGCCAGCGAACGGGACGGCGGCGCCGTTCGGCACCAGCTGACACCGCTCGGTGCTCACCTGCTGGGTGCGGGCCCGGAGGCGTCGATGCCATACTCCTCCGCGGCGTGGCCCTCCGTCGGCCAGGCAGCGGGGCGACCGCCCGCCCTGCCGTAAGGTTGCTGCCGTGACGACGCGTGTGGCGGCCATCGACTGCGGAACCAACTCGATCCGACTGCTGGTCGCCGACCTGCCCGGGGAGTCGGCCGGGTCGCAGGCTCCGCTGACCGACGTGACCCGGCGGATGGAGATCGTCCGGCTGGGGCAGGGCGTGGACCGGACGGGCCGGCTGGCGCCGGAGGCGATCGAGCGGACCCGGGTGGCGCTGGCGTCGTACGCCGCCGACATCGAGAAGCTCGGTGCGGAGCGGGTGCGGATGTGCGCGACGTCGGCCTCCCGGGACGCGGCCAACGCCGCCGACTTCACGGAGATGGTGCAGCACACCCTCGGGGTCGCGCCCGAGGTGGTCAGTGGTGACGAGGAGGCGCGGCTCTCCTTCACCGGCGCGGTGCGTGGCCTTCCCACCGACGCGAAGGAGCCGTTGCTGGTCGTCGACATCGGCGGCGGCTCCACGGAGTTCGTGGTCGGTGACCGGGCCGGCGGCGTACGCGCGGCGATCTCGGTGGACATCGGCTGCGTCCGGATGACCGAGCGACACCTGCCGGGCGACCCGCCGACGCCGGAGCAGATCGCCGCCGCGCAGGCCGACATCGCCGCGGCGGTGGACCGGGCGCTCGCGGTGGTGCCCGGCCGGGAGGCGGCCACCCTGGTCGGTCTCGCCGGGTCGGTCACGACCATCGTCGCCATCGCCCAGGACCTGCGGGAGTACGACCCGGAGCGGATCCACCACGCCCGGGTGTCGTACGAGGCGGTGGCCCAGGTGACCGCGGACCTGTTGAGCCGGACCAGCGAGCAGCGGTTGGCGATCCCGGTGATGCACCCGGGTCGGGCCGACGTGATCGGCGCGGGCGCGTTGGTGCTCCGCGTGATCATGGAGCGGGCCGGGATGCCGTCGGTGGTCGCCTCCGAGCACGACATCCTCGACGGCATCGCCTGGAGTCTGCGGTAGTCCCGCACCTACCGCGTCGGACGCTGCGACAACATTCCGGTAAGCGCTGCCTCGCGCGTCGCGGAGGCGGCGCTTGTCCCTGAGGTGCGCCCGAGACGCGACGGGTGGGGCGGGGCAGCGATGTCGGCGGGTTCCGTTGACGCTACTTCGCATTGCGCACTAGTGTGCAATGCGTGGACACCACACAGTTGCTGAAGGGCGTGCTCGATCTCGCCGTCCTGGCCGTGCTCCGGGAGGAGGACGGCTACGGCTACGACATCCTGCGCCGCCTCCGGGAGGCCGGGCTGGAGGAGGTCGGCGACGCGTCGGTCTACGGCACGCTGCGCCGCCTCTTCGCCGCCGGCCTGCTCACCACCTACGTCGTGCCGAGCGAATCCGGGCCGCACCGCAAGTACTACTCACTCAACGCCGCCGGGCGTGACCAGTTGACCCGCTCCGGCAAGCTCTGGCGCTCGTTCGCCACCACCATGGACAGTCTGCTCGACGATCGGGGGCTGGCGGCATGACCGTCACGGAGCAGGAGATCACCGACTACGTGGCGCGGGTCCGGGCGGCTCTGGCCGACCTGCCGCCCGCCCGACGCGACGAACTGACCGAGGACCTGCCCGACCACCTCGCCGAGGTGGCCGCGGAGGCCCACGGCACGCTGGTCGAGCGGCTGGGCGAGCCCGAGGCGTACGCCGCCGAGCTGCGCGCCGCAGCCGGCGCCCCGGCCAGCGGCCGCAACCTGGACCAGCGGGTGGCCGCCGCGGTGGTACGCGCCCGGGGCCGGCTGCGGACGATCGACACCCGACTCGGCCCGCCACTGGGATACGAGACGGCCAGCGACTTCCTCCGGCTGCTGCGGCCCGGCTGGTGGGTGCTGCGCGGCTACCTGGCGGCCATGCTGGTCACGGTGATCACCACCGGCGGCAGCTTCGGTCTGCTGCCCCGGTTCGGCGGCGAACTGCTCGCCGGCCTGATCATGCTGGGCGGTTTCCTGCTCGCCTCCATCTGGATCGGTCGTCGCTCCACGCGGCTGCGCCGGTGGCCGCGCTGGGCGTTGCACGCCGGCAGCGTGGTGCTCGTCGTCTTCGCCTTCGCCGCCCTGGTCCAGGCGGAGGACCGGATGCGCTACGACGACTACAGCTACGGCCCGACCGCGGTCGACAGCCAGTACGAGCAGGTCCGGGACGTCTTCGTCTACGACAGCGAGGGTCGGTTGGTGGAGAACGCCCGGCTCTTCGACCAGAACGGCGACCCGATCCGGCTCGGCTATCCGGACTGCGCGGACCCGGCCGACATCTACGGCAAGCCGCTGCTGCGGCCGTACCCGTACTGCCCGGACCAGGCGCCCTTCGGGCCGCGGGCCCCGGGCGTGCCCGTCCCGCCCGCCGCACCCACCACGGCGCCCACCACGAGCCCGGAGCCGACGACGACACCCGAGCCGACCACGACACCGGTGCCGACCGGGACGGCGACCGGTCAGCCCACGGTGGGCCCGACCGCGACGCCCAGCGGCGTGCCGAGCCCCTCCGCGACGGGCTGAACGAGGGTGTGAACCACGTCATGCGGAGAAGCCTGGGAAATAGCTGAACGGACGAGGCGAGCGGGACGACGCCAGAAATCAATGATCGTTACGGTGTCGTCTGCTCATCAACCCCTCGGAAGGAACCCCCGTGTCAGAGCAGGTCGCACCGCCCCCCGCGCCCGACGCCGCGCCGTCCCAGCCGGCCGTCGAGACGCCGCCGCCGGCCGAGCCGGAGGCGAAGAAGTCCGGTGCAAAGAAGGCCCTCGGCATCGTCGGCGCGATCCTGGCGATCGTCGTGGTCGCGGGTCTGAAGTTCGGTCTCGCCACCACGATCGGCAACTTCCTGGACAAGGACGAGACCGCCGCCGCCAAGGCCGGTGACTGCATCGCCGAGCTGCCCGAGGTCACCGGCACCGAGGAGGAGGAGGTCGACGGCGCCAAGGTCGTCGAGTGCACCTCGACCGACGCGGCGTACAACGTGGTCGGCCGGGTGGACGGGCAGACCGAGGCGCAGGCCAAGGCCGGCACGGCGTGCGACCAGTTCCTCAAGGAGGGCGACGAGGGGTACGTCTTCTACAGCATCGCCCCGGGCAAGACGGGCTACCTGCTCTGCCTGACCAAGAAGGCCTGACCGGAGCGCCAGCGGACCGGGCACCAACAGCGACGGCGGCGGGGGGGGGGAACGTCCCCCGCCGCCGTCTGCGTACCCGGAGTCACCACCCGGCGAACGGGAGGTGAATGCCACTGTTCCCGCGTCTTCCCGGCGGCGGCGCGGCATGGCAGGCTACCGGCACGTAGGACCACTGGGCGACCAGCCAACGATGACTGACCGCTAGGAGGACGGCCGATGGGCGAGATGGTGAGCTACCGCAGCAACGGGGGCACGAGCGAGGGGTATCTCGCGATACCCGCCAGCGGTGCGGCAAGCCCCGCCGTCATCGTCATCCAGGAGTGGTGGGGCCTGGTCCCGCACATCCGGTCGGTGGCGGACCGGTTCGCCGAGGCCGGCTTCGTCGCACTCGCCCCGGACTTCTACCACGGTGAGACGACCAGTGAGCCCGACGAGGCGCAGCGCCTGCTGATGGCGATGCGGATGGACGAGGCGGCGAAGGACATCGCCGGCGCCGCCGACTACCTCGCCGAGCGGCCGGAGGTCACCGGAAAGGTCGGCGCGGTGGGCTTCTGCGCCGGCGGCAGCCTGGCCCTCTGGTCGGCCACCATCTCCGAGCGCATCGTCGCCAGCGTGGGCTTCTATCCCGTGCTGCCCTGGGAGTCGATGCGCCCCGACTGGGTCGACTACGCGGGCAAGGCCGCCGTCATCCACTGCTCCGAAGAGGACGGCACGTCGGCCGTCGAGGGCGTGCAGACCGCCCGCCGGGCCATCGAGGAGGCTGGCGGCACCTGCCAGCTCTACGACTACCCCGGCACGTCGCACGCCTTCTTCAACGACGACCGGCCGGAGGCGTTCGACCAGCGCGCCGCCGCCAGCGCCTGGGCCCGCACCCTGGAACTCTTCCGGGCCAAGCTTGGCTGAGCCGCGTACCCCGCACGAGGTCGTCGCCCGCGCCGCGCGGGCGACCGACCTGGCAGACCTGGATGCCGGGGTCAGCGACTGTTTCGCCTGCCCGCGACTGGTCGGGTGGCGGGAGGAGGTGGCCCGCACCCGCCGAGCCGCCTTCCGCGACCAGACGTACTGGGGTCGGCCGGTCCCGGGCCTCGGCGCGGCCGACGCGCGGATCGCCATCCTCGGGTTGGCGCCCGCCGCGCACGGCGGCAACCGCACCGGCCGGATCTTCACCGGTGACCGTTCCGGCGACGTGCTCTTCGCCGCCCTGCACCGGGCCGGGCTGGCCAACCAGCCGACCAGCGTCGCGGCCGACGACGGGCTGACCGTGCGGGACACCCGGATCTTCGCGGCCGTACGCTGCGCGCCGCCGGACAACAAACCCACCCCGGACGAGCGGGACACCTGCGCACCCTGGCTGCACCGTGAGGTCACGCTGATCCGGCCCACCCTGCGCGTCGTGGTAGCGCTGGGCGCGTTCGCCTGGGCAGCGTGGTGGCCGGTGCTGCGCCAGGTGTACGGGCAGCGCCCGCCCAGCCCGCGACCGGCGTTCGGCCATGGGGCACACTGGTCCGGCACGGACGCACCGGATCTGCTCGGCTGCTACCACGTCAGCCAGCAGAACACCTTCACGGGGCGGCTGACACCAGAGATGCTGGACGATGTCTTCGGCTGGGCAAAGCAGCTGGCCGGAGTGGACTGAGACTGCGTGGGGCGGTGGCCATGACGGACGGAACGCGCCCGCCCACGCCGTACCCGACCGGCGAGCCGGGAGTGCTGCGCCAGGTGCTCGGCCTGCTCCGCCGTTGGTGGCCGGTGGGCACGGTCGCCGCCCTGCTCGCCGGGGCCGCGCTGGCCTCCTCGCACTCGTCGATCGGGGCCAGCCGGATACCGCCGGCCGCGGAGAACGTTCCGTGGGTCCCCGAGTACCCGACGGCGCAGCCGTCGCCCTCCATCCCGGTGGAGCCACGCGACGCCGGCGAGGCCACCCAGGCCCACGTTCCACAGTGGATCGCCACCGTGGCGGTGGTGCTGCTCGGGCTGGCCATCCTCACCGTGTTCTGCTACCTCGCCTGGATCCTCATTCGCGGCGCGGTGCGCCGCACGACCCGGGCGCTGCCCGCGCAGAAAGCCCGGCGTACGGCCGAGGGCACCGCTCGTGAGGTGGTCGCCGCCCTCGACGCCGGTCTCGTGGAGCTGGACGACCGGGACACCGATCCCCGGGTCGCGGTGATCGCCTGCTGGGTGCGCCTGGAGGAGGCCGCCGCCACGGCCGGTGTTGCCCGGCAGCCCGGCGACACCCCCACCGACCTGGTCACCCGGCTGTTGCGGGGCGACCCGTCGGCCGGGGTGCCGGCGATCGTCAGCGCCGACGTGCTGGCCGAGTTCGCGCACGTCTACCGGGAGGCCCGGTACGCCACCCGCCCCGTCGACGAGCGCACCCGTGACCAGGCGCGGGCCGCGCTGCGCCGGCTGCGCCACGAGCTGGCCGCGGTGGCTCCGACCTCGGAGGAGGTGGTGGCACCGTGAGCGCGAGGAGTGAGCCGGGTTTGCGAGCCCCGCAGTCGCGAACAGAGGGAACACCCGTGAGCGCGAGGAGTGAGCCGGGTTTGCGAGCCCCGCAGTCGCGAACAGAGGTGACACCGTGAGCGCGAGGAGTGAGCCGGGTTTGCGAGCCCCGCAGTCGCGAGCAAGGCTGGCACCGTGAGCAGCACCAGCATCGACGACCTGCTCGCCTTCGAGGAGGAACCGGCACCGACCGGCCCACGTTCGCGCGGCGGTCGGGTCGGCTCGGTGCTGCGCTCGCTGGCGATCGCCGCCGCGCTGGTCGCGGTGCTGGTCGCCGGGCTGCGCGCGGTCGGCCTCAAGGTTTCCCTGCCGGTGCTGGTCGCCGGGGTGCTCGCCGTTCTGGCGGTCCGCCGGGTCACCGCCCTGGTCGCGCCGCCACCCCCGCCCCCGGCGGGTGGCCGGGTCGCGACGGGTGAGGAGGACGGCAGCTACAACTGGGGCTCCCGGGACGCGTTGCGCACCGCGATCAACCGCTGGGAGTGGCCGCTCGACTGGTCCACGACCCGTCCCGAACGCTTCAGCGGAACCGTCCTGCCCCGGCTCGCTGAGTTGGCCGACGAGCGGATGCGCCTGAAACACGGCGTCACCCGCGAGTCGGACCCGGCCCGTGCCCGTGTCCTGCTGGGCGACCGGCTGTCGACGTTCCTGGACAGCCCGCCTCGCCGCCCCCCGTCGCCGCGCGACCTCGCGGTGATCGTCGCCGAACTGGAGAAGATCTGATGAACGACGTGGACCGGAGCATGCCCGCCGCAGAGGTCGGCAGTCTGGCCCGGGCGGTGCTGGACGCGGTCGGCACCGTCGTGGTCGGCAAGCGGGACGCGTTGGAGTTGGTCCTCGCCGGCATCCTGGCCGGGGGCCACGTCCTGCTGGAGGACCTGCCGGGTCTCGGCAAGACGCTCACCGCGCGTTCCTTCGCCCAGGCGCTCGGGCTGGACTTCCGTCGGCTCCAGTTCACCCCGGACCTGCTTCCCGCCGACGTCACCGGCTCGTTCCTCTACGACCAGCGCAACGGAGACTTCACCTTCCGGGCTGGCCCGGTCTTCACGAACCTGCTCCTCGCCGACGAGATCAACCGGACGCCCCCGAAGACCCAGTCCGCGCTGCTGGAGGCGATGCAGGAGAAGCAGGTGTCGGTGGAGGGGGTGACCTACAAGCTGGACGAGCCGTTCCACGTGCTGGCCACCGCCAACCCGATCGAGTACGAGGGCACGTACCCGCTGCCGGAGGCGCAGCTGGACCGCTTCCTGCTGCGGGTCTCCTTCGGCTACCCGGAGCACGACGAGGAGTGGGAGGTGTTGCGCCGCCGGATGGGCCGCCGCCGCGAGGAGGCGGAGATCAAGCCGGTGGTCGACGCGGCCACGCTGCGGGCGATGCAGGCCGCCCTGGAGGACGTGGTGGTGGAGGACTCGATCGGCCACTACATCGTGGCGCTCACGGCGGCCACCCGGGAGCACCCTTCGGTGCTGGTGGGCGCGTCGCCGCGTGGGTCGCTGGCGTTGCTGCTGCTGGCCCGGGTCCGCGCGGTGCTCGGCGGCCGGGACTACGTGGTGCCGGAGGACGTCAAGGAGGTGGCGGCGCCCGCGCTGGCCCACCGGATCACCCTGCGCCCGGAGATGTGGCTGCGCCGGGTCGACCCGGCGTTCGTGGTCGGCGAGGTGCTGGAGGCGACTCCCGCCCCGGCCAGCGGCGCCCTGCCCAGCTACGCCGCCGGCGGGCCCCGGCGCTGATGACCGGACCGACCGTGCCCGTGCCGCGTTCCGCCGAGCCGGAGCCGGCCGCCGGCTGGGCGCCCACGTGGGCGCTCGGGCGGGCGGTGCTGCTCGCCGGCCTGCTGTTGGTGGCGGGGGTGCTGCTGGGCCGGGTCGACCTGATCGTGCTGGCCGCCCCGTTCGCGCTCGGCACCGCGTACGCGCTGCGCCGCCGGCCCTCCGCGTTGCCGCAGGTCTGGATCACCCCCGGTGACGACGGGCCGCTGGTCGAGGGTGGCGAGGTCGCGGCGGCGGTGAGCGTCGGTAACCCGGACAGCGTCGACTACGACCTGGTGGTGCTGCGGTCCCGGGTCTCTCCGTGGCTGCGGATTGAGCGGGCCGGCTTCGGTCACGACGGGTCGGCCGACGGGGCGACGCCCGGCGCCGTTCCGTCGCCGACCGGCGGCGCGCGCCGTTCCGTCGCCGACCGGCCGTTCGTGACCTCGGTGCCCCGGGCCGCCGCGGTGGACCTGGAACTTTCCGGCAAGGCCCTGCGCTGGGGTCGGCACCCGATCGGTCCGGCCGGCGCCCGGGTCGCCACGGCGGGCGGCCTGCTGGTCTCCCGGGCGGTGATCACGGAGCCGGTCCGGATGCGGGTCTATCCGCGCACCGAACCGTTCGAGGCGGTGGAGGCGATGCCCCGCGCCGCCGGCCTGGTGGGGGCGCACCACTCCCGCCGGCCCGGTGAGGGCGGCGAGCTGGCCGGTGTCCGGGTCTTCGCGCCCGGTGACCGGCTGCGCCGCATCGACTGGCGTGTCTCGCTGCGCGCCCGGCAGCTGCACGTGGCGGCCACCCTCTCCGATCGGGACGCCGAGGTGGTGGTGCTGCTCGACGTGCTCGCCGAGGCCGGCCGCTCGGGCGGGGTCGGCGGTGCGGCCTCGGTGTTGGACACCACCGTGCGGGCCACCGCCGCGATCGCCGAGCACTACCTGCACCGGGGCGACCGGGTGTCGCTGCTGGAGTACGGGCCGGGAGCGCGTCGGCTGCGCGCGGCCGCCGGTCGCCGGCAGTACCTGACGGTGCTGGAGTGGCTGCTCGACATTCGCGCCCAGTCGTCCCCGCACGAGCCGTACGACCAGGTCTTCGGGCCGCAGTTGCTCTCCTCGGACGCGCTGGTGGTGGTGCTCACCCCGCTGCTGGACGAGCAGTCGGCGCAGATGCTGGCCCGGCTGGCCCGCGCCGGGCGGTTCGTGGTGGCGGTCGACACGCTGCCGAGCGACCTGACGCCGCCGAAGGACGGGGGCTGGGCCCCGGTGGCGTACCGGCTGTGGCGGCTGGACCGGGAGACGATGATCGGGCAGCTCCGGGAGCACGGGGTTCCGGTGGTCCGCTGGGCCGGTGCGGGCAGCCTGGACCAGGTCCTGCGGGACGTGGCGAGACTGGCGACGGCACCGAGGGTGGGTGCCCGGTGAGCGCGAGGAGTGAGCTGGCGAGCGCCGCAGTCGCGAACGAAGGCGGGCACCGATGATCGACGTTGTCACCGGGCGGGTCAGGGCGGCCCAGGACACCCTCGCCCGGATCAGTCTCGCGCCGCTCCTGGTGCGGGCGGGAATCTTCCTAATCGTGCTGGCCGGGTTCGCGCTGGCGTTCCCCGCCGAGGTGTTGACCGGCCGGCCGCTGTTTCTCCTCGCGGTGGCGGCGCTGCTGCCCGCGGTGGGGCCGCGCCGCGTCTGGCCCACCTTCGCGGCACTGGTCACGGTCGGTGGCTGGCTGCTCGCCACCGACGGGTACGGCCGGCCGGTGGCGCTGTGGCGGCTGCTCGCCCTCGCGGCACTGCTCTACCTGGGGCACACCCTCTGCGCGCTGGCCGCGCTGCTGCCCTACGACGCGGTGCTGGACCCGGAGCTGATCACCCGCTGGCTGCTGCGGGCGGGCGCGGTGCTGCTGGGCACCGCGGTGCTGGGGGTGCTGCTGTTGCAGGTCGCGGGCCTGGGCGGGGAGGGCGGCCACCAGTGGGTCACCGTGCTCGGTCTGCTCGTGGCCGTGGGGATCGCCGCGTTGCTGGGCTGGCTGCTGCGGCGCAGGTAGCCGGGTGGGGCGGCAGGGTTACGCAGGTCACAGGGGTTGTGCTCCGTCACAGATGGGGGGCGCGAGCGGGATTACCTGAGCCGGCCGGGGAAAGATAGATAACGTGAATCCGAAGCGGATCCTTGTGGTGGGTGCCGGGCACGTCGGTCTCTATGCGGCCCTGCGCCTGTCGAAGAAGCTCAGCTCCCGTGAGGCTGAGGTCATCGTGGTGGACCCCCAGCCGCACATGACGTACCAGCCGTTCCTGCCCGAGGCGGCGGCGGGCAACATCTCCCCGCGGCACTCCGTGGTGCCGCTGCGGCGTGAGTTGCGGAGGTGCACGGTGGTGGCCGGCACGGTCACTCGTGTCGAGCACGACCGCAAGGTGGCCACCGTGCAGCCGATCGTCGGCCCGGCCCGGGAGATCGCGTACGACCACGTGATCGTGGCGCCCGGTTCGGTGTCCCGGACGCTGCCGATCCCCGGCCTGCACGAGCAGGGCATCGGGTTCAAGACCATCGGCGAGGCGATCTACCTTCGCAACCATGTGCTGGACCGTCTGGACGTGGCTGCCGTCACCCCGGATCCCGAGGTTCGCCGTTCGGCGCTGACCTTCACCTTCGTCGGTGGTGGGTACGCCGGCATCGAGGCGCTCGCCGAGATGGAGGACATGGCCCGGGACGCCATGCGCTACTACCCGGAGCTGAAGCCCGAGGACATGCGCTGGGTGCTGGTGGAGGCCACGCAGCGGGTGCTGCCCGAGGTCGACCGGGACATGGGCGCCTACACGGTGCAGCAGCTGCTCAAGCGGAACATGGACATCCGGCTGGACACCCGGCTCGAGTCCTGCGTCGACGGGGTGGTCAAGCTCTCCGACGGCGACAGCTTCCGCTCCGACACGATCGTCTGGACGGCCGGCGTGAAGCCGTCGCCGATGCTGGACGCCACCGACTTCCCGCGCGACGACCGGCGGCGGGTCACCTGCCTGCCGACTCTCCAGGTGGTCGACGGTGACCGGGTTGTCGAGGGCGCGTGGAGCGCCGGAGACTGCGCCGCCGTGCCGGACCTGACCAAGGAGCCGGGCAACTTCTGCTCGCCGAGCGCGCAGCACGCGGTACGCCAGGCCGCCCGGATGGCCGACAACATCGCGGCGGTGATCCGGGGCCGTGAGCCGGTGAACTACAAGCACAAGCACGTCGGCAGCGTGGCCAGCCTCGGCCTGCACAAGGGCGTCGCCCAGGTGTACGGCGTCAAGATGACCGGCTGGCCGGCCTGGTTCATGCACCGGACGTACCACATGAGCCGGATCCCGTCGTTCAACCGCAAGGTGCGGGTGGTGGTGGACTGGTCGCTGGCGTTCTTCCTCAAGCGTGAGGTCGTCGCCCTGGGCCAGCTGCACGACCCGCGCGAGGAGTTCGTCGAGGCGTCGCAGCCGGTGGGCGCGCCCCGCGTCTGACCCAGCGGTAAGAAAGGGCCCCTTCCCACCGGAAACGGCGGGAAGGGGCCCTTTTCTCACATGGGGGTCAGACGCGCCAGGTCCAGGCGTCGGCGATGCGGGTGCCCGGGCCGTAGAGCTGCTCCAGCGTCCCCCGGAGACTGTCGGCGTGTGGGGCGTCGTCGGCCAGCGCCACGCAGGAGGCGCCCCAGAAGTCGGCGTCCCGGGCGGCCTGCCGGCGCTGCTCGTCGCCGATGGCCGGCTGGTCACCGCGCCGGGCGACGTCCGCCAGCAGGGAGGAGGTGGGCTGCTTGAAGGTGCCCATCGCCGCGGTGCCGCCCCGCCCGTACGGGCCGATGAAGAAGCCCTCGGGCAGACCGAAGCCGGCGTCGGCGGCGGCCGCCCAGCGCATCGGCCACGGCTCCTTGGGGGTGGGCAGCGGCACGGGGACCAGCACCCCGCCGGGGCGTACGCACTGCCGCCAATGCCCGCCGGTGATGAACTCCGGCACGGCGGGCCGCTCGGCCGTCGGCAGCGGGGTCGGGAAGATCGGCAGCAGCGCCGCGACGACGGCCAGCGGCACCAGCCGCCGGGTCCGGCCGGTGCTCCGCAGTGCCCGGTCGACCGCCAGCACCAGAAGCGTCGCGATGATGGGGAGCAGCGCCAGGCCGAACCGCATCGGCAGCGCGCCGTCCACCACCGGCAGCCCGGCCAGCAGGGCGTACGGGCCGGGGAGGGCCGTCCTGGTGCCGCCGAGCACCACCTCCGGGCCGAGGGAGAGCGCGCCCATGGCCAGCGCCGCCACCACGCAGGCCAGCACCAGCCGGCGCCGCCCCGCCCGGACCCAGATCGCGCAGGCCGCGGTGACCAGCAGCAACGGCCAACCGAGGAAGCTGTTGTACTCGGCCGGGCCGGTGGTCAACCGGGCGGACTCGGGGCTGCCGGCGACCGACAGCGGGGAGATCGTCCACCAACTGCTCAGGTCGGCCGAGAAGTAGTCCGGGCTGAACATCCCGTCGGCCACCCCCTGCGGCCCGGCGAACTGGAACCACAGCGGGTACCCGAGCACCAGCAGGGCCAGTCCGGTGGCGACCGCCAGCCCGCCGGCGAAGTGGGGCAGCGCCCGCCGGAGGAGGTCCCGGTCCGCCACGGCGTAGCTGACCGCCATCACCAGCAGCGTGAGGGCGGCGAGGAAGAGCACCTCCTCGCCGATGAAGACCTGCGCGATGACCGCCGCGGCCAGCCCGGCGGCGGAGCTGAACATGCGCCGCCGGTCCGGCCCGGCGGGAGGACGATGGGGACGGTCGGCCGGCGTGGCCCCCGGGTCGGACGCGCGCAGCAGCCGGACCACCAGCCAGACGATCACCGGCACCAGCCACTGGGCGGTCATGTGCAGGTGACTGTTGGTCTGCGAGATCATGCCCGGGCCGAACCCGCACAGACCTCCGCCGAGCGCGGCGGCGAGCCGGCGGGCGCGCATCGTGCGGTGGAACAGCAGGTACCAGGCGACGGCGGTGCCGGCCAGGTTCGCGGCGGCGAGCAGCGCGAAGGTGACCGGCGCGCCGAGCAGGAGGGTGACCGGCGCGAAGACGATGCCGAGTGCGATGACCGTGGTGTTGGCCATCAGGTTCACCCCGTCAGGGGCGTTGAGCCGATCGGTGAGCAGGCTGAAGTCGCCGAGCAGCGCCCGCGCGTCGACCGCCAGGAACCACTCGTAGAGCGTCTGGTCCTCCGGGTTGAGCGCCAGCGTCCGGCCGGCCGGGTCGGGCCACAGCCCGTGGGTGAGCCAGCCGGCCAGAACCGCGCAGACCAGCGCGACCACCAGGTCCGCCCGGTGCCGGCGGACGGCGGCCAGCAGCCGGACGGCCCAGGCTCGGCGATTGACCCGATCGGCGAGGCGGAAGGCCTGCTCAGGGGCGGCGTCGGGGGCCGTTGGGGCTGCGCTGCTCACGGCATCGACCCTAGTGCGGCCAGGCTGGCGGGGTACGCCGGGTCGCCGCCGACCGGCTACGGTGACACTGCACCGTGCGTGTCGGCGCGCCGGTGCCACCCGCCCGGGTGGTGGAACGGCAGACACGGCCGCCTTAAAAGCGGCTGCCGAAAGGCGTGCGGGTTCGACCCCCGCCCCGGGCACAGCCGGCACCGGCCCGCATTCTCATTCGTGATCACCACGACTTGGCTGAGCCGTTTACTCTTGGAGGGCACGTTCACGTGCAAACGACCCCCTGAGGGAGGCCAGACAGTGAAGACCTCGAACCCGGTGCTCGCCCGGCTCGGCCAGGCGGCCGAGCGGGAGCGCTCCGCCGGGTACGCACCGACCGGGCCGTACGGACAGCCCGGCATTCCGCAGCAGTACCCGTCCCAGGCCGGTTACCCGGCTGCGCCGCCGACCGTGGCGCCCATGACCGTCGACGACGTGGTGGTCAAGACCGTCGCCCTGCTCGGCATCCTCGGCATCTCCGCCGCGGCCGCCTGGGTGCTCGTGCCCGACGCGCTGGTCGGTGCCGCCTGGATCGGCGCGGCGGTCGTCGGCCTGGTGCTCGGCCTGATCATCTCGTTCTCCCGGATGGCCAACCCGGCGCTGGTCATCACGTACGCGGTCGTCGAGGGCGTCTTCGTCGGCATGGTCAGCAAGGCGTTCGAGTCGGCGTACGACGGCATCGTGCTCCAGGCCGCCGCCGCCAGCTTCGGCATCTTCTTCCTGATGGCGATGCTCTACCGGGCGAAGGTCATCCGGGCCACCCCGGCCTTCGTCAAGGGCATGATCGCGGTGATGACCGGTCTCTTCGCGGTCATGCTGATCAACCTGGTGCTGGCCCTGTTCGGCGTCAACACCGGCCTGCGCGACGGCAGCCCGCTGGCCATCGGCTTCAGCCTGGTCTGCATCGTGGTCGCCTCGCTGAGCTTCGTGCTCAGCTTCAAGGAGATCGAGGACGGCGTCCGGATGGGCCTGCCGCAGCGCTACTCCTGGACGGCCGCCTTCGGCATCCTGGTCAGCCTGGTCTGGCTGTACATCGAGATCCTGCGCCTGCTGAGCTACTTCCAGGGCGACGACTGATCTCGTCCGCAGTGCCGACCGGCGCCCGCCCCGCTTCCGCGGTGGCGGGCGCCGTCGTCTGCGCTGGCCGTGCCGTTTGCCCGCCGTCGCCGGTCCGCCCGGGGCAGAGTGACTGCGAGGGGTACGCGGGCGAAGGAGGCGGCGGTGCGCAGCAACAACCCGGTGCTCAACCGGCTGGACGAGACCGGCCGGCTGGAGGCCCGGGTGCTGGGCGCCCGCGACGTCGAGCCGATGAGCGTCGACGACGTGGTGGTCCGTACCGTCGGGCTGCTGCTGGTCACCGGCGCGGCGGCCGGGGTGTCCTGGGCGGTGGTGCCGGAGGCGGCCTGGGTACCCGCCGCGCTGGCCGGCAGCGCGCTCGCCTCGATCGTGCTGGTCCTGGTCATCTCCCTGCGCGGGATCACCAACCCGGTGCCGATCGTCGGTTACGCCGTACTCCAGGGGCTGTTGCTGGGGGTGGCCAGCCGCGCCTTCGAGCTGGTCTATCCGGGCATCGTGGTGCAGGCGGTGGCCGGCACGTTCGGTGTCTTCCTCGGCATGGCGGCGCTCTACCGGGCCCGGATCATCCGGGCGACGCCCCGGCTGGCCCGGCTGGTGATCGGCACGCTGCTCGGCATCGCAGTGCTCAGCGTGGTCAACCTGGTGTCGTACCTGATCTCCGGGCGGCCGGGGCTGGCGGTCTACAGCGTCGGCGCGGAGGTGGGCTGGCTGCCGTACGCCTTCTCGGTCGTGGCCATCATCGTCGGCGCGCTCAGCTTCATCCTCGACTTCGACCTCGTCGAGCGGTCGGTGCGCGACGGCCGACCCCGCCGGTACGCGTGGCTGAGCGCGTTCGGCCTGCTCACCGGGCTGGTGTTCCTCTACTGGCAGTTGCTGCGGCTGCTCAGCTACCTGCGCCGCTGACCGGCGCGGGGGCCGGCGGTTGATGCCGGCCGTAGACTCGGCGGCGATGAGCGCAGCGGAGTTGGAGCAGGCCGTGCAACTGCTGGTCCGTCAGGTCGGGCACTGGCAGCAGCCTCGCTGGGCGGCGGTGGCGACCACCGGCAACGTGTCCCGCGCCGACCTGGTGCACCGGCTGGTTCAGGAGATCGCCAACCTGGCGGCGGACGCCGAGGGCGGACCGCGCCGGGTGGTGCCCCGGCTGGACAACGACCTGGCGCTGACCGACCAACTGCGGGTGGTGACGGCGGACCTGGTCGCCGCCGGGCCGGCCGCCGAGGTGCTGGCGCGGGCCGCCGCCGAGGTGGCGGCGACCCGCAGCGCGCTCTGAGTTCAGCTCAGCTCAGCCGCTCCAGCACCATGGCCATGCCCTGGCCGCCACCGACGCACATGGTCTCCAGACCGATGGTCTTGTCGTGCCATTCCAGGGCGTTGAGCAGGGTGCCGGTGATCCGGGCGCCGCTCATGCCGAACGGGTGGCCGACGGCGATCGCGCCGCCCATCACGTTCAGCTTCTCCTCCGGGATGCCCAGCTGCCGGTAGGACGGGATGACCTGGGCGGCGAACGCCTCGTTGATCTCGACCAGGTCGACGTCGTCGATGGTCATGCCGGCCCGCCGCAGCGCCTGCCGGGACGCCTCGACCGGGCCGAGACCCATGATCTCCGGTGACAGGGCGGTGACGCCGGTGGAGACGATCCGGGCCAGCGGGGTCAACCCGAGCTCCTCGGCCCGCTGTGCGCTCATCACCACCACGGCGGCGGCGCCGTCGTTGAGCGGGCAGCAGTTGCCCGCCGTGATCCGGCCGTCCGGGCGGAACACCGGCTTGAGGCCGGACACGCCCTCCAGGGTGACGCCCGCGCGCGGACCGTCGTCGGTGCTCACCACGGTGCCGTCCGGCGTGGTGACCGGGGTGATCTCCCGGGCCCAGAAGCCGTCGGTGATGGCCTTCTCGGCGAGGTTCTGGCTGCGGACGCCGAACTCGTCCATGTCGGCGCGGGTGACGTCGTGCACCTGGGCCAGGTTCTCGGCGGTCTGACCCATGGTCAGGTAGATGTCCGGCAGCTCCCCGGACTCGCGCGGGTCGGTCCACACCTCGGCGCCGCCCTGGGCGCGGCGCTTCGAGCGCTCACCCGCCGGCGCGAAGCGCGGGTTCTCCCAGCCGCCGCCGACCAGTGCCTGCGCCTCGGGGGGCAACCCGTCGGAGCTGCCCCGGGCGTACCGGGAGACCATCTCCACTCCGGCGGAGACGAACACGTCGCCCTCGCCGGCCCGGATCGCGTGCATGGCCATCCGGGTGGTCTGCAGCGAGGAGGCGCAGTAGCGGGTCAGCGTTGCGCCGGGCACGGTGTCCAGCCCGAGCAGGGTGGCCACCACCCGGCCCATGTTGAAGCCCTGCTCGCCACCGGGCAGGCCGCACCCGAGGTAGAGGTCGTCGATGGTGGTCGGGTCGAGCTGGGGGATCTTGTCCAGGGCGGCCTGGACGATGGTCGCGGCGAGGTCGTCGGAGCGGACGTCGCGCAGGGACCCCTTGTGCGCCCGGCCGATGGGGGAGCGGGCGGTGGCGACGATGACGGCGTCGCGGGACGACTCAATCGGCATGCATCCACGTTAACCCGCCGGTAACTTGGCGCGGAAGAAGCGGGCACGGCGGGAAATGTCACCCCGCGGCGGGTGGATCTAGCGCCGGGAGGCCACCGCCGCCGCGGCCGCGACGGCGGGCAGCAGGGCGTGCGCCCACACCCGGTAGCCGTCGGCGGAGGGGTGGAAGCCGTCGTGGCAGAGCGTCCCCGCGTCGGCCCGGAACACCGGCCCGGTCTCGGTGGCCAGGTCCACCACCGCGCCGCCGGCATCCAGCACCGCCGTGGTCTGGGCGCGGGCCATCCGCCGCCCCGACCAGCCGACCAACTGCCGCAGCGGGGGCGCGATGGCGCGGACGGCGCCGAGGTCCGGGCAGGTGCCCACCACCACCTCGACCCGCGCCTCGCGCAGCCGGTGCACCGCCGCGCCCAGATACGCCGCCGCGTCGCCGGGCCGGCGCAGCCCGGTGGCGTCGTTCGCCCCGATCAGGATCAGCGCGACGTCGGGCCGCTCGCCGAGCAGGGCCCGAGCCACCTGGGTGGTCAGATCGGTGGAGCGGGAACCGGAGACTCCGACACTGGACAGGTGCACCCGCCGGCCGGTCGGCCCCTCGGCGAGCAGGTTGGCCAACTGCCCACCGATCGTGTCGTCGAGCCGGTCGACGCCCACGCCCAACGCCGACGAGTCGCCGAGCAGCACCAGCCGCAGCGGCGGGGCACCAGCCCGACCGATCGTGGCCCTCAGCGCCAGCCCCAGCTCCGGCTGGGCGTAGCGCCGGTGCCGGGCGGCGAACGCCTCACCGGCCAGGACGACGGCACCGCCCACGGCGCCGGCGAGCAGCGAGATCGCCGCCGCCCGCCCGAGCTGACCCGGGAAACCGGCCGTCACGTCCCGCTCGCTGCGCTCGTTCATGCCAGCCCCTCCACTGTCGAGGTGTCAGCGGCGGACCCGCCCTGCGGCACCGCGCCGACACCGAAGAACGCCCGTCGGCGCAGTTGCGCCCACCGACCGGCCGGCCCCCGGTCGTGGCCCCGGACCTGGGTGCCACTGACCTCGGTGCCGGCGTGCCGGGCCGCCTCCTGCGCGGCCTCCGGCAGCGACCGTACGCCCTCGCCCGCCGTCGGTGTGACCCGTCGTTCGTGCCCCGCGCCGAGCGCGGAGAGCATCGTCGGCAGCAGCGCGGCGGCGGCCATCGCGTACCCCTCGGCGGACGGGTGGAACCGGTCCCAGGCGAACATCCGGTGCGGTTCGGCGGCGAACCGGGGACCGAGCAGGTCACCGAGGGAGACCGTCCAACCGCCCGCCTCGACCACGGCCACCGTCTGGGCGGCGGCGAGCTGTCGGCTCCACCGGTGCGCCAGCCAGCGCAGCGGGGGCTGGATCGGCCGGATCGCGCCCAGGTCGGGGCAGGTGCCGACGACCACCTCGCAACCGGCGTCCCGCAGCGTGTGCACCGCCTCGACCAGGTAGCGCACGGCCAGCCCGCGCGGTGTGCGGTTGGTGATGTCGTTGCCACCGATGAGGATCACCGCGATGTCGGGCTGGCGCTCCAACGCCGCCTCCACCTGGTGCCGGAGCACCGCGGAGATGGCCCCGACGACCGCGAAACGGTGCAGCCGCACCGGACGGTGCAGCCGGCGGGACAGGCCGGTGGCGAGCAGCGCGCCAGGCGTCTCCCGGCGGCGGTGCACCCCGTAACCGGCCGCCGACGAGTCGCCGAGCACGACCATGGTGAGCGCGGGGCCGGGGAACTTCGCGCCGTACACCCCGTCGCAGCGCGGCGGTGGCGCCTCGGCCATCGGAATGGTGCGCCGGGCCTGGCGGGCCTGACCGAGCAGCACCCCGCCGGTCGCGATCGCGGCCGCCGCGGTGGCGCCCGTGCCGATGGCCGCCAGGCGGACGACCCGCCAGGCGTGCCTCCCGCGCGGACCAACCGGTGCGACGGAACCAGCCACCCCCATACCGCGACATTATCTCGCCGGCCCGACACGCCGCTGTCGTCGTGCCGGCTCCCGCGTGCCTGGAAACCGACGCGACGGGGTACCTGTCCGGGGGAGGCCGGCCGACTTGCGCCGACCCGCCACGCTGATCCGGCGGAGAGGAGCGCGACGATGGGGAAGACACTGAAGCGCAGCGCGGCGTTCACGGCCCTGGCCCGGGCACTGGCAGCGGGGGCCCGCGGCGGGCCGTCGCTGGGCGCCCGGTTGGCGGCGCTGCCGCGGATGATCCGGGCCACCGCCCGGGGGGAGTACGACGGCGGCCTACGGCTGGCCCTGATGACCGCGGCGACGGCGTACATCGTCTCGCCGATCGACCTGCTGCCGGAGATCCCGCTGGCGATCTTCGGGCTGGCCGACGACGCGGTCATGATCACCTGGCTGGCCGGGAGCGTGCTCGCCGAGACCGACCGGTTCCTGGAGTGGGAAGCCCGTCGCAGCTCTGTCATCCCCGGGGGGCTGGTGCCCTGACGGCACGTACCCTGGGCGGCGAGGAAACGTCTGCCCGGCCGCCGTCGCCGGCGCCGCAACGAAGGGCACACCGTGCAGTACTACGACAACGTCGTCGACATGATCGGCAACACCCCGCTGGTACGTCTGCGTAACGTCACCGAGGGCATCCAGGCCACCGTGCTCGCCAAGGTCGAGTACGTCAACCCCGGCGGCTCGGTGAAGGACCGGATCGCCCTGCGGATGGTGGAGGACGCCGAGGCCGCCGGCCTGCTCAAGGCCGGCGGCACCATCGTCGAGCCGACCAGTGGCAACACCGGCGTCGGGCTGGCCCTGGTGGCCCAGCTCAAGGGCTACAAGTGCGTCTTCGTCTGCCCCGACAAGGTCAGCCAGGACAAGCAGGACGTGCTCCGGGCGTACGGCGCCGAGGTGGTGGTCTGCCCGACCGCCGTCGCCCCGGAGGACCCGCGCTCGTACTACAACGTCTCCGACCGGCTGACCCGGGAGATTCCCGGCGCCTGGAAGCCCAACCAGTACAGCAACCCGGCCAACCCCCGCTCGCACTACGAGACGACCGGCCCGGAGCTGTGGAAGCAGACCGAGGGCGGGCTCACCCACTTCGTGACGGGCGTCGGCACCGGCGGCACCATCTCCGGCATCGGCCGCTACCTCAAGGAGGCCTCCGAGGGTCGGGTGCGGATCATCGGGGCCGACCCGGAGGGCTCGGTCTACTCCGGCGGCACCGGCCGGCCGTACCTGGTGGAGGGCGTGGGCGAGGACTTCTGGCCGGAGACGTACGACCGGGGCGTCGCCGACGAGATCGTCGAGGTCTCCGACAAGGCGTCCTTCGAGATGACCCGGCGGCTGGCCCGCGAGGAGGGGCTGCTGGTCGGCGGCTCCTGCGGGATGGCGGTGGTCGCCGCCCTGGAGGTGGCCCGCCGGGCCGGCCCGGACGACGTGGTGGTCGTGTTGCTGCCGGACGGCGGCCGCGGCTACCTCTCCAAGATCTTCAACGACTCGTGGATGGCCCGCTACGGCTTCCTCGACAACTCCGGCACCGAGCCGACGGTCGGCGACGCGCTGGCCAGCAAGCCGGGCGGGCTGCCCGAGCTGGTGCACGTCCACCCGACCGAGACGGTCCGCGACGCGATCGACTACATGCGCGAGTACGGCGTCTCGCAGCTGCCGGTGCTCAAGGCCGAGCCGCCGGTGGTGACCGGCGAGGTGGCCGGTTCCATCGCGGAGCGGGACCTGCTCGACGCGCTGTTCACCGGCCAGGCGCACCTGCACGACACCATCGAGCGGCACATGGGCGACCCGCTGCCGATGATCGGTGGTGGCCAGCCGGTCAGCGAGGCCGTCGGCCTGCTCGAGAAGTCCGACGCCGCCCTGGTCCTGGTCGACGGCAAGCCCAAGGGCGTCCTGACCCGTCAGGACCTCCTGGCCCACCTCGGCGCCCGCTAGGCCGTCAGGAACGGCCCGCTCCCGGCCGCCGGGCACCCACATGTGCTCGCGCGGCCGGGAGTGTCAGGCCCGCAGCTCGGTGGGGACCGCGACGACGTCGACGAACGCGCCCTTGCGCAACACGGTCACCGGCAGGCGGGCGCCGATGGCCGGGCCGAGCATCAACCGCTGCAATCCCTGCCCGTCGGCGACGGCTCGTCCGCCGGCGCTGAGGATGACGTCGCCCAGGTAGATCCCGGCCACGCCGGCCGGGCTGCCCGGCACCACCTCCACCACGCGCAGCCCGCGGCGCTGACCGGTACGCGCGGTCACCTCGGGTGGCAGCGGAACCGGTACGCCCGCCACGCCGAGCCAGGCCCGCCGGACCCGGCCGGCGGTGGTCAACTCGGCGATGATCTGCCGGGTGGTGGCGTTGATCGGCACCGCCAGCCCCAGCCCGTAGCCGGCGACGGCGGTGTTCACCCCGATCACCCGCCCGGCGGAGTCGGCCAGCGCGCCGCCGGAGTTGCCCGGGTTGAGCGCGGCGTCGGTCTGGATCACGTCCTCGATCAGCCGGGTGACCCGCCCGTCGCGGGCGGGCAGCGACCGGCCGAGCCCGGAGACCACGCCGGCGGTGACCGAACCGGCGAGCCCCATCGGGTTGCCCACGGCCACCACGAGCTGGCCGATCCGCAGTGCGTCGGCGTCGCCCAGCTCCACCGGTGGCACGGTGGTCTCGTCCACCCGCAGCACGGCGAGGTCGGAGAGCGGGTCGGCGCCGACCACCCGGAACGTCGTCTCGGTGCCGTCGCCGAACGCCGCCGAGCCGCCGGCGGCGCCCTGCACCACGTGTGCGCTGGTCAGTAGCAGGCCGTCGGTGCCCACGGTGACCGCGGAGCCGGCGCCGGCTCCGCGCGCGGTCCGCACCGACAGGGCGGCCACGCTGGGCAGCACCCGGGCCGCCACGGTCGTGACCACCTGGGAGTACGCATCCAGCGCGGCCTCCTCGGCCGGGCCGGACCTGGTGTGATCGGTGTCCATGCACCCGGCAACACCACCTGCCGCGCCGGCATGCCCCGATCCGCCGACAGCGAACATCGACCGACGGGGACCTCGTCTACACCGCCAGTGGGCGGACGTAGCGGAGTTGGAGGGTGAGGGCGGTCCCGATGTGCTCCTCGCGTTCGGTGCCCTCCGGGGTCCAGCCGCCGCGCTGGTAGAAGGCGCGGGCGTGGGCGTTGTCCCGGAGCACCCAGAGCGCCGCCCGCCGCCAGCCCCGGGCACGCATGGCGTCCAGCGCGTCGACCATCAACGTGCGGCCGATGCCCCGCCCCTGCTCCGCGGGGTCCAGGTGGATGGCGTTGAGCAGGCCGGTCGCCGGGTCGTCCTCGTCGTCCGGGCCGAGGTGGCTGAACCCGACCAGCGTGCCGGCGCGCTCCGCCACGGTCAGCCGGTGGGTGTCCCGCTCCCAGGTCCACCGCTCGCTCCAGTACCGCCCCATCGCCTCCGGCGTCGGGTCGGCCAGCGCCTCCACGGGCAGGAAGGACGAGTACGTGGCGACCCGGGAGCGCTGGTGCAGGGCACCCACCCCCATCAGGTCGTCACCGGTGGCGGGGCGGAGCGTGACGGTCACCCGGCCGAGGCTACCCGGCGTGGCGGGAGCTGCACGGTGGTCAGATCCTCGGCGATGATCAGCTCGCCGTCGAAGTGCGCGCGCGCCTCGTCGTGGAATCGGCGCGGGTCGGGGTAGCGCTGCGAGAAGTGGGTGAGCACCAGCCGGCGTACCCCGGACTCGGTCGCCACCCGCGCGGCCTGCGCCGCGGTCAGGTGGCCGACCTCGGCGGCGAGCGCGGCCTCCGACTCCAGGAACGTCGACTCGATGACCAGCAGGTCGGCGTGCTCGGCGAGGGCGTACACGCCGTCGCAGAGGCCGGTGTCCATCACGAAGGCGAACCGCTGCCCCGGCCGGGGCACGCTCACCTCGTCGCGGGTGACGCGGCGCCCGTCGAGGTCGAGGTGCCCGACCCGGATCAGCTCGCCGACGGCCGGCCCGGCGATGCCGTACGCGGACAGCTTCTCCGGCAGCATCCGGCAGCCGTCCGGCTCGACCAGGCGGTAGCCGTACGTCTCGATGGGGTGCCGCAGCCGGCGGGCCTCCAGCGTGCCGCAGCCCAGGGTGATCCGCTGCCCGTCGGCCTCGATCGGCTCGACCCGCAGCTCGGCCGTCTCGTAGAAGGAGGTAGCGTGCCGCAGCCGGGCGAAGTATTCGGAGCCGCCGGCCGGAAAGTGCACGGCGACCGGGTGCGCCACCCGGTCCAGGGAGAGTCGCTGGATGGTGCCGGGCAGGCCGAGGCAGTGATCGCCGTGGAAGTGGGTGACGCAGATCCGGGTCAGGTCGGTGGCCGTGACCGTGGTGTGCAGGAGCTGACGCTGGCTGCCCTCGCCCGGGTCGAAGAGGATCACCTCGTCGTCCCAGCGCAGGACGTACCCGTTGTGGTTGCGCCGCCGGGTCGGCGCCTGACTGGCCGTCCCGAGCACCACCAGCTCGCGCATCGACACGGTGCTCTCCTCCGGCTGAGCTGACCGGCCCGGTAGATAAAGCGACCCCCGGGGTTCTCCACGCTCTCGCGTGGGCCGGCTGGACTGGGCCGGCGCCCCGGGGGTCGGGTGGCTGCCTTGGATTCGCCGCACCGCTGCCACACGGTCTCGACGTTGTTGCCTGTGCCCGCCTCGCGGCGGGCCGTTCACTGTCGAGGACAGCGGCTAGCGGACAGCCACCTCACGAGTCCGATTGCTATACAAGTCTGGACCACCTCCCTTCACGTGTACCGCCACGCTATCGAGTCCCCGCCGGGCTCGGCAACGGATTTCGATCACACGGCCGGACGGGAATGCCCGGCCGCCTCGCGGCGGCCGGGCATCGGTGTCGTGCGGGTCGTGCGGTGGTCAGCCGGCGGTACGCGCCACGCCCACCGGGCAGCTCAGCCCGTTCGGGCCGTGGTTGCAGTACCCGTTCGGGTTCTTCGTTGGCGCCAAATACTGCTGGTGGTAGTCCTCGGCGAAGTAGTAGCTGCCGAGCGGGGCGATCTCCGTGGTGATCTCGCCCTTGCCGGCGCGCGTCACGATCGGCTGGAACGCGTCCCGGGACGACTCCGCGACGGCCCGCTGCTCGTCGGTGGTCGTGTAGATCGCCGACCGGTACTGGGTGCCCACGTCGTTGCCCTGGCGCATGCCCTGGGTCGGGTCGTGGTTCTCCCAGAAGACCTTCAGCAGGTCCTCATAAGCGATCTTGCTCGGGTCGTACACCACCTGGACGACCTCGGCGTGCCCGGTGCGGCCGGAGCAGGTCTCCTCGTACGTCGGGTTCTTGGTGATGCCACCCGCGTAGCCGGCGGAGGTGGTGAACACCCCCGGCAGCGTCCAGAACAGCCGCTCGGCGCCCCAGAAACAGCCCATGCCGAAGACGGCGACCTGGAGGCCCTCCGGGTAGGGGCCCTTCAGCGGGGTGCCCAGCACCTCGTGCCGGTCGGCGACCGGCATCGCGATCGGGCGGCCCGGCAGGGCCTGGTCAGGGGTGGGCAGCTCAGCCTTGGACTGGCGAAGGAACACGATGGAACTCCTCTCGTACCTCTGCCGCATGCAACGCCGGCGGGCCCACGTTCCTTACCCGCCCGGACGGCAGTCAGGCCGTGGGCCGTGGCGGGGGTGGCAGCGCGCCGGCCACCCGGGCCGCGATGTCCCGGGCGTCCTGATCGCCCGGATAGCGGGTACGTGGCCAGAAGAACCCGCGCAGCCCGTCCCCCCTGGTCCGGGGCACCACGTGGGTGTGCAGGTGCGGCACGGACTGCGACACCTTGTTGTTCATCGCCACGAACGTCCCACCGGCGCCCAAACCGGTCTCCACCGCCACCGCGATCCGCTGGACCAGCGCGAAGTAGCCCGGCAGCAGGTCCGCCGGCAGTTCGGCGAGGGTCACCAGGTGCACGCGGGGGACCACCAGCACGTGCCCCGCGAAGACCGGTCGGGTGTCCAGGAACGCCACCCCGTCCGGCTCGTCGGTCACCCGGAACGCCGGCACCTCGCCGGCCACGATCGCGCAGAAGACGCACCCGCTCATCGGCCCAGGCTATGCCCGCTGGCCGGCCACGCCCCACACCGCCGGGCGGGGCACTAGCCTCACCAGAATGAACCACGGCTTCGAGACGCTCGCCATCCACGCCGGTCAGGACCCTGAGGCCCGCACCGGCGCGGTGATCCCACCGATCTACCAGACCAGCACGTACGCCCAGGACGCCGTCGGAGCGCCCCGGCTGGGGTACGAGTACAGCCGTTCCGGCAACCCGACCCGCGACGCGCTCCAGGAGTGCCTGGCCGCGCTCGAGGGCGGGCCGGTCGGGCTCGCCTTCGCCAGCGGCCTGGCGGCCGAGGACACCCTGCTGCGGGCCGTCTGCCAGCCCGGCGACCACGTGGTGATCCCGGACGACGCGTACGGCGGCACGTACCGGCTCTTCGCCCGGGTCGCCCAGCGGTGGGGTCTGGAGTTCAGCCCGGCCAAGGTCTCCGACCCGGCCGCCGTCCGAGCCGCCGTGCAACCGGGCCGTACGAAGATCGTCTGGGTGGAGACCCCGACCAATCCGCTGCTCGGCATCGCCGACATCGCGGCCCTGGCCGGCGTGGCGCACGACGCGGGCGCGCTGCTGGTGGTCGACAACACCTTCGCCTCGCCCTACCTCCAGCAGCCGATCGCGCACGGCGCGGACGTGGTGGTGCACTCCACCACCAAGTACATCGGCGGGCACTCCGACGTGGTGGGTGGCGCGCTCGTCGTCGCCGACGCCGCGCTCGGCGAGGAGCTGCGCTACCACCAGAACGCCATGGGCGCGATCAACGGGCCGTTCGACGCCTGGCTCACCCTGCGCGGCATCAAGACCCTCGGGGTCCGGATGGACCGGCACTGCGACAACGCCGAGCGCCTCGCCGGATACCTGGAGGGGCACGCCAAGGTGGCCCAGGTGCTCTACCCGGGTCTGCCCTCGCACCCCGGTCACGAGGTGGCCGCCAAGCAGATGCGCCGGTTCGGCGGGATGATCTCCTTCCGGGCGGCCGGCGGCGAGGACCACGCGGTGGAGATCTGCAACCGGGCCAAGCTCTTCGTGCTCGCCGAGTCGCTGGGCGGGGTGGAGTCCCTGATCGAGCACCCGGGTCGGATGACACACGCAAGTGCTGCCGGCTCGCCGCTTGAAGTTCCCGGCGATCTCGTGCGACTGTCTGTCGGCATCGAGACGGTCGACGACCTGCTCGCCGATCTGGAGCAGGCACTGGGCTGACCGCTGGGGAGGATGGCCGTGCAGGACATCATGGCGACCTGGGTCGGGGCGACCGCCAAGCAGATCGCCCGGGGCGTACGCAGGGGCGACATCTCGGCCACCCAGGTCGTCGCCGACCACCTCGAACACATCGCGCGCGCCGACGGCGAGCTGGCCGCGTTCCGCGCCGTGCGCGGCGGCGAGGCGATCACCGAGGCGGAGAAGGTCGACGAGCAGGAGGACCTCGCCAACCTGCCGCTGGCCGGGGTGCCGATAGCGGTGAAGGAGAACACGCCTGTCGCCGGCCTGCCCACCTGGAACGGGTCGGCCGCCGTACGCACCGTCGTCGCGGAGGCCGACCACGAGGTGGTCCGCCGCCTGCGCGGCGCCGGTGCGGTGATCCTCGGCGTGACCCGGATGCCCGAGCTGGGGCTGTGGGCGCTGACCGACGACAGCAGCGCGGTGACCCGGAATCCGTGGGACAGGGCGCGTACCCCCGGCGGTTCCTCCGGCGGCGCCGCCGCCGCGGTGGCCGCCGGGCTGGTGCCGATCGCGCACGGCAACGACGGCCTCGGCTCGATCCGGATCCCGGCGGCCTGCTGTGGTCTGGTCGGGCTCAAGCCCGGCCGGGGCGTGGTCCCCTGCCAGCTCGGCGCGGACGACTGGTTCGGCCTCACCGAGCACGGCATGTTGACCACCACGGTGGCCGACGCGGCGGCCGGCTTCTCGGTGCTCGCCGGTCGGCGACCGGAGAAGCTGGTGCCGCCGCAGCGGCTGCGGGTGGGCGTCTCGCTGCGCTCCCCGGTGCGGGGTGTCTCGCCGGACGCGCCCAACCGGGACGCGGTCGCCGCCGCCGGCCGGCTGCTCGCCGCCGCCGGGCACGACACCGTGCCGGCCGACCCGGTCTATCCCACCTCGCTCGGCCTGCAGGGCATCGCCACCTGGTTCGCCGCCGCTGCCGCCGACGTCCGGGCCGCCGGGCTGGACCGGCGCGACCTGCAACGGCGTACCCGGCGGCACGTGGCGCTGGGCGAGTGGGCGCAGCGCCGCGGCTACGTCCGGGAGGCCGACCGGGCCGCCTGGCGGCAGCGCTCGACCGACTTCTTCACCGACCACTCCGTCGACCTGCTGCTCACCCCGGCGCTGGCCAGCGTGCCGCCCGAGGCCGCGCGCTGGGCCGACCGGTCCTGGCGGGCCAACATGACGGCGAACATCCGGTACGCGCCGTACGCGGCCCCGTGGAACATCGCCGGCCTGCCGGCGATCGTGGTGCCGGTGGGTCGCCGCCCGGACGGGCTGCCCGTCGCCGTGCAGCTGGTCGGTCCGCCCGGCTCGGAGCTGCTCCTGCTCGGCGTCGCGGGCCAGTTCGAGATGGCCGCCCCGTGGTCCCGGCACGCCCCCGGCTACCCCCGCGTCGGAACGGGGACGCCGGCCACCGCATGACCGTCCACGGCGTGCGCCGTGGCGACCCCGGTGTCGCCGCAGGGGGTGCCGGGAGCGGGTGGCACGATCGGGGCATGACGGAACTGGTGGGTCTCGACGACGTGCGGGCCGCACGGGAACTGCTCGCCGGCGTCACCCGGACCACCCCGCTGGAGCCCTCCCGGCCGCTGAGCGCGGCACTGGGCGGGCCGACCTGGCTGAAGTGCGAGAACGTGCAGCGGGCCGGCTCGTACAAGGTCCGCGGCGCGTACGTGCGGATCTCCCGGCTGTCGGCGGCGGAGCGGGAGCGCGGCGTGGTCGCGGCGAGCGCGGGCAACCACGCGCAGGGCGTGGCGCTGGCCGCCGGCCTGGTGGGCACCCACGCCACGGTCTTCATGCCGGTCAACGCGCCGCTGCCGAAGGTGGCCGCCACCAAGGGGTACGGCGCGCAGGTCGAGTTGGCCGGCAACACGGTCGACGAGGCGTTGGTCGCCGCGCACACGTACGCCGAGCGCACCGGCGCGGTGCTGATCCACCCGTTCGACCACCCGGATGTGATCGCCGGCCAGGGCACGGTGGCGCTGGAGATCCTCGAACAGTGCCCGGACGTGCGGACCATCATCACCGGCGTGGGTGGTGGCGGTCTGATCTCGGGCATGGCGGTGGCCGCCAAGGCCCTGCGACCGGACGTCCGGATCATCGGTGTGCAGGCGGCCGGGGCGGCGGCCTTCCCGCCCTCCCTGGTGGCCGGGGAGCCGGTCCGGTTGCCCGCCTTCTCCACCATCGCGGACGGCATCGCGGTCGGCCGGCCGGGGGAGATCACCTTCAACCACGTCCGCAAGCTGGTCGACCAGATCGTCACGGTCTCCGAGGAGGACATCTCCCGGGCTCTGCTGATGCTGCTGGAGCGCGGCAAGCAGGTGGTCGAGCCGGCCGGCGCGGTCGGCGTGGCCGCGCTGCTGGCCGGTGTCGTGGAGGTGGAGACCCCGGTGGTCGCGGTGCTCTCCGGCGGCAACATCGACCCGCTGCTGATGATGCGGGTGATCGAGCACGGTCTGGCCGCCGCGGGTCGCTACCTGCGGGTGACGGTGCGCTGCTCGGACCGGCCCGGGCAGCTCGCCTCGCTGCTCAGCCAGATCGCCGAGCACCGGGCCAACGTGGTGGACGTGGAACACCAGCGGGCCAACCCGCACCTGAGCCTCGGTGAGGTGGAGGTGGCGCTGTCGGTGGAGACCCGGGGCGTGGAGCACTCGGACACGCTGATCAGTGCCCTGCGGGCCAGCGGCTATCAGGTGGTCTTCGCCGCCGAGGCGTGACACGCGCAGGTGTCACGCCTCGACGGCGGTGCGCCTGAGAGGTGGTGCGCCGGCCGCGGTCAGCCGGAGAACGGCTCGAAGCCGACCACGGTCACCTTGATGTCGGCGCCGCTCGGCGCCGTGTAGGTGCAGGTCTGGCCGGGCCGACCGCCCAGGATCGCCTTGCCCAGCGCCGACTCGGGGCTGTAGACGGTCAGGTCGGTGGTGGACGCGATCTCCCGGGAGCCGAGCAGGAAGGTCTCGGTGTCCTCGGTGTCGTCGTCGAAGTAGATCGTCACCACCATGCCGGGCGACACCACGTCCGCCGTCGGCGCCTCGCCGACCTTGGCGGTGCGCAGCAGCTCCTGCAGGTAGCGGATGCGGCCCTCGGCCTTGCCCTGCTCCTCGCGCGCGGCGTGGTAGCCGCCGTTCTCCCGCAGGTCGCCCTCCTCTCGCCGCGCGTTGATCTCCGCGGCGATCGCCGGGCGGTTGGCGATGTGCTCGTCGAGCTCCGCCTGGAGGCGGTCGTACGCGTCCTGGGACAGCCAGGTTGCGGGCGCCTCGTTGCCAGTGGACACAGGCGTTCTCCTCAGTTGTGCGTGGCTGGCTGACAGGTGAACTACCAAGTTACCAGTGCGGTACGACACAGGGTGTCGGTGATCACCGCTGGTGTCCGCATCCGACACCGCGAGTAGGTGCCCCCACGGGACCTCCGCGGCGGTCTGCCGCGGTGCGTTCCCGCAGGTCAGGCCGGGGCTCGGCAGCGCAGCACCTCGCCGATGAACGGCCGCGCGGTCGTCGCCAGGCGGTGCCGGGTGGTGACGTGCCGGTCGCCCGGCCCGGCGGTCACCGTGACCTCCTCGCGGGCCACCTCGGCGCCGGCCCGGTCGCGGGCACGCAGCGCGCAGACCGCCGATCCGCCCGGAGGTACGGTCACCCGGAACTCGAGCAGCACCTGGTTGTCCGTGATGTCCGTGTAGGTGATTACCTGGGCGTCGTAGACCGGGTCGCCGTACTGCTGGTACAGCCGGAACGAGATCAGGGTCAGCGTTCCCAGCAGCGCCACGAGCGCCAGCGCGGCCAGCAGCGTGCGGCGGCCCCGTCCGCCGGGCGCCCGGCGCCGGCCGTAGCGGCCAGCCGGAAAAACTGGCGCACCCGGTGAAATTGTGGCGTGCGTCTCGGTCACCGGCGGGTATCTCCTGGCGTTGTTGTCGGCGGCATCGGCAAGAATGACAGAGTCCATCCTCCCAGCCCGGCCCGACGGCAGGAACGGCAGGTCGGGCCCCGTGGCGCCAACCGGCGACGGGGTGCGGAGGATCCCGGCAGGTCAGCCGGTCGAGCCCGGTCGGGTCCACCGTCCGGCACAGACGAGGAGCGCCGAAGTTGGCAGAGCAACTGCGTCTCATGGCCGTCCACGCCCATCCGGACGACGAGTCGAGCAAGGGCGCGGCGACCATGGCGAAGTACGTCGCCGAGGGGGTGGACGTCCTGGTCGTGACGTGCACCGGCGGTGAGCGCGGCAGCGTGCTCAACCCCAAGCTCGACCGGCCCGACGTGTGGGCCAACATCGCCGACATCCGGCGTGCCGAGATGGACGCCGCCCGGGCGATCCTCGGCGTCGAGCAGGCCTGGCTCGGCTTCGTCGACTCGGGGCTGCCCGAGGGCGACCCGCTGCCGCCGCTGCCCGAGGGCTGCTTCGCCCTCCAGGACGTCGAGGTGGCCGCCGGCCCGCTGGTGCGGCTCATGCGCGAGTTCCGCCCGCACGTCGTCACCACGTACGACGAGGAGGGGGGCTACCCGCACCCCGACCACATCATGTGCCACAGGGTGAGCGTGGCCGCGTTCGAGGCCGCCGGCGACCCGGAGCGCTACCCGGAGCTGGGCGCCCCGTGGCAGCCGCTGAAGCTCTACTACGACATCGGCTTCTCCAAGGCCAAGATCATGGCGCTGCACGAGGGCATGCTCGCGGCCGGCCTCGAATCGCCCTACGAGGAGTGGCTCAAGCGCTGGGAGGAGCGGCCCGACAAGGGCCCGCGCATCACCACCCGCGTGGAGTGCGCCGAATACTTCCCGGTCCGCGACGACGCCCTGCGCGCCCACGCCACCCAGGTCGACCCGGACGGCTTCTGGTTCCACGTGCCCATGGAGCTGCAGCGGCGCGCCTGGCCGACGGAGGACTTCGAGCTGGCCCGTTCGATGGTCGACAGCCCGATGCCCGAGTCCGACCTCTTCGCGGGAGTGCGGGAGACGGCGCACGCGCGCTGATTCCGCGCGGAGCTACCCTGGTAGGCAGTCGCACATCGGAGGAACGCCATGCTGACCGCTTCCCAGGTGCTCGCGGAGAACAACTTCGGGGACACCCGCACGGGTGGCCTGGCCGGTCCGATGGGTCTCTTCCTCATCCTGGTGCTGGCCACCGCGACCATCCTGCTGATCCGCAACATGAACGCCCGGCTGCGCCGGTTGCCCGACCGGTTCCCGCAGCAGACGCAGCCGACCGACCCGACCAGGGCCGAAGGGGCAGTCGTCGATCCGACAGACGGGACCGGAGCGCGTGATTCCTCCACGCCCGCTCCCAATGGGCACCAGCAGCACCGGAACGGGTAGTCCGCGCATGATTCACGTCGAACCGGGTGGTCGCCCCCTGTTGCGACCACCCGGTTTGGCTTAGCCTTCCGCCGGGGGGACCAAAAGTCCCCGAGCCGTGCGCGGGAGGGGGCGCCGATGACCGTCACAGCACCGGCCGCCCGCCGTATCGTCGTCGGTCGGTCGGCTGACGGGGGAGGTCGATGACCTCCGGTCCGGCCGCCGAGCCGTTCGACCGGCTCGGGGTGCGCGGCACACCTGCCCGGTTGCTCGTCCTCACCGCCGCCGTGACGCTGACCGCCCTCGTCGCCGCCGGGGTGGGGCTGGCCCTCCCGGCGAGGTTGCCGTCCGACGACCCGCTGGGCGGTCCGGCGCGCTTCGGCATCGCCGTCGCGGTCGTCGCCGTCGCCCAGTTCGCCCGGCTGCGGTTCCGCTCGGCAGCCGGCATGGTCAGCATCACCTGGGGCGAGGCGGCGTTGATCGTCTGTCTCTACCTGGCCCCGGCCGGCTGGCTGCCGTCGGCCACCCTGCTCGGCGCCGGGCTGGCCTGGACGGTGCTCTCGCTGCACAACGACCGCCGTCCCGTGCTGGAGATCGTCCGGATCGCCGCGTCGCTGGCCGCCGCGGCGGCGCTGGCCGTGTCCGTGGCAACCGCGCTGGGGCATCCGCTGCTCGCCCGGCCCACCCCGATGCTGGCGTTGGCCGTGATCGTGGGCTCGGTGACGTACCTCCTGGTGACCGCCTGGCTCAGCGGGGTGACGTTGGGCCTGCGGCACGGGCTGCCGATCGGGCCGCCGCTGCTCGCCGCGCTGCGCGGCAAGCTGCTGATGTTCGTCGGCAACGTGGCGGTCGGCCTGGTGGTGGTCGCGTTGCTGGAGCTGGACGCGCGCTGGCTGCTGCTGCTCCCGCCGTTGCTGTGGCTGCTCCAGCAGACCTACCGCTTCCGGCTGCGCGCCGACCAGGAACGCCGGACGTGGCGAGCCTTCGCCGAGGCCACCGCGGCCCTCAACCAGCTCGACGAGCGGGGCGTCGCCAGCGCGGCGGTGACCGGCGCGCTGACGCTGTTCAACGCCGAGCTGGTCGACGTGGACGTGGCCCGCGCCGACGGCCGGTGGCGTCGCTACCGGGGTGACGCCGGCGGCCAGTTGGTCGACCGGGAGGTGGGCCCGCCGGACGGGTCGGAACCCGACGAGCACGAGCTGGTCCGTTCGCTGTCGGTGGGCGCCGCTCCGGTCGGCCGGCTGCGGGTCCGGTTCCCCCGCTCCGCTCCGCCCACCGCCCGGGAACGCGACGCGGTGGCCGCGTTCGGCGACGCGCTAGCCGCCGCGCTGCACGACGCCGCGACCCACCGCGAGCTGCGGCTGGTCACCGCCCGGTCGTCGTACGAGGCGGTCCACGACCCGCTCACCGGGCTGGCCAACCGGGCGGCCATGCTCAGCAAGGGCGACCAGTCGCTGCGGCAGCTCGCGCACGATCACCCGGTGGCGTTGCTGCTGCTGGACATCAACCAGTTCAAGGAGGTCAACGACACCCTCGGGCACGCCGCCGGCGACCAGCTGCTGCGGCTGACCGCGAACCGGCTCAGCGCGTTGGTCCGCCCCGGCGACCTGCTCGGCCGGCTCGGTGGCGACGAGTTCGCGCTGCTGCTCACCTCGGTGCCGGTGCTCGGTGACCGGGCCGCCCCGATGGCGCACGCGCTGCGCCAAGCCCGGGAGATCGCCGAACGGCTGGCCGCGCCGACCGAGGTGGCCGGGGTACGGATGTCGATCGAGGTCTCCGTCGGTGTGGTCGTGGCCGACGCCGGCACCGCCGACCTGACCGAGCTGCTGCGTCGCGCCGACATCGCGATGTACCAGGCCAAGGAGGGTGGCGGCAGTGTCGCCGCGTACGACAGCGCCCGCGACGCGGCCAGCACCGACCAGCTCGCCCTGCTGGCCGAGCTGCGCGAGGCGCTGAAGGTCGACGACCAGCTGGTGCTGGCGTTGCAGCCGGCGGTCGACCTGGCCACCGGTGCGCCCACCGGCGTCGAGGCGTTGATCCGGTGGCGGCATCCCCGGCGCGGCTGGCTGGGCCCGGCCGACTTCATCCGCCCGGTGGAGAACAGCGAGCAGCTCGGGACCTTCACCCGGTACGTGCTGGACAAGGCGCTCGGCGTGGCCGCCGACTGGGCCCGGGAGGGGCTGGACGTCCCGATCTCCGTCAACCTGTCGGCGCGCAGCCTGCTCGACCCCCGGCTGCCGGCGGAGATCGCCGACGCGCTGCGCCGGCACCAGGTGCCGCCACGCCGGCTCGTCCTGGAGATCACCGAGACGGTGGTGATGAGCGAGCTGGAGGTCATCGACGAGGTGCTGGCCACGCTTCGCTCGATGGGTGTGCAGCTCGCGGTGGACGACTTCGGCACCGGGTTCTCCTCGCTGACCTTCCTGACCCGCATCGCGGTGGACGAGTTGAAGGTCGACCGCTCGTTCGTGATCCGGATGGCGGACTCGCCGGAGGCGGCGGCCATCGTGCGCACCACCGTGGGCCTCGCCCACGAGCTGGGGCTGCGGGTGGTGGCCGAGGGGGTGGAGACCGCCGAGCAGCGGTTGGCCCTGGCCGAGCTGGGCTGTACCTCCGCGCAGGGATACCACTTCTTCAAGCCGATGCCCGCGGACAAGATCGGGGCGGTGCTCGGGTCGCTGCGCGACTCGGCGGAGTCGAACGTCTTCCGGCTCCGCGCCGACGGCGCTTCCTGACCCTGGTCGCTCCCGGACGGGGCAGTCAATCACCGGCCGAGCCCCTAGAGTCGATTGAGCTGCGCAGATGTGTGGATCTCCGCAGCCGACACGTCCACCTGTCGAAGGGGCAGCATGCGACTCTCCCGAAAACGTCCCATCCTCGCGGCGACGCTCGCGCTGACCGCCGCTGCGCTCGGCGCGCTGGTCGCGGCTCCACCCGTGCAGGCCAAGGCACCCCAGTCCGCCTCGCTGACGGTGACCGGTGACGCGGACGACCCGGTCACCGAGGGCCGGAGCTACTCGTTCGCCACGGCGAGCGGGGACGGCTTCAACGTATGGGGCACGGCCAACCACCTCACCGTCCAGGTCTTCGACCCGCCCGCCGGCCCCTGGACCATCGACCTGAGCGCGCCGGTCGGTCAGTCCCTGGCCGTGGGCACCTACACGGGCGCCACCGGGAACACCTACGAGAGCCCTCTGCCGGGGATCGCGCTGAGCGGCAACGACCGGATCTGTTCGTACGGGCAGACGGGCTCCTTCACCGTCACCGACATCTCCTGGGGCCCCTACGGCTACCTGGAGCGGTTCGACGCCACGTTCGAGCAGCGCTGCAACTACAGCACGGGCTCGGCCCGCGGTGAGGTGCACGTCGCCAACCCGCCGGCGCCGCCGGTGCTCGCCGTCGGCGTGGAGGTGGCCGCCTCGGGCACCATCGACACCGGGACCGGCGAGGCGACGGTGCGCGGCACGGTGACCTGCACCGCACCGGCCACGGTCTACGTGGAGGGCCAGCTCAGGCAGGCAGGGCACGGGCAGCTCGCCGAGGGCATCGTGCGGGCGGAGGTCGCGTGCACCCCCGGCGCCCCGATCGCCTGGACGTCGAGTTCACCCTCGTTCAGCGCCACCCCGTTCCGGCGGGGCGACGTGGCGGTGACCGCCAACGCCCTCTCCTACGACACGACGTACGACATCTTCGTCAGCGACTCCGACACGGCCACGGTCAGGCTGAAGCGGAGCTGATCCGGTCCCGGTCCGGGCCCCGGGACCCGGACCGGGACCGCGGACCGGTGACCACCGGGCGGGACGGGCCGGGGGTGGTTATGGTCGTCGGGTGAACCGACTCGCCGGCGCCACCAGTCCGTACCTCCTCCAGCACGCCGACAATCCGGTCGACTGGTGGCCGTGGTGCGACGAGGCGTTCGCCGAGGCGAAGCGGCGGGACGTGCCGGTGCTCATCTCGGTGGGTTACGCCGCCTGTCACTGGTGCCACGTGATGGCCCACGAGTCGTTCGAGAACGAGCAGGTCGGCGCCCTGATGAACGACGACTTCGTGTCGATCAAGGTGGACCGGGAGGAGCGACCGGACGTCGACGCCGTCTACATGACCGCCACCCAGGCGATGACCGGGCAGGGCGGCTGGCCGATGACCGTCTTCGCCACCCCGGACGGCACCCCGTTCTTCTGCGGCACCTACTTCCCGCGGCCGAACTTCGTGCAGTTGCTCCAGTCGGTCGCCGCCGCCTGGCGGGACCAGCGCGAGGCGGTGGTGCGCCAGGGCGCCGCGGTGGTCGAGGCGATCGGCGGCGCCCAGGCCGTCGGCGGTCCCACCGCGCCGCTGGACGCCCCGCTGCTCGACGCCGCGGCCGCCACGCTGGCCAACGAGTACGACGCGAGGAACGCCGGCTTCGGAGGCGCCCCGAAGTTCCCACCGCACATGAACCTGCTCTTCCTGCTGCGCCACCACCAACGCACCGGCGACCCGCGCAGCCTGGAGATCGTCCGGCACACGGCCGAGGCGATGGCCCGAGGCGGCATCTACGACCAGCTCGCGGGAGGTTTCGCCCGCTACTCCGTCGACGCGCACTGGACGGTGCCGCACTTCGAGAAGATGCTCTACGACAACGCGCTGCTGCTCCGGGTCTACAGCCAGCTCTGGCGGCTGACCGGCGACCCGCTCGCCCGCCGGGTCGCCCGGGACACCGCCCGGTTCCTCGCCGACGAGCTGCACCGGCCGGGGGAGGGCTTCGCGTCCGCGCTGGACGCCGACACCGAGGGCGTCGAGGGGCTCACCTACGCCTGGACGCCCACCCAACTCGTCGAGGTGCTGGGCGAGGAGGACGGCCGGTGGGCGGCCGACCTGTTCGGCGTGACCGAGGCGGGCACCTTCGAACACGGCACGAGCGTGCTGCGGCTCGCCCGGGACGTCGACGACGTGGCACCCGAGATCCGGGCCCGCTGGCAGCAGGTGGTGGGACGGCTGCTCACGGCCCGGGACAGCCGTCCACAGCCGGCCCGTGACGACAAGGTGGTGGCCGCCTGGAACGGCCTGGCGATCACCGGCATCGTCGAGTTCCTCCAGGTCGCCGCGCTGTACGCGTCGCCGCAGGACGAGGACGCCAACGTCATGGAGGGCGTGACCATCGTCGCCGACGGCGCGATGCGCGACACCGCCGAGCACCTGGCCACCGTGCACCTGGTGGACGGCCGGTTGCGCCGGGTCTCCCGGAACGGCGTGGTCGGTGAGCCGGCGGGTGTGCTGGAGGACTACGGCTGCGTGGCCGAGGCGTTCTGCGCGCTGCACCAACTCACCGGCGAGGGCCGCTGGCTCACCCTGGCCGGCGGGCTGCTGGACACCGCGCTGGAGCACTTCGCCGCTTCCGGGGGCGCCTTCTACGACACGGCCGACGACGCGGAGCAGCTGGTCACCCGGCCGGCCGACCCGACCGACAACGCCACCCCGTCCGGCCGGTCGGCGCTGGTCGCCGGGCTGGTCGCGTACGCGGCGCTGACCGGGGAGACACGCTACCGGGAGGCCGCCGAGGTGGCGCTCGGCACGGTCGCGCCGATCGTCGGGCAGCACGCCCGGTTCACCGGGTACGCGGCCACGGTCGGCGAGGCGCTGCTCTCCGGGCCGTACGAGATCGCCGTGGTGACCGACGACCCGGTCGGCGACCCGCTGGTGGCGGCGGCCCGGCGGCACGCCCCGCCCGGCGCGGTGCTGGTCGCCGGCCGCCCGGACCAGCCCGGGGTGCCGCTGCTCGCCGACCGGCCGCTGGTCGACGGGCGGTCCGCCGCGTACGTCTGCCGGGGCTTCGTCTGCCAGCGCCCGGTCACCTCGGTCGAGGAGCTGGTCGCCGAGCTGAGGTGAGCGCCCGCGCCGGTCCGCCTCGGTGGCTGCCCCGTGCAGGCGCACGCCGCCCGCCTCGGTGGTTGCCCCGTGCAGGCGCACGCCGCCCACCTCGGTGGTTGCCCGCTGTAGCGCCCTGCCCGGGCGCCGAGGGGCGGCCCGTGGTGGCCGGGACCGGTCGACGGCGTGAGCGCCGGCCCTCCCGGCGGCCACGTCGGCGGCCCGGATAGGCTGGCCGCGCTATGGATTCCCGTACCGGTCTGCCTGTTGTCGGCATGGTGGGTGGTGGCCAGCTGGCCCGGATGACCCACCAGGCCGCGATCGCCCTCGGCCAGTCACTGCGCGTGCTCGCGGCCGCCCCCGACGACGGCGCGGCGCTGGTCGCCGCCGACGTCCAGTACGGCGACCACACCGACCTGGCCGCACTGCGCACCTTCGCCAAGAGCTGCGACGTGGTCACGTTCGACCACGAGCACGTGCCGACCGAGCACATTCGCACGCTGGCGGCCGAGGGCGTCACCCTGCACCCGCCGGCGGACGCGCTGCTGCACGCCCAGGACAAGCAGGTCATGCGGGAACGCCTGGCCGAGCTGGGCGCGCCCAACCCGAGATGGCGGCCGGTCGGCGAGACCGCCGACCTGGTCGGCTTCGGCGAGCAGGTCGGCTGGCCGGTGGTGCTCAAGGCGGCCCGGGGTGGCTACGACGGCCGGGGGGTCTGGCTGGTCGACGACGCCGTCCAGGCCACCGAGCTGGCCCGGACGCTGCTCGCCGGTGGCACCCGCCTGATCGTCGAGGAGCGGGTGCCGCTGCGCCGCGAGCTGGCGGTGCAGGTGGCCCGCTCGCCGTTCGGCCAGGTGGCCGCGTACCCGGTCGTCGAGACCGTGCAGCGGGACGGCATCTGTGTGGAGGTGCTGGCCCCGTCGCCCGACCTGGACGAGGAGCTGGCGGTCGCCGCCCAGCAGCTCGCCATCGACCTGGCCACCGCGCTCGGCGTGGTCGGCCTGCTCGCCGTGGAACTCTTCGAGGTGCGCGACGCGGCCGGCCGGCCCGCGATCGTGGTCAACGAGCTGGCGATGCGCCCGCACAACTCCGGCCACTGGACCATCGAGGGCGCCCGGACCTCCCAGTTCGAGCAGCACCTGCGGGCGGTGCTGGACTACCCGATGGGCGACACGACGCTCGCCGCACCGGTGGTGGTGATGGCGAACGTGCTCGGCGGCGAGCCGGGCGGGATGTCGATCGACGAGCGGCTGCACCACCTCTTCGCCGCAGAGCCGGGGGCGAAGGTGCACCTCTACGGCAAGCAGGTGCGACCCGGCCGCAAGATCGGGCACGTCACGGTGCTCGGCGACGACCTGGACGACGTACGGGCGCGGGCCGCGCGGGCGGTGCGCTGGCTGCGCGAGGGGCACGAGTGAACGCGCGGGGCGTGCTTCCGGGCCTCGGAGCCGCGAACGAAGGGGAGTCGCAGTGAGCACGGTCGGGCTGATCATGGGCAGTGACTCGGACTGGCCGACCATGCGGGCGGCGGCGGAGGTGCTGGACGACTTCGGGGTGCCGTACGAGGTCCGGGTGATCTCGGCGCACCGCACCCCGGTCGCCATGATCGAGTACGGCCGCGACGCCGCCGACCGTGGCCTGAAGGTGATCATCGCTGGTGCCGGCGGTGCCGCCGCGCTGCCGGGCATGGTCGCCTCGGTGACCCCGCTGCCGGTGATCGGCGTGCCGGTGCCGCTGAAGCACCTCGACGGCATGGACTCGCTGCTGTCCATCGTCCAGATGCCGGCCGGGATCCCGGTGGCCACCGTCTCGATCGGCAACGCCCGCAACGCCGGCCTGCTCGCCGTGCGGATCCTCGGCGCGGCCGACGAGCAACTGCGCGCCAGGATGACGAGCTACCAGCAGGACCTGGAGGAGCTGGTAGCCACCAAGGAAGCCGCCCTCCACGCCACCCTGACCTGACCCGCCCTCCCGGCGAAGGGCTTCCGGCGACCCCCAAACCCCTCACTCCGCTGGTCACCTGGACTCTGCGCGCACCTTCCCTGTCGGGTGGATCTCGCGGCGTGCGGTCGTCCTGGCCTCGCGGGATGGTGGGTCGGCCCGCTCACCGCACCCGGCGCACGAACCCGGCCCGCTCGCCGTGCCCACTCGCTCTGGCCGCACGGACCGTCCGCCTTATCTCATGCCGCGTAGGGCGGTCTGAAGGCGTTCCTGGGCGCGTCGGCGGCGCTCGTTGCTGGCGCCGAGCACCAGCAGCAGGATGCCCACCGGGATCAGTGCCAGCCACGGGCCCAGGCTGAACAGCGCGTGGATCGCGGTGATCGCGGTGACGGACGCGCCGACGATCACCGGCGCCTGCTGCCGGCTGGACGAGCCGAAGATCAACACCGCCACCGCGCCGAGCAGCAGCAGCATCTGCCGCAGCGTGCTGGACTCGGTGGCGAGCACGATCGCCAGGGTCGGCACGAACGCGGCGACGAGCGCCGGCCCGTACGCGACCCAGCTGCTCATGTCCGATCGGTGGCGCAGCTCCAGCACACCGACCAGCAGCGCCAGCGCGGCGAACGGCAGCGTGTACGCCTCGGGCAGCGCCACGTCGGCGACCCGCATCAGGATCCACCAGGCGGTGATCTCGCAGGCCACCACGGCCCAGAACAGGATCCGGCGCTCCACGGGCCGGCGGCCGGGCCGGGTGGCCGCCACCCCGAGGACCGCGCCCCAGGCGGCCAGCAGGGCGGCGATGTGCCGGGGCGAGTCGAAGGCGAGGGCCAGCGCGATGAGCGCCGCCGCGTACCCGCTCCACTCCACGGTCGCGGCCTCGCGCTGTGCCTCCGGGCGCCGCAGCCGGGGCAGGGTCGCCGCGAACACCTGCAGGGCCGCTCCGACCGCGAGCACCCCGAACGCGGACCAGACCGCGGCCAGCCCGGCCACCAGACCCGCGGTGAGCACGAAGAGTTGCGCCATCAGCGAGGCGAAGAGCCAGCCGAGGATGCGGGCGCGCTGGGTGGTGCCGTACAGGGCCGCCACCGCGCCCACGCCGACCGCGCCGCCGAGGGTGAACAGGGTCAGCTCCCGGGTGGCCAGGCTGCCGGCGAGCCCGGCGCCGCCGGCCGCCATGCCGATGACGAACACCAGCACCCGGGCCAGCCGCAGCGAGCGGGCCCGCTCGACCAGTGGTGGTGGCGGGGTCAGCGCGAGGCCGAGCATCGAGATGGTGAAGACGGAGAGCGCGGCGAGGGCGCTCGACGGCCAACCCCTGCCGAGCGCGATGGGCGCGATCAGCAGCGTGACGGCGGCGCCGGGCAGCACCACCGGCACGGCCCGCGAGCGCCGCCCGCCGCTGAACCCGGTGGCGGCCAGCGCCGCGGTCGCGGTGAGCAGCAGCGCGGTCAGCACGTGGGTCGGGTCGACCACGTCCGGCGGTGGGGTGAGGAGTTCCGGCGGCGGGCCCTCCCAGATGCGGGTCAGCGTGCGGTGCGGCTCGACCAGGGCGGTGACCAGGGCGGGCGCGATCGAGGCGAGCGCCAGGGCGGTCGGCAGAGCGGCCGCGGCCAGCGCGCCGGCGGACGGGCTGACCCGCCACCGCCGCCGTTCCGGGTCGTCCGGCAGCCGCCGCAGGGCGCCGTCGAGCAGCACGGCCCAGCGCCGGACCGGTTGGGCCGAGCCGGCCGGTGGCACGGTGGCCGCGCGGACCAGTTCGGCCAGTACGCCCAGCAGTGCGGCGGCGGCCGCGTAGACGCCCGAGGGGAGGCCGGTGGGGATGGCGGCGAGCGCGCTGATCGTGGCCCCGCCGACCACGGCCACGCTGACCCAGGGCAGGTACTGCGGGACGTGCCGGCGGACGGCGGCCACGGCGGCCAGGCCGAGGCTGGACGCGGCCAGCGCGGCGGTCAGCACCACCTGCGCCGAGTGTTCGAACTCGGCGGCCAGCGCCGCCACCGAGCCGGGAAGGGCGAGCAGCGCCGCACCGGCCGCCGCACCGCCGATCTGCACCAGGTGCGGGGGCATCCCCTCGGTCTCGATGTCGGTCACCTGCGGCCCGGCGAGGACGCGGGCCAACGTCGCCACCACCACGCCGATCAACGCGATGCTGCCCAGCGCCAGCGCGGTGGTCCACGGCCGGACCAGGCCGGCGCCGGCGGCGTGCAGCGCGACGATGCCGGCCACAGTGGCACGGGAGAGCCCGGCGCGGGCCTCCTCCGTGGCAACGGCGGCCATGCCGAAGACGGTGGCGACCATCCCGCCGACCAGGACCGGCGACCACCAGGGCAGGTCGAACGCGGCGGGCGCGCCGATCGTGGCGAGCACCACCGCCGCCCCGGACACGTCCCACCGCCACGGCGGCGGGAGCAGGATGCCGGCGGCGAGAGCCAGCAGGGCCAGCGCGACCGGGGCCTGCCAGGTGGCGCCGCCGGTCGGCGCGGCCGGCCAGCCGCTCAGGTCGCCGTCCCAGATCGGGCCCGGGGTCGCCAGCACGCCCAGCCCACCGCGCAGCGCCGTCCAGCCGGCGAGTACGCCGATCAGCACACCGCCGGCGGCGATGCCGAGGATCGGCCCGCGCCGCCACTCCTCGGGCATGGCGCGTGCCCCGACGGCGACCACCAGCACCAGGCCGGCGGCCACCGCCAGCTGCCCGCCCGGGGTGAGCACCGCGGCGATCCGGACCAGCGTGGCGATCAGGGCGGTGGTGACCGCCGCGGCGGCCAGGTCGGAGCCGTCCAGGGTGAGGTCGGAGCGGCGGCCGGCGTCGATCGACGGTGCCAGGAACAGCAGGACCGCGGCGACCAGCAGCAGCGCGCCGACCCAGGCGTCGGCGACGGTCGCCCCGGGCGCGCCGAAAGCGGCGGCGGTGACCACCAGCGCGCCCAGCCCGGTGCCGACGGACAGCGGCGTCGGGATGCGCCGTTGGGACACCTGCACCATGGCGGCGTAGCCGAGGGTCACGCAGACCGCGAGGAAGCTCGCCGCCAGCACCGGGACCGTCACCTCGCGCAGGCTGGCCGGGGTGGGTGTCGGGTCGGTGGGCACGGTGGCGGCCACGAACGCGGCGACCGCCCCGGGCAGCGCGAACGCGGCGCCCCCGGCGGCCCAGGCGGTGACCGTGTCGGCGGCGGCCGAGGCGATCCGAACCCGGGACGCCAGCGCGACCAGCGCGCCGGCCGCGAACAGGGTGAGCAGGACCGCGGCGGTGAGCGGCGGCCGGGCCAGGCTGGCGCCCGCGCCGAACAGGCCCACCACGGCGGCCCCGACGGCGTGCGCCAGCGCCGCCCGGGTGGTGCGTGCGGAGAGGCCGATCACCCCGATGCCGACGGCGGTGAGCACCATCGGCCAGGGGGCCGACGCCCAACCGAGACCGAAGGACGCCGGCACGGCGAGCGCGGTCAGCGCCGCGCCGGCGACCGCGAACTCGCGCCGGATCTCCGGTGGCAGGGCCAGCACCGCGGCGATGGTCAGCAGGAACGCGGCACCGGCGAGCTGCCAGGCGGTGGGCCCGACCGCGGCGGCCAGCTCGGCCGCGTACCGGTCGAGGTCGGCGCCCCAGGCGGGCAGCGCCGCCCGGACGGGGGCCACCCCGGCGCGCAGCGCGCCCCCGGCGACCACCAGCCCGCTGACGGTGAGCGCCACCGCCGAGGCGACCTGCGGGCCCCGGCGGGCGGCCTCGGGAACCGCGCGCACCGCCAGCCCGGTCACGGTGATGACCGCCGCGATCAGCAGCAACGCCCGGCCCGGAAGCGCCACCGAGGCGATCCGGCTGAACGTCCCGATGACGGCCAGGGTGAGGATGCCGGCCGCGACGTCGGGCAGCGGCGGCCGGCGCAGCACCAGCGCACCACCCAGCCCCACCGTGGCGGCCAGCAGGAGCACCACCCCGGCGCCGGTGGCCGCCGGCACGGTCTCCGCCCGGAGCAGGGCGGTGACCGCGTACGCCAGGGCGACGGCGACCGCCACCGCGTGGAGCAGCCAGATCAGCTCGCGTAGCCCGGGCACCGGGCGGATCGGCCGGGTGTCGGCGGTCCCGGAGGACGCGTCGATCACCTCGGCGGCCTCCTCCGGGTCGCCCTCGGGCCGGCTCTCCGCGCTTCGTTGCCGGGGCGCAGCCGGCGTGGCCGGGGTCGGGACAGGCAGGTCCTGCCGGACGGGCCGCTCCACCGTCACCACGGAGCGGGTCAGCCAGAGGTCGAGGAGGGCCACCAGGGTCAGCACCAGGGCCCAGCCGCCCGGGCCGGTGATCCGGTCGTACGCCAGCAGCGGCAGCACCGGCTGCGCGGCGAGCACGGTGGCGAACCGCGGTGTGCGCAGATCCGTCCAGCGGGCGTACCCGAACGCGACGGCGGTGGTGGCCGCGAAGATCATCCCGGCGAAGACCGCGCCGGAGGCGCCACCGCCGCCGATCCGGTCCACCGCCCAGAGGGCGTTGCCGGCCAGCGGCACCAGCAGCAGGCCGACCGCGGAGATCGTCTCGGCGGTCGAGGTGAGCCCGCGACGGGCCAGCGCCGGCGGGGCGAGCAGCATCAGCACGGTGGCGAGGAGCAGGATGCCGAGGCGGGCCAGCGCGTCCATCGAGCTGGTCGCCACCGCGGCGAAGACCACCGCGGACACGCCGAGCAGCAGCGCGCCCAGCCCGAGGGGGATGTTCTGCACCTCCCGGGAGGACGCCTCCGGGGGGTGCTCCGGGTCGTCCGCGTCCAGCCACGAC
>NZ_QGKR01000191.1 GCF_003172955.1 Micromonospora acroterricola | reverse complement strand
GTCTCCGGCTGGTAGCCGCTCTCCAGCAGCGCGTACCGGGACTCCACCGGCGGGCTGCCGTGCCGGTAGGCGTTGTCCAGCAGCGCGTAGCGCGACTCGACCGGCTCGACCCGTCGGGGCGGCGGCTCGGGCTCGGGCTCGGCCCGGTACGCCGGCTCCGCCCGATAGTCCGGCTCAACCCGGTACGCCGGCTCCGCCCGGTAGTCCGGCTCGGCCCGGTACGCCGGCTCCGCCCGGTAGCCGGGCTCGGCGCGGTAGCCCGGGTCACCCCGGTAACCCGGCTCACCCCGATAGTCCGGCTCGGGCCGGTAACCCGGCTCCCCCCGGTAGTCCGGCTCGGGCCGGTACGCCGGTTCGGCACGGTAGGCGGGGTCGACGCGGTAGGTCGCCTCGGCGCGGTAACCCGGCTCCGCGCCGTACGACAGCTCGGCCGGATGCCCGATGGCCGGCGCCCGCCCGGCGTAGCCGTTGGGTGCCGCGCGCTGCGGCAGCGAATCCGGCGGCGGCTCGTCGGCCCGCCGGTCGGGCTCGGCCTGCTCGGCGCCACGGGCGCCGTGCCGGGCGCGGTCCAGCAACGCCCGCCACCTCGGCGCTGGTTCGGCCGGCCGGCCCCAGCCGGTCTCACTGCCCTCCACGGCCCGTCCTCCCAGCGCCATCGATCTCCGTCTGACAGGCTACGAAGGAAACCCTATTCGGACCACACCACGGCACGCACACCACCCGGCGCGGATCACGACGGGGAGGGCGTCGGGGGCCCGGCGTCGGAGGCGTCCGGCGAGGTGGTGACGCTCGGCGGGACCACCTCGGTCGGCTCGGTGGCCGACGGCTCGGGTGACGGAATCGTCACGACCGGTGCGGGTTCCGACGATTCGCCCACCGGCGCCGGGGGCGCCGGCGTGGCCGGCGTCGACTCCCGCGGCCCTTCCGTGGCCGGCGCCGTGCTCGGCTCGGTGTCGGCCGGCGGGCGGACCACGTCGCGCTGCTCGGGCAGTGGCGGCGTGAAGACCGCGCGGTCCAGCCGGTACACCTCCGGGGCCGGGTCCACCGCTCGCACGGCCGGCCGGGCCGCCATGCCGCGCAGCACCCCTGGCGCCGCCCGCACCACCGCCGCGTAGACGCAGGCGCACCCGGTGCGGTACGCCGCCGCCTCGGCGGCCGCGACGGCCGCACCGCTGCGGTACCACTCGCGCAGTTCTCGCTCGTCCACGCCGCCGCCGGCCACCGCGGCGGCTCGCGCCCGGTAGTCCGCGGCCTCGGTGTCCTTGCGGACGGCCACCTCCGCCATCCCCGCGACCACGTCGTCCGGCACGCGAAGCGCGGGAATCCTGACGATCTCGGTCTGCCGGCCGGGCAGCGGCACCCGCCCGAACACCGTCGAGACCGGCACGTCGCCGAGCACCGCCGCCAGTCGCTGCGGCGGCAGGTACGCGTCGAGCGTGACCAGGGCGTATGTCCCCTCCCCTGCCACCGGCGCCGCCGTGGGCAGCGCCGCCAGGTCGGCCGCGGCGGACCGCAGGTAGCCGGGAACGGAGTCGCCGTCGACCACCCCGACCCGGGTCACCTCGCCCACCGTCCGGTCACCGACCGGAGCGTCGTCGACGGCCCAGACCGCGGTGCCCAGCACCGCCGCCGAGGAGAGCAGCGCGGCCCAGGTGAGCACCCCGGACCGCCCCGACCGCTCGCCCAGCCGGGCCATGGCCCGGGTCAGCGGCGGCAGCAGCCGTTGGTCCAACTGCCGCAACAGGTCGCCGGCGCGCACGGGCGGGATCCCCTCGTCGGATCGGTGTCGGGCGGTCGCCGCTCAGTCACGCAGGATCTGGAGCGCGCGGTCCAGATCGTCAGGGTAGTCGCTGACGAACCGGACCTCGTCCCCCGTTCGGGGGTGCAGGAAGCTCAACTCGCGGGCGTGCAGCCACTGCCTGGCCAGCCCGAGCCGGGCCGAGAGGGTGGGATCGGCTCCGTAGGTGAGGTCGCCCACACAGGGGTGCCGCAGGGTGGAGAAGTGCACCCGGATCTGGTGGGTCCGGCCGGTCTCCAAGCGGACGTCGACCAGGCTCGCCGCCGGGAACGCCTCGAGCGTCTCGTAGTGGGTGATGCTCGGCTTGCCACCGGACACCACCGCCCAGCGGTAGTCGTGGGTGGGGTGCCGGTCGATCGGCGCGTCGACGGTCCCGCGCAGCGGGTCGAGGTGCCCCTGCACCACCGCGTGGTAGCCCTTGTCCACCTCGCGGTACTTGAAGGCCCGCTTCAGCGCGGTGTACGCGTGCTCGCTCTTGGCCACCACCATGATCCCGGTGGTGCCCACGTCGAGCCGGTGCACCACGCCCTGCCGCTCGGCAGCGCCGCTGGTGGAGATGCGGTGCCCGATCGCGGCCAGCGCGCCGATCACGGTCGGGCCGGTCCAGCCCGGGCTGGGGTGGGCGGCCACACCCACCGGCTTGTCCACCACGACGATGTCGTCGTCGGCGTACACGACCCGCAGGCCGGGCACCGCCTGCGGCACCACGGTCGGCGGGGCGACCGGCGCGGGCAGCGTGACCTCCAGCCAGGAGCCGGCCTTGACCTTGTGCGAGTTGGGCCGGGTGGCGCCGTCCACCAGCGCGTCCCCGGCGTCGACCAGGGCCGCTGCGGCGGTGCGGGAGAGCCCGAACAGCCGGGACACGGCCTGGTCCAGTCGCATGCCGTCGAGGCCGTCCGGCACGGGCAGTGAGCGGTGGTCGCCGCCGGCGGCGAACGCGGAGGTCATGCCCGCTCCCGCTGGTCGGCGGTCTGGGTCGCGGTCGCGGCGGCCGGGTCGCCGTCGCGGCCGACCCGCCGGCCGTCACGCTGGCGGCCGGTCAGCTCCAGCAGCACGGCCAGCAGCACGCCGCAGACCAGCGAGCTGTCGGCCAGGTTGAACACCGGCCAGACCTGGCCGTACGGGTCGAAGAGGCTGATCATGTCGACCACGTGCCCGTGGAAGGGCGAGGGCGCCCGGAAGATCCGGTCGACGAGGTTGCCCAGCGCGCCGCCGAGCACCAGGCCGAGGGAGATCGCCCAGGGCAGCGAGCGCAGCCGCAGCGCCATCCAGACGATCCAGCCGACCACCCCGATGGTGATCAGCGGGAAGACCCAGGTGTGGTCCGAGCCGATGCTCCACGCCGCGCCGCTGTTGCGGGTGAGGCTGAAGTAGACCAGCCCGCCGAGCAGCCGGACCGGCTCACGGTCGGTCAGCGTCGCCAGCGCGAGGTGCTTGGTGGCCAGGTCGGCCAGCAGGGCCACCAGGGCGACTCCGGCGAGGATCACGACGGCCCTGGGCCGAGGCTTGTCGCCCCCCGGGTCGGTGCGGCCGGGTTCGGCGGACGGTGCTGCGGTCATGCGCTCCCCATCGACAGTCTCGGCGGTGATCGCTCACCGTCTCATCGCCGCCGGGGAGCGGACCTCAGCGCCGCTCCTCCAGCTGCTTGCACGTCACGCACAGGGTCGCCGACGGGAAGGCGGCGAGGCGCTCGACCGGAATCGGGTTGCCGCACCGCTCGCACCAGCCGTAACCACCCTCGTCGAGGCGCTCCAGGGCGCGCTCGACCTGCGTGATCCGTTCCAGGATGCTGTTGGCGAGGGAAATCTCCTGCTCCCGCTCGAGCGTCTTGGTGCCGGTGTCGGCCTGGTCGTCCCCGGCCGAGTCGGTCAGCCGATCGCGCTGCAGCTCGGTGATCTCACTCAGCGTCTGATCGTACTCGGCGCGAAGCTCGTCCCGCCGCGCCGCCAGCGCCGCCCGGATCTTCTCGGTCTCCGCCGCGCTGCGGGTGGCCTTCGCCACCGGCTTGCGGCCGGCGGTCCTGGTGTCGGCTGGCTTCGCCATGGGTCGCTCCCTCGGCCGCGGCACCGCGTGGTTCGCGGCGCCTGGTCAGGGGGCGCCAACCAGGGCGTCCCCTATGTACGAAAAGGGGCGCGCAGCGACGATGGCCGCGCACTCCGGAGGTTGGCAAGAATACGGAACGTACAGGCGTCCGACAACGTGCCGCACCGTCGCACCGCTTAACAGCCCCGAGCCCTGCCTAACTGGGGCAAAAGGAACGCTAGCAGATCACCGGTCGGCCTCATCCCCGTACTCACCAAACCACCGGGCCAGCCGACCCCGCCGGCTGACCGCCCGCAACCGCCGCTCGGTGGCGTCACGCACGCCACCCGTGGCCACGATCAACAGGCTGTCGCCGGTCTTCAGTCGGGTGTCCGGACCGGGCACGAACCCCACCCCGTCGCGCAGCACCAGGGTGACCGAGGCGCCCAGCGGCAGCCGCAGCTCGTCGACGTGCACGCCGGCGAGCCGCGAACCCGGTGGCACCTCCAACTGGAGCAGGTCGGCCCGCATCCGCTCCAGCGGAGCCGTCTCGACGTGGATCTCGGTGGCCTCCGCCGGCGCGGTGATCCTCAGCCGGCGGGAGAGCGGCCCGAGCGTTCCGGTCTGCACCAGCGTGAAGATCACGACCAGCACGAAGACCGCGTCGAACAGGCGCTCCGCCCCGGGCACCCGCTCGGAGAGCGGAATGGTGGCCAGCACGATCGGCACCGCCCCGCGCAACCCGGCCCACGACAGGAACACCTGCTCGCGCAGGTTCACCCGGAACGGCAGCGCCGACACGACCACCGACAGCGGCCGGGCCAGCAGCACCAGCGCCAGCCCGGCGACCACGGCCGGCAGCACCGCCGCGTCCAGCCGGCCCGGCGAGGCCAGCAGACCGAGCAGCACGAACAGGCCGATCTGGGCGAGCCAGGCCAGGCCGTCGGCGAAGCCGAGGATCGCCTGCCGGTGCGGCAGCCGGGCGTTGCCCAGCAGCACCCCGGCCACGTAGACGGCGAGGAACCCCGAGGCGTGCAGCACCGCGCCCGCCGCGTACGCCAGCACGGTGATCCCCACCGCCGCGATGGGATACAGCCCGGCCGAGGGCAGCGCCGCCCGGCGCAGCGCCCAGGTGCCGGCGACACCGGCCCCGACACCCACCGCGGCCCCGACAGCCAGCTCGTAGGCGACCAGGCCGGCCTCGTACCACCACGGGTGCGACCAGCCCTGATGGGACAGCAGCACCACCAGCAGCACCACCGGGGCGTCGTTCATGCCCGACTCGGCCTCCAGCGTGGCCACCAGCCGGGGTGGCAGGCGCAGCCGGCGCAGGGTGGCGAAGACCGCGGCCGCGTCGGTGGAGGAGAGCACCGCCCCGTACAGCAGGGCCAGCCGCCAGTCCAGCCCGAGCAGCAGGTGCAGGGCGACGCCGACCAGCACGATACTGACCACCACGCCGACGGTCGAGAGCGCGGCGGCCAGGCCGAGCACCGGCCGCAACGTGCTCCACCGGGCGGTCAGACCGCCCTCCGCGATGATCACGATCAGGGCGCAGAAGCCGAGGGTCCGGGTCAGCTCGACGTCGTCGAAGCGGATGCCCAGCCCGGACTCGCCGATCGCCACGCCCAGCGCCAGGTAGACGAGCAGGCTGGGCACCCCGAGCCGGGTGGAGAGCCGGACGGCGCCGACCGCCACCAGCAGCACCGCCGCGCCGAGCAGCAGCGCGATATCCAGCCCCGGCGTCACGGTTGCCTGACTCGGGCGTTCCTCACCCTGCGGATCCGTCGCGCAGCCGGCGCAGGACGTCGGACAGCGCCGGGCCGGGCCGGTCGACGAGGAAGAGCTTGTCCCGGCTGGCCGCGCCGGTACGCAGCGACACCGCCGCCGGCCGGACGCCCAACGCGGTGGCCAGGGCACGGCGGGCGGCCTCGGTGGCCCGACCGTCCACCGCGGGGGCATGGACCGCGATCACCAGGGCGGGGCCGTGCGGACCGTCGAACCGGCCACCGACCCGGTCCCGGGAGGCGCCGGGCTTCACGCGTACCGCCACGGTGAGCGTGTCCTGCGCGGGCACCGGGTGCCGTTTTCAGATCGGCCGGGCGTCGGCGAGCAGGGCGGTGGCCGGCGCGCAGTGCGCGCACGGGGTGAAGCCGAGCTCGACGGCCTCGACGACCGGCAGCGTCTCGGACGCCTGCCCGGCGAGGTGCGGGCAGGTGGCGAGGTGGTAGCGGGGCCGGCCGTCGACCACCTCGACGGGGTCGGGCAACCGGGCCACCCGGGCCGCCTCGGCGGGGGTGACCGGCTGCTCGGCCGGCTCGTCCGTCGCACCGGCGGACGCGCCGACGCCCGACGCCTCGTCGCCCGGCGCCGCGAAGGGCGACACCGCACTGGCGGACGGGGCATCGGGCGACGCGACATCAGCCGACCCCGCGAAGGGCGAGGCCTGATCGGCCGGAGGGTCGAAGGGCGAGCCGTGGTCGACCGGCGGGTCGGGTGGTTGCCGCCACCCGGCGCCGCCGGTACCGACCGTCGTGGGCACGTGCTGGACCGGGACGTCCGGCTCGACCAGCGGCGGCCCGTACGCGACACCCGGTCCGGCCTGGTTGGCCGTGCGGGACGCTCCGGGGCTCCGCCAGCCGGGTCGGCCGGGGTCCGCCGTCGCGCGGTTGGCGGCTGCCTGGCGGGCGCCCACCACCAACGCGACGGCGGCCAGCAGACTGGCCGCAATGGAGATGACCAACATGATGCTGGAGCCACCGGCCAGACCGAGCACCAGTAGCACCACCGCGACGAGGATGAGCAGGAGACTCGCGACTATCACGGCTCACCCCCGCCGCGTCGTGCCGTCCAGACGGGGCCGGCGACCGTCACCATCTGCGGACAGCGATCGCCGGCCGGTGCTCAGCGTCCGGCTTCGAGGGCGCCGGAGCGCCCGCCGCCGTACGAACCGGCGAGACCGGCTGCCGCCAGCCCGTTGCCACCGGCTACCCGGCTCGCCTCGGACCGCGTCATCTCGGCTTCGAGGCCCTGGCCGCGACCGTCGAGGTCACGCAGCTGGCTCTCCAGGTACGCCTTGAGCCGGGTGCGGTACTCGCGCTCGAACTGCTTGAGCTCCTCGATGTGCTTCTGCAGCGCCGTGCGCTTGGCGTCCAGGCCGCCCATGGCCTCCTGGTGCCGCTGGCGGGCGTCCCGCTCCAGGGCGTCGGCCTTCGCGCGAGCCTCGCGGGTCACCTCCTCGGCCTTGCCGCGGGCCTCGGACAGGAGCTGGTCGGCCTCGCGGCGCGCGTCGGACACGTGGTCGTCGGCGGTCCGCTGGGCCATCATCAGCACCCGCAGGGCCTGCTGCTCGCCGTCGCCGGTGACCGCACCCGGGCCGCCGGTCGCGCGGACCTGCTCCAGCTCGGACTGCATGGCGCGGGCGGCCTGCTCGGCTGCCGCCTTGTCGCGCTGCACCCGGTCCAGCTGGGCCTTCACGTCGTTGAGCTCCGCCGCCAGTCGGGCGTCGCCGCCGGGGCCGGCGGGGGCGCCGCCACGGCCGCCGCGCTCCACCTGGGCGCGCAGCTCGTTGTTCTCCTCGATGAGACGGGCGAGTTCGCGCTCGACCTCGTCCAGGAAGGCGTCGACCTCCTCCTCGTCATACCCCCGCTTGCCGATCGGCGGCTTTTTGAAGGCGACGTTGTGTACGTCGGCCGGGGTCAGCGGCATCGAAACTCCTCGGGTCAGTTGCGGCCGCGAAAGCGCGTCGGTCATCAGGCAGATGCCCTGATCGACGGCCCTAACACGAACTCCATCAGCACGAACAGGATAACCAGGAGCACAAGGGAGGCCAGGTCGATGCTCACGGTACCAATTCGCAGCGGAGGGATCACACGCCTCAACGCGTTGAGAGGGGGATCAGTGACGCTCCACACGGATTCCAGTCCGGCCGATGCTCCACGCCCCGGCTGCCACCGGCGGCCGTACTGGAGGACGGCGCTCAGCACGAACCGTGACAGAAGAAGGAGCAGGAAGACATAAAGGATCAGGTACAGCACTTGCAGTAAGATCGACAACACGGTCAGCGACGTCCCTCGGGTCGGGCGGGATCAACTCAGACTGAAAAAGCCGCCCTCAGCGATCTTGGCCTTGTCCTCCGCGGTGACCTGGACATTGGCCGGTGAGAGCAGGAACACCCGATTGGTCACGCGCTCGATCGTACCGCGCAGCCCGAACGCCAGACCGGCGGCGAAGTCAACCAGACGGCGGGCATCGGCCTCGTCCATCTCGGTGAGGTTGATGATCACCGGAACGCCGTCGCGGAAGTGCTCACCGATGGTGCGCGCCTCCCGGTAGGTCGTCGGGTGCAGCGTGGTGATCTGGTAGCGCTGCTCCTCCTCGGGCATGGCCCGCTCACGCGGCGTGACCTGCGGCGCGAGGGCGAGGTTGTCCCGCGTGTGGTAGGTCAGCGCGCCGGAGGTCTCGCCGGCCGAGGACCGCGTGATGGACCGGACGCTGGCCCGCTCGGCCCGCTCCGAACGCTCGTTGTCGCCCCGGTCGGACTCGCCGGCCCGCCCGTTCGACCGCTCGGAGAGCCGGCCGCGCTCGCTGGCCCGCGACCGGGGAGCCGGCGGCTCCTCGGTGTCGTCGTCGTCCTCGTCGGCGAACTCCTCGGAGTACCGGCTCTGCCGGTACCGCGAGTCGCGGTAGCCACCCTTGTCGTAACCACCGTCGTCGTAGGCCCGCTCGTCGTCCTCTTCGACCAGACCGAGCCAGACCCCCGCCTTGCGCAGTGCACCCATCCCGCGCCCTTCCGTCCGCCGTGCGGCACGCGCCCCCGTGCCATGTCGCCCGTCGCGAGTGGACAACCATGCCCATCGGACCGGAACGGCAATCCCCTGGCGCGCGATTCGCGTCGCGCGCCACGACCCCCGACTAGGAGACGCCGTCCCTGAAACAACACTGATGTAATTTGCTTCTCTCGCGGTCAGGCTACCGCAGCGTGGAGCGCATTCCGAGCAACGCGCTACCCACGCGGACATGTGTCGCGCCGTATCGGATCGCGATTTCCAGATCGCCGCTCATTCCGGCGGACAAGGCGGTCGCTCCCGGGTGGACCGCGCGGAACGCCTCCGCCACCTCGGCCAGCCGGGCGAAGGCCCGCTCGGGCGCCCAACCGAGCGGCGCCACCGCCATCAGGCCGGCCAGCCGCAGTGTCGACGCCTCGGCCACCGCAGCGGCCACCGGCTCCAGACCCGAGTCCGCGTCGGCCGAATCCGGCAACGCGCCACCCCGGCCCGGGGCCCCGTCGATGCTCACCTGCGCCAGGGCGGCCAGTGGCCGCTCCCGGTCGGCCGCAGCGGTGGCCAGCGCCCGGGCCAGCCGGACACTGTCGACGGAGTGCACCACGTCGGCGTACCGGACCACCGAGCGCGCCTTGTTGCGCTGCAACTGGCCGATGAAGTGCCAGCGCGGGCTCACCCCGGCCGCGGCCACCTCCGCGGCCTTGCCGGCCGCCTCCTGGTCACGGTTCTCCCCCACGTCGGACACTCCGAGCGCGGCCAGCGCCACCACGTCGCTGGACGGGTAGGTCTTGGTCACCGCGATCATCGTGACCTCGGCGCGGTCCCGGCCGGCGTCCGCGCAGGCGTCCGCGATCCGGGCCCGGACCTGGGCCAGGCCGGCCGCGAGTTCGGCGCGCCGGTCCGGTCGTACCGTTGCTGAGCTGTCGGTCATCGGCGGTGCTCAGGACCCGTTCTTGAGAAAGTCGGGCACGTCCACGTCGTCGAAGAGCACCCGGCGCGGCGACTGGGCCGGTGCCGGCATGGTGGCCGGCGGCGGCACCGGGGCGCTCTGCGCCGCCGGCTGGTTGGTGTTGGTCTTGCGGGTCGGCTCGGCGGCCTTGTACGCCGGGGCACCCCCGTCGAAGCCCGCCGCGATGACCGTCACCCGCACCTCGTCGCCGAGCGCGTCGTCGATGACCGCGCCGAAGATGATGTTGGCGTCCGGGTGGGCCGCGTCGGTGACGAGCTGAGCCGCGTCGTTGATCTCGAACAGGCCCAGGTCGGAACCACCGGCGATGGAGAGCAGAACGCCCCGCGCGCCGTCCATGCTCTGCTCCAGAAGCGGGCTGGAGATCGCCGCCTCGGCCGCCTCGACCGCGCGGTTCTCACCGCGGGCGCTGCCGATGCCCATCAGCGCGCTGCCGGCGCCGCTCATCACGCTCTTGACGTCGGCGAAGTCCAGGTTGATCAGACCCGGGGTGGTGATCAGGTCGGTGATGCCCTGCACACCGGAGAGCAGCACCTGGTCGGCGGTGCGGAACGCGTCCATCATGCTGATGCCGCGGTCGCCCAGCGCGAGCAGCCGGTCGTTCGGGATCACGATCAGGGTGTCGCACTGGTTGCGCAGTTCGTCTATTCCGGACTCGGCCTGGACCTGGCGGCGCTTGCCCTCGAAGGAGAACGGCCGGGTCACCACGCCGATGGTCAGCGCGCCGAGCTTGCGGGCGATGTTCGCCACCACGGGCGCGCCACCGGTGCCGGTGCCGCCGCCCTCACCGCAGGTCACGAAGACCATGTCGGCGCCCTTGAGCACCTCCTCGATCTCGTCGCGGTGGTCCTCGGCCGCGTTCTTGCCGACGTCCGGGTTGGCGCCGGCCCCCAGCCCACGGGTCAGCTCCCGACCGACGTCGAGCTTGACGTCGGCGTCACTCATCAGCAGCGCCTGCGCATCGGTGTTGATCGCGATGAACTCGACGCCCTTGAGCCCAACCTCGATCATCCGGTTGACGGCGTTGACGCCGCCGCCCCCGATGCCGACGACCTTGATGACCGCCAGGTAGTTGTGCGGAGGTGTCATCTCCGGTCCTTCCCTTCGAGATTGGCTTCGGCCGACCGGGTACGGCGTGGCCAGACCAGCGACCGACGACAGCTGTCACCAGCGAGGATCAGAGTTGAACCCTCACCCTCTACTAGAGGCTTACAGTTATGTCAACCACTGATCCTCTTCGGGGCAACGTAAGCGCCGCCGTGCGATGAGCCAAGGACCCGACCGGCGTGTCGCCGCCCGGAGCGTGACGAGTCACCCTCCCGCACCTCGCGGCACGCCCTTCGGTCAGCGGAAGGTCACCACATCGGGCGCGCTCACGTCGATCCGGTCGGCGTCCTCGTCGAGCAGCGCGGTCGCCACCCGGGCCTTGTCCGTACCCCGGGTCGCGTCCCCCCAGACCACCGTCCGGTCCCCGCGCAACCGCAGGCTGATCCGGGCCAACCCCTCCACGTTCACGTCCACCAGCTCGTCGCGCAGCCGCGGGGTCAGCGCGGCCAGAACCTCCAGCCCCGCCCGGGTGCCCGGGTCGTCGCCGGCCGGCCGGGCCACCTTCACCAACAGCAGCCCGGCGGGGCGCTGGGCGACCGTCCGGAACGCCACCCCGCTCCGGTCGATCAGGGCGAACGCCTCCCCCTGCGGCACCGCCGCCGCCGGGGTCCGCTCGGTCACCCGGACCACCAGCGTGCCGGGCCAGTCCCGGGACACCGTGGCCCGCTCCACCGGCGCCAGCGCGCCGACACGGCGGGCGGCGGCGGCCAGGTCCACCCGGGCCAGCGGCACACCGTCGGCAACCTCGACCGCGTCGCGCACCTGCACCGGGGTGACCAGGCCGGCACCCTCCACCCGCACCTCGCGAACCCCGAACAACCCGGTGCCCAGCACCGTCCAGGCGATCAGCCCGGCCAGCGCGAGCACACCGGCCGCCACCGCCCACGGC
>NZ_QGKR01000219.1 GCF_003172955.1 Micromonospora acroterricola | reverse complement strand
GCCGGTCTCGTGCCGTCGGACGGGGCGGCAGGCGCCCCGGTCTCCGCGCCGGTGGCCAAGAAGGCCGTCGCGAAGAAGGCGGTCGCGAAGAAGGCCGTGGCGAAGAAGGCGGTCGCCAAGAAGGCCATCGTGAAGAAGCCGCCGGCGACGATCAGCCGGACCGCCGACGACGCACCGACCCCGTCGGACATGCCGGCCAAGAAGGCGGCCCGCAAGCAGCAGCCGGACAACCCTCGATGAGCGCCGCGCCGACCGCCCGGAGCCTCCGGTGACCGGCGACGCGCGCCCGGTCCGCCGCCCGACCTGGGCGACGACGAGGCGCGGCATCCCGCCGTCGACGCGGCCGTGCGAGCCATGGCCAACGCGGCGGCGCTGGCCCCCGCCGACCAGATCGCGCAGTACGAGGCGGCCTACGAGACCCTGCGGGAAACCCTCGCCACCATCGACCAGACCTGAGCGGACGACCAGGCCTGAGCAGACCGGAGAACCACCCATGGCACGTCGCAACCGGCTGGACGCCGAACTCGTCCGCCGCGGTCTCGCCCGCTCGCGTGAGCAGGCCGCCGCGCTGGTGGAGGCCGGCCGGGTCCAGCTGCGCGGGGTGCCCGCGCGGAAGGCCGCCGCGATGGTCGACCCCGCCGATCCGCTGCTGGTCACCGGCGCCGACCCGGCCGAGGAGTACGTCTCCCGGGGCGGGCACAAGCTCGCCGGCGCGCTGGCCGCGTTCGGCCCCGCCGGGCTGAGCGTCGCCGGCCGGCGCTGCCTCGACGCCGGTGCGTCGACCGGCGGCTTCACCGACGTGCTGCTGCGCGGCGGCGCCGCGGAGGTGGTGGCCGTGGACGTCGGCTACGGGCAGCTCGCCTGGTCGCTGCGCACCGACGAGCGGGTCCGGGTCCTCGAGCGCACCAACGTCCGTACTCTCGAACCCGAGGTGATCGGCGGGCAGGTCGACCTCACGGTGGCCGACCTGTCGTTCATCTCGTTGCGGCTGGTGTTGCCGGCGCTGGCCGGCTGCACCCGGGCCGACGGCGACCTGGCGCTGATGGTCAAGCCGCAGTTCGAGGTCGGCAAGGAGCGGGTCGGCGCCGGCGGTGTGGTCCGTGAGCCGGAGCTGCGCGCCGAGGCGGTGCTCGACGTGGCGGCCGCGGCGGCGCAGCTCGACCTCGGCCTGGCGGATGTGGCGGCCAGCCCGCTGCCCGGGCCGAGCGGCAACGTGGAGTTCTTCGTATGGTTGCGCCGGGGCGCACCGCCGGCCGACCCGCAGCGGGTGCGGGCGGTGGTGGCGGCCGGGCCGGACGGCCTGACGGCGGCCGGCGACGTGCCGGACGCGGCGGCGGAGGAGGTCGCAGGGTGAACGCGTGCAGGGAGCGTTCCGGGACGGCGCGCGGGACACGCGGCCGTGGCGGAGCGACGACGACGGTGGGCCGCGGCCCGTTCACGGACGGGTGGGCGATCCGATGAGCCGCACCGCGCTGCTGGTGACCCACACCGGCCGTCGCCGCAGCACCGAGCATGCCCGGGCGGTCGCCGCCGATCTGATCGCCGCGGGCTTCGAGGTCCGGGTGGTCGCCGAGGAGGCCGAGGACCTCGACCTGCCCGGCGTGGTGCCGGTGGCCGGCCCGGAGGCCGCCGAGGGCGCCGAGATCGTCTTCGCGCTCGGAGGGGACGGCACGTTCCTGCGCGCGGCCGAGCTGGCACGGCCGGCGAAGGCGCCGCTGCTCGGCATCAACCTCGGCAAGGTGGGTTTCCTGGCCGAGGCCGAGATCGACGACCTGGACACCGCGGTCCGCGACGTCGTCGGGCGCAACTACACGGTGGACGAGCGGCTCACCCTGGACGTCACGGCCGAGTTCGACGGCGGCCCCACCATCGAGTCCTGGGCGCTCAACGAGATCAGCGTCGAGAAGGGCGAGCGGGCGCAGATGCTCGAGCTCCTCGTCGACGTGGACGGCCGTCCGCTGTCGCGCTACGGCTGCGACGGCGTCGTCTGCGCCACCCCCACCGGCTCCACGGCGTACGCGTTCTCCGGCGGCGGGCCGGTGGTCTGGCCGGAGGTGGAGGCCCTGCTGCTGGTGCCGATCAGCGCGCACGCGTTGTTCAGCCGTCCACTGGTCACCGCCCCGACGTCCACCTTCGTGATCACCGTGGACCCGTTCACCACTCTCGCCGTGCTCTGCTGCGACGGCCGTCGGGTCTACGACCTGCCACCCGGCGCCCGGGTCACGGTGCGCCGGGGTGCTCTGCCGGTGCGCATCGTGCGGCTGCGGGCCCGCCCGTTCACCGACCGGCTGGTCGCCAAGTTCGGGCTTCCGGTGCACGGCTGGCGTGGCAGCCGCCGGTGACCATGGCGCACACCGTCGGTGGACGACGGCTGTCCACCTGACGACATGTCGCCGCTGCGGCGGCTGGCGACTAGTGACCGGGTGACAGGCTCCGTCGCAGACTCCGATCGGCCCTCATCCACGGATGACGGACCTGGAGGAGTAGAGGAGCACATCGCATGCACTGGTCCCCACGCTGGCTCACCGCCGGCGCGGTCGGCGCGTTGGTGGTCGGCCTCGCCGCACCGGCGTCCGCCGACCCGCCCGTCCGGCCCACCGGCCCGAACTCGGGCACGCCCGCCCCTGGCGCCGCGTCCGTCCGCATCACCCTGATCACCGGCGACCAGGTCGACCTGGTGCAGGCGGCGCCCGGTCGGGTCGCCGCCACGGTCCGCCCGGGTCCCGGGCGCGAGCGCGTCATCTTCCAGACCCTGGAGGTCGACGGCGCGCTGCGCGTGCTACCCAGCGACGTCCTGCCCTACGTCTCCAGCGGGATCCTCGACGCCAACCTGTTCGACGTGCAGGAGCTGGCCGCCGAGGGCTTCGGTGACGCCGCGCAGGGCGACCTGCCGCTGATCGTGCGCTACCAGGAGCCGGCCGCCGGCCGGGTCCGGCCGCTCGCCGTCGCCACCGACGCCCGCCCCCTGGAAAGCATCAACGGCGCGGCGCTGCGGGTCGGCAAGGGCGACCTCGGCGGCCTGTGGACCACGCTCGCCGGCACGCCGGCGACCCGGACCACGACCGCCGCCGCGCCCCGACTGGGCGGTGGCATCGCCCGCATCTGGCTGGACGGGCGGGTCCGCCCGGCGCTGGAGCACAGCGTGCCGCAGATCGGCGCCCCGGCGGCCTGGGCGGCCGGCCGAGACGGTGCCGGCGTGAAGGTGGCGGTGCTCGACACCGGCGTCGACGCCACCCACCCCGACCTGGCCGGCCGGATCGCCGAGGCGCAGGACTTCTCCGGCAGCGGCAGTGCCCGCGACGGCCACGGCCACGGCACGCACGTCGCGGCCACCATCGCCGGCAGCGGCGCCGCGTCCGCAGGACTGCGCAAGGGTGTCGCGCCCGGCGCGCGGCTGCTGGTCGGCAAGGTGCTCGACGACGGTGGCTCCGGCTCCAGCTCGTCCATCATCGAGGGCATGGAGTGGGCCGCCCACTCCGGCGCGAAGGTCGTCAGCATGAGCCTCGGCGGCGACGCGACCGACGGCACCGACCCGATGAGCCAGGCGGTCAACGACCTGACCGCCGAGACCGGAGCGCTCTTCGTGGTCGCCGCCGGCAACGCGGGCACACCGCGCAGCGTCGGCACGCCGGGCGCGGCCGCGGCGGCCCTCACCGTCGGCGCGGTCGACCGTGACGACAACCTGGCGGAGTTTTCCAGCCGGGGTCCGCGCCTCGGCGACAACGGCCTCAAGCCGGAGATCACCGCGCCGGGCGTCGGCATCGTCGCCGCCCGGGCCGCCGGCACCACCATGGGTACGCCGGTAGGCGACGCCTACACGACCGCGTCCGGAACCTCCATGGCCACCCCGCATGTGGCCGGCGCGGCGGCGATCCTCGCCCAGGAACACCCCGACTGGACTGCCGGGAAGCTCAAGGACGCGCTGGTCAGCACCACGAAGGCCAACCCGGCGCTGACTGTCTTCGAGCAGGGTGGCGGCCGGGTCGACGTGGCTCGCGCGCTCGGGCAGCGGGTGTACGCCTCGGCCACCGCGGACTTCGGCCGGGTCACCGCCGGCGGTGCGGCGGTCGAGCGGACCGTGACGTACACCAACGGCACCTCGGCCCCGCAGACCCTGCGGCTGGCCCTGGACCTGCGCAACCTGGACACCGGCGCGGCCGAGCCCGACGGTGTCTCCGTCGGGTCCGGTGAGGTGACCGTGCCGGCCGGCGGCAGCGTGGCCGTGCCGATGCGGGCCGACCCGACGAAGCTGGCTCGCGGGCCGCACGGCGGCTGGCTGGTGGCGACCGGCGCCGACGGCGTCGAGGTGCGCACACCGGTCGGGCTCACCTCCAGCGGCCAGCTGCACCAGGTCACCGTGAAGGTGCTGGACCGGCAGGGCCAGCTGACCCTCTCGCCGGCGCTGACCCTCTTCGGAGAGCAGCCCGAGTCGGACTTCTGGGGCTGGTGGCCCGGCGAGGCCACCCTGCAGGTCGAGGAGGGCACGTACCTGCTGACCGCGATGGTCGAGCACGGCGCCCCGCTGGACGAGCAGCTCACCGAGGTCGTCGAGCCGGAGCTGACCGTCGACCGGGACCTGACCGTGGTGCTCGACGCGCGCAAGGGCACGCCGGTGCGGATCGAGACGCCGAAGCCCAGCGAGCAGCGGGCCACGCTCAGCTACTACGTGCACCGGGTGTTGGGCAACGGCCGGCAGATCGACCACGGTGTGATGGCCTACAGCACCGTCCAGCAGATCAACGTCACGCCGACCCGCCCGGTGCGCCAGGGCGAGTTCGAGTTCGCGTCGCGCTGGCAACTCGTCGCGCCCATGGTGGACGCGACGATCAGCGGGGTGTCCGGTCCGCTGGACATCAACCTGATCGGCACGTCGCCTGCGCCGACCGGCCGGCGGAAGCTGCCGCTGGTCTGGGCCGGCACCGGGACCCCCGCCGAGCTGACCCGGGTGCGGGGCGCCGCTGCGCTGCTCACCACCGACCCGGACCGCTCGGAGGATGAGCAGGTCGCCGCCGCCGCGGCCGCCGGCGCCGCCGTGGTGCTGGTCGTCCGGCCGGCGGACTTCAGCGCGTGGACGGTGTGGCGGCCGATCGGAGACCGGCTGCCGATCCCGGGGATGGTGGTCGCGTACGACGACGGGCAGCGGCTGATCGCGGCGGCCCGGAAGGGCCGGGCGACGTTGGACCTGACGTTGACCGTGGACAGCCCCTACCTCTACGACGTGTGGCAGGTGTCGAAGGGGCGGGTCCCGGAGCGGATCGTGCACACGGTGGACGCGAAGAACACGGCCGAGGTGACCGCGAGCTACGGCGACACCGGCGCGGGTTGGGCCACCGAGGAGCGGTTCGGCTGGCGTCCGTGGCAGGAGTACTCCTGGAACGACGACCAGCGGATGATCCGTAACGGCACCACCCGGCAGGAGTTCGTCAGCGCCGGGGACAACTGGTGGCAGCACCGGGTGCTGCACAAGTCCATGTTCATGCAGTGGGGGAAGCTGACCGGTGGCCTGACCCAGGAGCCCCGGCGCTACGCCGCCGATGACCGGGTGACCGAGACCTGGCACGCGCCGGTGGTCCGCCCGGCCGTACCGGCAAGCGGGGCGCCGGTGCCCACGCGGATCGGTGACAGTCTGGACCTGCGGGTGCCCGAGTTCGTCGACGCCGACGGCCACTACAGCGTGAGCGGCGAAAGCGAGGAGTCGGACACCGTCGAGGCCCGGGTCAGCCGGAACGGGCAGCAGATCGCCGACCTCTCGGGCGGCTGGGCGCCGGTGCCCACCACCGCCGGGCCGGCCCGCTATCGCCTGGACGTGACCACGCGGCGGTCCTCGGCCGAGTGGCGCTACGCCACGCGGACCGAGACGGCCTGGCAGTTCACCTCGGCCCGACCGACGGGCGACGCTGCCAAGCCGCTGCCGCTGCTGCAGGTGGACTACCGGGTGCCGGCCGACCTGCTCGGCACGGTACGCGGCAACCGATCGCACCAGCTGGGGCTGACCCTGCGCCAGCCGGCCGGAGTGTCCGCGCCCACCGGCACCAGCGTCCGGGTGGAGGTCTCCTTCGACGGAGGCGTCACCTGGCGGTCCGCACCGACCAAGGGGTCGGGCACCCGCTACACCACGACCGTGCCGGCGGGGCGCGGGACGGTGTCGCTGCGGGTGCACGCCTCCGACCGGGCCGGGAACACCGTCGACCAGACGGTGCTCCAGGCGTACGGGCTGCGGTGACGGACGGGGCGGGGCGGCCACGCGCCGTCCCGCCCCGGGTGAGCCCGCCGTCGACCGACGGCGGGCTCATCCATCTCCGCGGTCCGGGTCAGAGCCACCCGCGCCGGGCGGCCTGGAACGCCAGCCCGGGCCGGGTGTCCACGCCGGCGGCGGCCATCAGGTCGGCGAGTCGGCGTTGCACGGTACGCCGGCTCACCCCGAGCTGGGAGGCGATGGACTTGTCCGGTACGCCGGCCACGAACAGCGACAGCAGGCGCGCCTCGTCGGCGTCCGGCTGGTGGCCGCCACCCGGGTCGCCGTCGGGGTCCGGGCGCCGGCCCTCGGCAGTGGACTCCGCGAGAGGGTCGTCCAGCCGCAGCCGGGTGGCCACCCGCCAGTGGCTCTCGAAGAGGGCGAGCAGCGCGTCGAGCAGTTGACTGCGGCCGATCACCGCGGCGCTCGGCTCGCCGCCGTCGCGGTCGGGCACCAGCGGGCAGACGGCGGTGCGGGCGTCCACGATGGCCAGCCGCACCGGCAGCCGGTCCAGGACGCGGGCCTGCTCGCCGGCGGCCACGCCCTTGGCCAGGTCGACCAGCGCGCCCGGCTCCAGCAGCAGGTCCCGCTCGTAGATGGCCCGGTAGCTCACTCCCCGGGCCAGCGCGTCGAACTCCTCGACGTTCTCGGGGCCGGCCATCGCGAGCGGGTTCGCCCGGCAGAACCAGAGCACCTCGGTACGTGCCGAGTTCTGCAGGTCGCGGAGCCGGTCCCGGAGCACCCTGGCCCCGGTGATGACCTCGACGAGGTGGTCGCCGTGGTGGCGGCGCAGCCCCGACCGGTACTCCTCGGCCAGCTGGGTGACCCGCCGTCGGGCCGCCTCCAGGTCCTCCTGCCGGCGCAGCAGCGCCGCGCCGAGGGCGACGTCCGGCGCGGTTGGGCGCAGCGGGGCGTCCGGGTCGGTGTCGGTGGGCAGCACCAGTCCCTTGAGCCGCAGGGCCTCGACCTGGGCGACGACCTGTGCCCGCGGGCGGTGCAGCCGGCGGACCAGCTCGTCGATCCGAGCCGTGGTGAGCTGAAGCAGGCAGCGGTAGAGCTCCTCCTCAGCCGGGGTCAGGCCGATCACGTCCAACACGGGGCAGAACTGTACGTCGGCCCGGTGCCGGCCGTGCCGCGGCCTGCCCGCGGGCTCGTCGGCTGGTCAAGTGTCAGGCATCGCGTCTACTGTCGGGTGCTGTGCTGGAAGAGCTGCGCATCACCGGGCTGGGCGTCATCGAGGACACCACGCTGCCCTTGACCGGCGGCATGAACGTCATCACCGGCGAGACCGGTGCGGGCAAGACGATGGTGGTCACCGGCCTCGGCCTGCTCTTCGGGGGCCGGGCCGACGCCGGGCGGGTCCGTGCCCAGCCCGGCCGGGCCGTGGTCGAGGGGCGGCTGCGCCTGGAAGGTCGGGTCGCTGACGCGGTGCACGCCCGGATCACCGACGCCGGCGGCGAGCCCGACGAGGACGGTTCGCTGCTGCTGAGCCGCACGGTCACCGTGGAGGGCCGGTCCCGCGCCCATCTCGGTGGCCGGAGCATGCCGGTGTCGATGCTCGGCGAGGTCGGCGAGCAGGCGGTGGCGGTGCACGGCCAGTCCGACCAGCTGCGGCTGTTGCGCCCGGCCGAGCAGCGCGCCGCGCTGGACCGGTTCGCCGGCCCGGCGCACGAGAAGCTGCTCGACGCGCTGCGGGAGGCGTACACCGGATGGCGGCGGGTCGTCGACGACCTGGCCGACCGGCGGCGCAACGCCCGCGAGCGCAACCAGGAGGCCGACCTGCTGCGACTCGGCCTCGACGAGATCACCCGGGTCGATCCGCAGCCCGGCGAGGATGACGAGCTCAAGGCCGAGGCGCAGCGTCTGGAGCACGCCGAGGGGCTGCGCACGGCCGCCCAGCTGGCCCAGCAGTGCCTGGCGGGCGGCGCGGAGGCGACCGACGAGACACCGGACGCGACGGTGCTGCTCGGCACCTCCCGGCGCACGCTGGAGGCGCAGGCCGGCACGGATCCGGCGCTCGGCGAGCTGGCGGCCCGGCTGGAGGAGGCGGCCACGCTGGTCACCGACGTCTCCGCCGAGCTGTCGGCGTACCTGGCGACGCTCGACGCGGACCCGGCCCGGTTGCAGCACGTCTACGAGCGGCGGGCCGCGCTGCGCGCGCTGACCCGCAAGTACGCCGACGACGTCGACGGGGTCATCGCGTGGGCCGAGCGGGCCCGCACCCGACTGTCCGACCTGGACACGTCCGACGACCTGCTCGACGAGCTGGACCGGGAGGGTCAGCGGCTGGCCGGCGAGGTGGCCGACCTGGCCGGTCGGGTGTCGGCCTCCCGGCAGGAGGCGGCGGTCCGCTTCGCCGACCAGGTCACCGTCGAGCTGGCCGGGCTGGCCATGCCGCACGCCCGGATCCAGGTGGCGGTGCTGCCCCGCCCGGCCGGTCGGTCCGAGCCGGCGCTGTCGGTCAACGGCGTCGAGGTGGGCATCGCCCCGGACGGCGGCGACGAGGTGGAGCTGCGCCTGCTGGCGCACCCGGGCGCGCCGTCGCTGCCGTTGCAGCGCGGCGCCTCCGGCGGTGAGCTGTCGCGGGTGATGCTCGCGATCGAGGTGGTCTTCGCCGGCTCGGGTGGCCCGCCCACGCTGGTCTTCGACGAGGTCGACGCGGGTGTCGGCGGTCAGGCCGCGGTGGAGATCGGCCGGCGGCTGGCGCGGTTGGCCCGCAGTCACCAGGTGCTGGTCGTCACCCACCTGCCGCAGGTGGCGGCGTTCGCCGACCGGCACCTGGTGGTGGCGAAGGACACGGGTGGCGCGGTGACCACCAGCGGGGTCCGGGTCGTGGAGGACACCGAGCGGGCCCGGGAGTTGGCGCGCATGCTGGCGGGTTTGCCCGACTCGGATCTGGGTATCGCCCACGCCGAGGAGCTTCTGGCCCTGGCGGCCAAGGAACGGCGCCCGTGACACCGCGTATTGTGAGCGCAAGCACACCGGCTTGTGCCGACGTGTGCTTCCCTGGGTAGGCGGCCCTGCTCAGGCATGTCGCGACAGAAAAGCCTGCCCCACATGCCAGGATGGTCACGATGCGTCTACCCACGTTGCGCCGGAACCGGAGCGCGGAGCCGGGCAGAGTCCTCGGCACCGCGCGCCTCGATCGCCGGACAAAACGCCTGGTCGGTCGGCTACGCCCCGGTGACATCGCGGTCATCGACCACGTCGACCTGGACCGGGTGGCGGCCGACTCGTTGGTCGCCGTCGGGGTCGCGGCGGTGCTCAACGCCAAGCCCTCGGTCTCCGGCCGCTACCCGAACCTCGGCCCGGAGGTGCTGATCGCCGCCGGCATCCCGCTCCTGGACGACCTGGGGGAGGGCGTCTTCGAGCAGATCCGCGAGGGCGACCAGGTGCGCATCGAGGGCAACACGGTCTTCGCCGGCGACGAGCCGGTGGCGCACGGCAGCCTGCAGGACGCCGAGTCGGTCGCCAAGGCGATGGCCGACGCCCGGGAGGGGCTCTCCGTGCAGTTGGAGGCGTTCGCCGCCAACACCATGGACTACCTCCGCCAGGAGCGCGACCTGCTGCTCGACGGCGTGGGCGTGCCGGACATCGAGACCCAGATGCAGGGCCGGCACTGCCTGATCGTGGTGCGCGGCTACGACTACAAGGCAGACCTGGACGTGCTGCGCCCGTACATCCGGGAGTTCAAGCCGGTGCTGATCGGCGTCGACGGCGGCGCGGACGCGCTCGTCGAGGCCGGTTACACCCCCGACATGATCATCGGGGACATGGATTCGGTCACCGACGACGTGCTGCGCTGCGGCGCCGAGGTGATCGTGCACGCGTACCCGGACGGGCGGGCCCCCGGCCTGCCCCGGGTCAACGGTCTCGGCGTGCCGGCGGTGACCTTCCCGGCCGCGGCGACCAGCGAGGACCTGGCGATGCTGCTGGCCGACGAGAAGGGCGCCTCGCTGCTGGTGGCGGTCGGCACGCACGCCACGCTGGTCGAGTTCCTGGACAAGGGTCGCGGCGGGATGGCCTCGACGTTCCTGACCCGGCTGAAGGTCGGCGGCAAGCTGGTCGACGCCAAGGGCGTGAGCCGGCTCTACCGGCAGAGCATCTCCGGTTCGTCGCTGCTGCTGCTGGTGCTCTCGGCGATCGCGGCGATGGCCTCCGCGGTGGCCGTCTCCACCGTCGGGAAGGCGTACCTGGGCGTGGTCGCCGAATGGTGGGACAATTTCGTGTTCCAGCTGTACCGGCTCTTCTAGTTCCCGACCGATCAAGAGGCTGCAAGCGTGATCAACTTCCGCTACCACGTGGTGTCCCTCACCGCGGTCTTCCTGGCTCTGGCGATCGGCCTGGTGGTCGGCACGGCCGCCCTCAACGGCCCGGTCGCCGACTCGCTCAAGGAACAGGTCACCGGCCTGCGCAAGGCCAACCAGCAGATGCGCGAGACGGTCAACGACATGGAGAAGCAGCTCGGGCTGGAGGAGGAGTTCGCCGAGGAGATGTCCCAGGTCGTCCTGCCGGGCACCCTCACCGGGCGCCGGGTCCTGGTGCTCAGCCTCCCCAACGGGCGCGACCACACCGAGGGCGTGCTCAAGAAGCTCCAGCTGGCCGGGGCCACCATCACCGGCCGCGTCGACCTGCAGGACAAGTTCGTCAACCCGGACAACAACACCAACCTGCTGGAGCTGGCCGTCACCGCCGCCCGCCCGACCGCGCAGACCACCGGCCTGCCCGGCAACGGGCACGGCGTGGAGACCTCCAGCGCGCTGCTGGCCAGCGTCCTGCTGGACCGCTCCCAGGGGACCGCGCCGGTCAGTGACGCCGACCGGCGGGCGGTGCTCGCCGCGTACAACAACGCCGGTTACCTGACCACCGACGACAACAAGGTCACCGGGTCGGCGGAGGCCGTGATCGTGGTCAGCGGTCAGCCGTACGTCGACAAGGACTCCGCGAAGCGCGACGAGTCGGTCGTGAAGATCGCCGAGCAGTTCGACCGGACCGGGTCGATCGTGGTCGGCGGCAACGGTTCCGCCGGCGGCAACCTGGTGGCCGTCGTGCGCGGAGACCCGGTGCTGTCCCAGACCATCTCGACCGTCGACAACGCCAACACCGTGCAGGGCCAGGTGGTCACCAGCCTCGCCCTGGTGCAGCAGCTCACCGAGAAGAAGGCCGGCCAGTACGGCGTCGGCGACAACGCCGCCTCGCTGCTGCCTAGACTGCCCCAGTGAGCGAACGACGTACCCCCGTGTCCGAAACCGACGAGGTGGCGCGTGAGCGAGCGCAGCGAGTGAACCTGAGGCACAGCAGGGCGGCGTCCCACGCCGCTGCCGAGCGAAGCGAGGTGGTGGCGTGAGGGCTCTCGGCCGGCTGTTGATCGCCGGAGCCGGCGCCGCCGCCGCCCGGTACGCGCTGCGCGAGGTGCGCAGCGCCCCGGTCGGCCCCGCGCTCGAGCGCACCAACTTCCGCGG
>NZ_QGKR01000320.1 GCF_003172955.1 Micromonospora acroterricola | reverse complement strand
CGTCGGCAGCGTCAGATGTGTATAAGAGGCAGGGCGGTGGCTACCGTGGCGGTCCCGGCGGCGGCGGCGGTGCTCCCGGTGGCGGTTTCCGCCCGGGTGCCCCGGCCGGCGGCGGTGGTCGTCCCGGTGGTGGCGGTCGTGGTCGTGGCGGCGGCGCCGCGGGTGCCTTCGGGCGTCCGGGTGGTCGGCCGACCCGTGGCCGCAAGTCCAAGAAGCAGCGCAGACAGGAGTTCGACAACCTGTCGGCTCCGACCATGAGCTCGGGTGCTCCCCGGGGTCAGGGTCAGGCCGTCCGGCTCTCCCGTGGCGCCTCGCTCTCGGACTTCGCCGACCGGATCAACGCCAACCCCGGTTCGCTGGTCCAGGAGATGTTCAACCTGGGCGAGATGGTCACCGCGACCCAGTCCTGCTCTGACGAGACCCTGCAGCTGCTGGGTGAGCACCTCGGCTTCGACGTGCAGATCGTCAGCCCGGAGGACGAGGACCGCGAGCTGCTCGCGCAGTTCAACATCGACCTCGACGCGGAGGTGGCCGAGGAGCGTCTGGTCAGCCGTGCGCCGGTCGTGACCGTCATGGGTCACGTCGACCACGGTAAGACCAAGCTGCTCGACGCGATCCGCAAGGCGAACGTCGTGGCCGGCGAGGCGGGTGGCATCACCCAGCACATCGGCGCCTACCAGGTCCACGTCCCGCACGAGGGCGAGGACCGGGCGGTCACCTTCATCGACACCCCGGGTCACGAGGCGTTCACCGCCATGCGTGCCCGTGGTGCCCAGGTCACGGACATCGTGATCCTGGTCGTCGCGGCCGACGATGGTGTCATGCCACAGACGATCGAGGCGTTGAACCACGCCAAGGCGGCCGACGTGCCGATCGTGGTCGCGGTCAACAAGGTCGACAAGCCGGACGCCAACCCGGACAAGGTTCGCCAGCAGCTGACCGAGTACGGCCTGGTCGCCGAGGAGTACGGCGGCGAGACCATGTTCGTCAACGTGGCCGCCAAGCCGGGCATCGGCATCGAGGAGCTCCTCGAGGCCGTCCTGCTGACCGCCGATGCGTCGCTGGAGCTGACCGCTCCGATCGACGGGCCGGCGCAGGGTGTCGCCATCGAGGCGCACCTGGACAAGGGCCGCGGTGCGGTGGCGACGGTGCTGGTGCAGAAGGGCACCCTGCGGGCGGGCGACTCGATCGTCGCCGGTGGGGCGCACGGCCGGGTCCGGGCGATGCTCGACGAGAACGGCAACCAGCTCACCGAGGCCGGTCCGGCGCGTCCGGTCATGGTCCTGGGTCTGACCGCGCCTCCCGGCGCGGGTGACACGTTCCTCGCCGCGGCGGACGACCGTACGGTGCGGCAGATCGCCGAGCAGCGCCAGGCACGGCGGCGGGCGGCGTCCTTCGCCAACTCCCGCGGTCGGGCCACCCTCGAGACGCTCATGGAGCAGCTCAAGGAGGGCGAGAAGACGTCGCTCAACCTCATCCTCAAGGGCGATGTCTCCGGTTCGGTGGAGGCCTTGGAGGACGCGCTGTTCAACCTCGACATCCCCGAGGAGGTCCAGCTCAAGGTCCTCGACCGGGGCGTCGGCGCGATCACCGAGAGCAACGTCATGCTCGCGAGCGCCTCGTCCGAGCCGGTCACGATCATCGGCTTCAACGTGCGGGCCTCGAACAAGGTCCGTGAGATGGCCGACCGCGAGGGCGTGGAGATCCGGTACTACACGGTGATCTACCAGGCCATCGAGGAGATCGAGGCGGCGCTCAAGGGCCTGCTCAAGCCGGAGTACGAGGAGGTCGAGCTGGGCAGCGCGGAGATCCGCGACGTCTTCCGCTCGTCCAAGATCGGCAACATCTCCGGCTGCATCGTCCGGTCGGGTGTCCTGCGGCGTAACGCCAAGGCACGCCTGCTCCGCGATGGCGCGGTCGTGGCGGACAACCTCACGATCAGCTCGCTGAAGCGGTTCAAGGACGACGCCACGGAGGTCCGCGAGGGCTTCGAGTGTGGTCTGACCCTGGGTGGTTACAACAACGTCCAGGTCGGCGACATCATCGAGACCTTCGAGATGCGGGAAAAGGTTCGCGCCTGATCCTGCGGTGACGCACTTATCGAGGGGTTTACGCCGCTGGGCGTAAACCCCTTGATCATGCGGGGCCGGTAGCGGGTATCGTCCGGGGCGATGTTCACCGGAACCGCGGTCTTCGACCTGCTGCTGCCGGGCGACTCCAGGTCGCTCAAGGCCAAGAGATCATATGTACGGCCGATCGTGGCGGCGCTGCGCCGCTTCGAGGTGTCGGCCGCCGAGGTGGGAGCGCTCGACCTGCACGGTCGAGCGCAGATTGCGGTGGCCGTGGTGGCCGCCGAGGCGGCGCACGTCCGCGAGGTGCTGGACTCCTGCGAACGCCTGGTGGCCGGCCGCCCGGAGGCCGAGCTGCTGTCGGTCCGCCGCCGGTTGTACGGCGCGGACGACGACTGACCAGGGTGCCGGCTGTGCCGGGCGACCCGGCCGGTCGCGAAGGTAATGTTCGAGATGTTGGCCGGTCGGCCGGCGGCCCCCGGGTCGTCAGGTCGGCCGGGAGCAGGACGCCGTGGAGGTGGCGAGATGTCTGATCCGGCCAAGGTACGTCGGCACGCGGAACGGGTGCGTGAGCTGGTCGCGTCGGTGGTGCGGAGCCAGATCAAGGACCCGCGGCTCGGCATGATCACCATCACCGACGCCCGGATCACCGCCGACCTGCGCGACGCGACGGTCTTCTACACGGTGCTCGGTGACGCGGTGGCCCAGTCGGACACGGCGGCGGCGCTGGAGAGCGCCAAGGGGCTGCTGCGCAGCACCGTCGGCAAGGCGCTCGGGCTGCGGCACTCGCCCACCCTCACCTTCGTCCTAGACGACGTGCAGGACCAGGTCAAGCACATCGACGACCTGCTCGCCGCGGCCCGCAACGCCGACGCCGAGGTGCAGCGGCTCGCCGCCCAGGCGGAGTACGCGGGCGAGGCACAGCCGTACCGGGTCGACGACGAGACGGACGAGGCCGACGAGACGGCCGAGGCCGCCGGCGAGGCCAGCGACGTCACGGACAACCCCCGGGGTGGGGAAGCGCGGTGACCGGCACCGCCGGCGCCCAGCTCGGCACGGCGGTCGGCGCCGGCCCCACCGAGGCGGACTGGGCGGCGGCCGAGGCGCTGGTGCGCGCCGTGCCACCGACCGGCCGGGTGTTGCTGATCTGCCACGTCAACCCGGACGGCGACGCGCTGGGCAGCATGCTCGGCTTCGGCCTGGGCCTGCGCCAGCTCGGCGTACGCCACCTGCAGGCGACCTTTCCGGGGCCGCCGGAGGTGCCCGAGCCGTTCCGCGGGCTGCCCGGGCTGGACCTGCTGGTCCCGGCGAGCGCCGCGGACCCCGAGCCGGCCCTGGTGATCTGTTTCGACGCGGCGGGCGAGTCGCGCCTCGGCGAGCTGGTCGGTCGGTTGTCGTCCGCCGGCGCGGCCCTGGTGCTCGACCACCACGCCTCCAACAGCGGCTTCGGCACGGTGAATCTGGTCGATCCGGCCGCCGCGGCGACCTCGGTGGTGGCCGAGCAGTTGCTGTCCCGCCTGGGTGTGGCACCGGACCGGGCGATCGCCGAGTGCTTCTACGTGGCGCTGACGACGGACACGGGCTCGTTCCGGTTCGAGGCGACCACCCCGGCGGTGCACCAGTTGGCCGCCCGGCTGCTGGCCACCGGCATCTCGCCCGGTGACATCTCGCGACGGGTCTTCGACACCCGTCCCTTCGGTGCGGTCCGTCTCTTCGGCGAGGTGCTGGGCCGGGCGCGGCTGGAGCCGGCCGAGGCCGACGGCCGGGGGCTCGTGTGGACGTTCGCCACCCTGGACGACCTGGCCCGGCACGACCAGCGGCCGTACGTGCTGGAGGCGTTGATCGACTCGGTGCGGTGCACCGCCGAGGCGGACGTGAGCTGCGTGCTGAAGCAGACCACGCCCGGCGAGTGGGCGGTGTCGATGCGCAGCAAGGGCGCGGTCGACGTCAGCCGGGTGGCGGTCGCGCTGGGCGGCGGCGGCCACCGGTTCGCGGCCGGGTTCACGGGCCGGGGCAGCGTCGAGCAGGTGGTCGGGGCGATCCGCGGCGAGCTGGACGCGGCGCTGATCCGCCCGGGCGGCTGATCGGGCCCGCTTCGCCGCGTGCCCGCCGCCGCCCTCCGCCGGTGGCGAAGATCAGGGTCAACTCCGGGGAGTGTTGGTCTTTCCGCGCTCCGTGAGAGCGGGAAGAATTGCGGGATGGAGCAGCCGCACGACCTCACCGTGGAAGCCCCCCGCGCCTGGGACCGCCCCGCCGTCTCCGTTCCGGTCCTCGTCTGCCTGTCGCTCGTCGGTGGGCGGTTCGCGTCCTTCTCCACCGAGGCGAATCTCTACACTCTCGGCACCGGCGGCGTGCTGATCTGGCTCGGTCTGAGCAACCGGGTGCCCCGCCGGCCGGCTCCGCGCCGGCTGGGGTCGGGCGCGGCCTGGTGGGCCCTGCCGGTGGTGGTCTTCGGTGTCTTCGAGGGCGCCACCTTCGTGCTGGCGGTGGGCGACGACTTCCCCACCTTCTCCCGGCTGGCCGACCCTCTGCTGGAAGATCAGCTGACCCGGTCCGCGGTGTGGTTCGCCTGGCTGGCCGCGTTCTGGGGTCTGGTGCGGCGATGATGCGGGCGCTCGCCATCGGCGGTTTCCTCGGCGCGCTGGCCCTCTTCGGCCTGGTCGAGTGGTTGGCCCGGCGGGAGGGCTCCCGGATTCCCACGCTGGGCGAGGTCTGCGCGTACGTGATGCGCTACGAGGTCGGCCCGGTGCCGGTGGGCAGGATCGGTCTTTTCGGCTTCTGGTGGTGGCTGGGCTGGCACTTCCTGGCCCGCTGAGCCGGGTCACGGGGGTGTCCAGATGGCGGGAACCGTGAGCAGTATGTGGACCTGAACGATAACTTGGGAGGCGGCCGGCACCGCGTTGCGGTGCAGGTCATGGGCGGTGGCGCCACACCTCGCGCCGCCTCCCTCCAGGGTCGGACCGACCCGGGCTCGCGCTGCCCAGCCGGCTGCTCCGGTAACCCCGGACCGCCGTGGGGCGCTCAGCACCACCGCCCGTGCGTGCCGCCGCGTGCCGGTGGCTCACACCCTGGAAGGAGCGCCACCATGCCGAACAAGCCCAAGCCGGAGACCACCACCGACGACGCCCGCGAGCAGGCCCGCCGCGCGCTGCAGACGTCGATGGACACCCGCCAGTGATCCGACCCGTCCGGCGGTGACGCCACCGACGGCCCCCGTCGACCGCGTCACCGCCCGACCGGCCGCGTTCCGCGCCGGCGTTGTCGCCGCGCTTCGCGTTCACGCACCGATCCCGCGCCGCCCGTCCGGATAGCCCCGGCGTCCAGCATCGGTAAGTCCTGGCCATCCTTGCGATCCTTACCAAGCGCGTGACAGGATCGCCGGCGATGGACACCAGCACGCTTGCCGCGTCCCCCCGGCGGATCGCCGGCCTCGCCCTGCCCGCCCTCGTGGTGCTCGCCGCCGAGCCGCTCTACGTGCTCGTCGACACGGTGGTGGTCGGTCACCTCGGCCGCGTACCACTCGCCGCGCTCGCCGTCGGCGGAACGGTGATGACGCTCACCGCATGGGTCGGCACGGTGGTCGCGTACGGCACAACCGGGCGCTCGGCCCGCCGCTTCGGCGCCGGCGACCGGCCGGCGGCGGTCGCCGAGGGCGTCCAGTCGTCCTGGCTCGCCTTCGGCGTGGGGCTGCTGATCGCCATCGGCATGCAGTTCGGCGGCGGCGCGCTGGCACGTACCCTCGCCGGAGGTGGCGGCGAGGTGGCCGACGCCGCCGCGCAGTGGCTGCGGATCGCGGCCCTCGGCGCCCCCGGTCTGCTGCTCGCCGCCGCCGGCAACGGCTGGCTGCGCGGCGTGCAGGACACCCGCCGCCCGCTGCTCTTCGTGCTCGGCCCCAACCTGCTCTCCGCGCTGCTCTGCCCGCTGCTGGTCTACCCCGGCGGGCTCGGCCTGGTGGGTTCGGCGGTGGCCAACGTGGTCGCCCAGACGATCGCCGGTGGGCTCTTCGCCGCGGCGTTGGTCGCCGAGCGGGTGTCGCTACGGCCCCAGCCCCGGGTGATCCGCCAGCAACTGGTGCTCAGCCGCGACCTGCTGATCCGGGGCCTGGCGTTCCAGGCCAGCTTCCTCTCCGCGACCGCGGTCGCCGCCCGCTTCGGCGCCGCCGCCGTCGGCGCCCACCAGATCGCCCTCCAGCTGTGGTTCTTCACCGCGCTGGTGCTCGACGCCCTGGCCATCGCCGCGCAGTCCCTGGTGGGCGCCGCGCTCGGCGCCGGTGACGAGGCGGGCGCCCGGGCGCTGGCCCGTCGCATCGGGCTGCTCGGCGGCGTCTGCGGCGTCGGCTTCGCGCTGCTCGTCGCCGCCGGCGCCGGCGTCGTGCCGTCCTGGTTCAGCTCCGACCCGGAGGTACGCGAGCAGGCGATGGTGGCCTGGCCGTGGTTCGTGGCCATGCTGCCGCTGGCCGGGGTGGTGTTCGCGCTCGACGGCGTGCTGATCGGTGCCGGCGACGTGCGTTACCTGCGCAACCTCACGATCGTGGCGGCGCTCGGCGGCTTCCTGCCGGCCATCTGGCTGACGTACGGGCTCGACCTCGGGCTGGGCGGCATCTGGGCCGGGCTCACCCTGTTCGTGGTCATCCGGCTGGTCGCCCTGCTGCTGCGCCTGCGCAGTGGCGGTTGGGCGGTCGTCGGCGTGACCCGGTGAGGGCCCCGCCCGACGCCGCTGGTCCGGCGGGGCCGCCCGCACGCTTCGTCGGCGGGGGCTTCTGGCAGGCTTGGGCGACGTGAGCACCGATGGTCTGATCGTGGTCGACAAGCCCGGCGGCATGACGTCGCACGACGTGGTGGCGCGGATCCGCCGGCTGGCGAAGACCCGGCGGGTCGGCCACGGCGGCACCCTCGACCCGATGGCCACCGGCGTGCTGGTGATCGGTGTGGGCCGGGCCACCCGGTTGCTGACCTACGTGATCGGCGCGGGCAAGAGCTACACCGGCACCGTCCGGCTCGGTCAGGCCACCGTCACCGACGACGCCGAGGGCGACGTCATCGCCACCACCCCGGCCGGTCAGGTCACCGACGAGGCGATCCGGTCGGCGTTGGCCGCGCTGAGTGGCGAGGTCGACCAGGTGCCGAGCGCGGTCAGCGCCATCAAGATCGACGGGCAGCGGGCGTACAAGCGGGTCCGCGAGGGAGAGAGCGTCGAGCTGCCGGCGCGGCGGGTCACCATCTCTCGCCTGGAGGTGCTGGCGATCCGCCGCACCGAGCCGGACGTGGTGGACGTGGACATCGACGTGACCTGCTCCTCCGGCACGTACATCCGGGCCATCGCCCGCGACGCCGGCCTGGCGCTCGGGGTCGGTGGGCACCTGACCGCGCTGCGCCGGACCGCGGTGGGTGGCTTCACCCTCGCCGAGGCGGCGACCCTCGACGAGCTGGAGCAGCGCGCCCCCGACGTGGTCAACCTGCCGCTGGACGCGGCGGCCGACCGGTTCTTCCCGCGCCGGGAGGCGACGCCCGACGAGGCGCGGGTGCTCGCCCACGGTGGGCCGCTGGACCCGGCGGGCCTCGCCGGGCCGTACGCCGTCTTCGGACCCGCCGGTGGCCTGATCGCTATCGTCAGCGAGCGGGACGGGCGGGCCCGCGCGGAGATCGTGCTCGCCCCGGCCTGACGGCGGGGCGCTGGAGCGCCGGCCGGCGGCCGGCGGTGTCGACCCGCCCGACCGGCGGGACAGCAGGGAGGAGCGGCATGCAGCGGTGGCGGGGGTACGACGCGGCGCCCGGCGGTTGGGGGCGTTCGGTCGTCACCATCGGCGTCTTCGACGGCGTGCACAAGGGGCACCAGGCGACGATCGGGCACACCGTGGCCCGGGCCCGGGAGCTGGGCGTGCAGTCCGTGGTGGTCACCTTCGACCCGCACCCGGCCGAGGTGGTCCGCCCCGGCTCGCACCCGGCGGTGCTCACCGAACCGGCCCGCAAGGCGGAGCTGATCGAGGCGCTCGGCGTGGACGTGCTCTGCGTGGTGCCGTTCACCCCGGAGTTCTCCCGGCTGCCGGCCGAGCAGTTCGTGCACGACGTCCTCGTCGAGCACCTGCACGCGGCGCTGGTCGTGGTCGGCAGCAACTTCCGCTTCGGGCACCGGGCCGCCGGCGACGTGACGCTGCTGGAGCGGCTGGGCCGCACCTTCGGCTTCGGGGTGGAGGGCGGCCCGCTGGTCGCCGAGGACGGCACGGTCTTCTCCTCGACGTACATCCGCTCCTGCGTCGACGCCGGCGACGTGGGCGCGGCGGCGGCGGCGCTGGGCCGTCCGCACCGCCTGGAGGGCGTGGTGGTCCGCGGCGACCAGCGCGGCCGGGAGCTGGGCTTCCCCACCGCCAACCTGCTCTGCCACCGGTACGCGGCGGTGCCCGCCGACGGGGTGTACGCGGCCCGCCTGATCCGCCGTGGGCAGTCCGAGCCGTTGATGGCGGCGGTGTCGGTGGGCACCAACCCGACCTTCTCCGGCCGGGAGCGGCGGGTGGAGGCGTACGCGCTGGACTTCGACGGCGACCTCTACGGTGAGCGGCTGGCGCTGGAGTTCGTGGCGCACCTGCGGGGACAGATCCGGTACGACTCGATCGAGCCCCTGATCGCCCAGATGGAACAGGACGTCGAACGCACCCGCCACGCTCTGGGCTGATGTCGCCCGGGCGACGCCGCCCCCGCCTGGCCCCTTCACCGGGCGCTGCCGGCGAGTGCTGGTAGTCTGGCCGAAACGTCGGGTAACCGGCGTGGGGCCTCGCGTGCCTGCTCGACGCCGCGGGTGCGAGGTGCCGGTCCGTTCCCGGTCCATCGGGACGACGGACGCCCACTTGATCAACCCACTGAAACAGGGAGAACATGGCGCTCGACCAGGAAGCCAAGGCCACGATCCGTGCGGAGTACGCGACCGCCGAGGGCGACACCGGTTCGCCGGAGGTGCAGGTCGCGGTCCTCACCAAGCGGATCGCTGAGCTGACCGAGCACCTGAAGGTGCACAAGCACGACCACCACAGCCGCCGTGGGCTGCTGCTGCTGGTCGGCCGTCGCCGTCGGCTGCTCAACTACGTCCAGAAGAAGGACATTGCCCGCTACCGGTCGCTCATCGAGCGGCTCGGCCTGCGCCGGTGACGTGACGGGGGAGTGGCCGACCGGCCGCTCCCCCGATCGGCGTCCCACCTGAAGAACACGGGCCGCGCGACCACCCGACAGGGAGCCGGTCAGCGTACCGGTCTCCGGTAGTGGCCCCCGGGAATCCCGGCATCATGCCGGCCACCCGGGCGCTTCGATCGAAGACCGGCCGGCTGAGCAGTTCCCCGTGTCGTGGGGCCCACGACGCGAAGGAGCACTACAGCACATGACCGAGACCAACCTCGGCACCGAATCCCGCACCGCCGTGATCGACAACGGGTCCTTCGGCACCCGTGAGATCACCTTCTCCACCGGTCGGCTGGCTCGCCAGGCCGCCGGTTCCGTCGTCGCCCAGCTGGGCGAGACGGTCGTTCTCTCCGCCACCACCGCCGGCAAGCACCCGAAGGAGCAGTTCGACTTCTTCCCGCTGACCGTCGACGTCGAGGAGCGGATGTACGCCGCGGGCCGGATCCCCGGCTCGTTCTTCCGCCGTGAGGGCCGGCCCAGCGAGGACGCGATCCTCACCTGCCGCCTGATCGACCGGCCGCTGCGCCCGTCGTTCGTCAAGGGCCTGCGCAACGAGGTCCAGGTCGTCGAGACCGTCCTCGCGCTCGACCCGCAGCACCCGTACGACGTGGTGGCCATCAACGCCGCCTCGATGTCGACCAAGCTCTCCGGCCTGCCGTTCTCGGGCCCGATCGGCGCGACCCGGGTCGCGCACATCGAGGGCCAGTGGGTCGCGTTCCCGACCCTCGAGGAGCTGGGGCGCGCCACCTTCGACATGGTCGTGGCCGGCCGTGCCCTGCCGGACGGCGACGTCGCGATCATGATGGTCGAGGCGGAGGCCACGCCGAACGCCGTCGCCCTGATCTCGGCCGGGGCCACCGCCCCCACCGAGGAGATCGTGGCCAGCGGCCTGGAGGCCGCGAAGCCGGCCATCCGTGAGCTGTGCCGCGCCCAGAGCGAGCTGGCCGAGGTCGCCGCCAAGCCGGTCAGCGAGTTCCCGGTCTTCCTGGACTACCAGGACGACGTGTACGACGCCGTCGCCGAGGTGGCCCGCACCGAGGTGGCCGAGGCGATCACCATCGCCGGCAAGGCCGACCGCGAGGAGGCCCTGGACCGGGTCAAGGCCCGGGTCGCCGAGGAACTGGGTGGCCGGTTCGAGGGTCGGGAGAAGGAGCTCAGCGCCGCCTTCCGGTCGCTGACCAAGTCCGAGGTGCGCAACCGCGTGCTGCGCGAGCAGGTCCGCATGGACGGCCGTGGGCCGCGGGACATCCGCCCGCTGACCGCCGAGGTCGGCGTGCTGCCCCGGGTGCACGGTTCGGCGCTGTTCGAGCGGGGCGAGACGCAGATCCTGGGCGTCACCACGCTCAACATGCTCCGCATGGAGCAGATGGTGGACACGCTGTCCCCGGAGAACCGCAAGCGGTACATGCACAACTACAACTTCCCGCCGTACTCGACCGGTGAGACCGGCCGGGTCGGTTCGCCGAAGCGGCGCGAGATCGGCCACGGCGCGCTCGCCGAGCGGGCGCTGATCCCGGTGCTGCCGTCGCGCGAGGAGTTCCCGTACGCCATCCGGCAGGTCTCGGAGGCGCTCGGCTCCAACGGCTCCACCTCGATGGGCTCGGTCTGCGCCTCGACGCTGGGCCTGCTCAGCGCCGGTGTGCCGCTGAAGGCGCCGGTCGCCGGCATCGCGATGGGGCTCATCTCGGACGAGGTGGACGGCAAGACCGAGTACGTGACGCTGACCGACATCCTCGGTGCCGAGGACGCGTTCGGTGACATGGACTTCAAGGTCGCCGGCACGCCGGAGTTCGTCACCGCGCTCCAGCTCGACACCAAGCTCGACGGCATCCCGTCGGACGTGCTGGCCGCCGCGCTGCAGCAGGCCAACGAGGCCCGGCAGGTCATCCTCGGCGTGATGCGGGCCGCGATCGAGGCTCCGGCCGAGATGTCGGACTACGCGCCGCGGGTCACCACCGTCAAGATCCCGGTGGACAAGATCGGCATGGTGATCGGCCCGAAGGGGCAGACCATCAACGCGATCCAGGACGAGACCGGCGCCGAGATCTCCATCGAGGACGACGGCACGATCTACGTCGGCGCCACCAACGGCCCGTCGGCCCAGGCGGCCGTCGACCGGATCAACGGGATCGCCAACCCGACGCTGCCCAAGCAGGGCGAGCGGTTCCTCGGCACGGTGGTCAAGACCGCCGCGTTCGGCGCGTTCATCTCGCTGCTGCCGGGCCGCGACGGCCTGCTGCACATCTCCAAGGTGGGCGACGGCAAGCGGGTCGAGCGCGTTGAGGACTTCCTCAACGTCGGCGACCGGGTCGAGGTCGAGATCGCGGACATCGACGCCCGCGGCAAGATCTACCTGGACAAGGTCCGCCCGGAGGGCGCCGAGGCGCCGGCCGCCGGTGAGGCCGCCGGTGGCGACCGGCCGGCCAGCCGCGACCGGGGCGACCGCGGCCCGCGTGACCGGGGCGCTGTCGC
>NZ_QGKR01000244.1 GCF_003172955.1 Micromonospora acroterricola | reverse complement strand
GGCGTGGGGGGCGCGGCGATCGCCGACGACGGGACCGTCGTGGGCTTCCGCAACACCGGCGGCACGGTGACCGCGGTACGGTGGACGGCCTGCTGACCGGCCGGTCCGGTGTGTCCCGGCGGTGTGGCCTGACAGGACTGGGCGGTCAGCCCACGCCGCGGCCCCTCAGTGCCGTCCGGACATGACAGCCGGCCCGAGCACCGCGCCGAGCCAGCGCAGCTGGCGCCGTACGTGGACGGCCTCCCCGCCCTCGTGCCCGTTGAACGGGTAGACGTGCATCTCCCGCTCCGGCGGGACGGGCCGGCCGGTCGCGGCACCGTACTGGTTGTACGCGGCGAAGCCGGTGCTCGGCGGGCAGACGGTGTCGCGCAGGCCGATCCCGAAGTGCGCCGGGGCGGTCGCCCGCCGGGCGAAGGTCACCCCGTCCACGTACGACAGCGTGCGCCGGACCGCCTCCTCAACCTCCCGGTGCACGGCCAGGTACCGGGCGATCTCGCCGTAGGGCGCCGCCTCGGTCAACCCGATGGCCCGTTGCACGTCGCAGAGGAACGGGGCGGTGGTCACCAGGGCGGCGAGGTCGCCGACGAGACCGGCCACCGCGAGGGCGAGGCCACCGCCCTGGCTGTTGCCGGCCACGGCGACCCTGCTCGCGTCGACCCCGGGAAGGTCCCGGACCGCGTCGACGGCCCGGACCGCGTCGGTGATAAGGCGTCGGTAGTGGTAGTCGCGCGGGTCGAGGATCCCCCAGGTGGCCGGCCACGGCCCGCCGGGAGCGCCGTGCCGGTCCGGGGTGTCACCGGCGCCGTACTGCCCGGCCTGGCCCCGGTTGTCCATCAGCAGGTGCGCGTACCCGGCCACCGGCCAGGTCAGCCGCTCGTGTGGCAGGCCGCGTCCGCGCCCGTAGCCGGCGTACTCGACGACGGCGGGCAGCGGCGCCCGCACGCCCGCCGGGCGGGTGTACCAGGCGCGCACCGGGTCGCCGTCGAAGCCGGCGAACGTCACGTCCCAGGAGTCGACCAGCCGCAGGTCGGTGGGTTCCGGGCGGACCTCGACGAGCACCGGCCGGGCGGCGGCCTCGCCGATCGTGTCGCGCCAGAACGGGTCGAAGTCGTTGGGTTCGACGACGGTGGGCGCGTACCGCTGGAGCTGGTCGAGGGAGTCGGAGTGGGGCACGGGTCCTCGCTTGTCAGCGCGGGTGGGCGGGCGGTGCGGTGCTCTCGCGGACGACCAGCTCGGTCACGAGGTCGATCCGGCTGGTCGCCGGCTCGATGCCCCGCGCCAGCCCGAGCAGCATCTGGGTGGCGATACCCGCCATGTCGCGCAACGGCTGGTTGATCGTGGTGAGGGCGGGGTCCGTCCAGGCGGCGAGCGGCAGGTTGTCGTACCCGATCACGGAGAGGTCCTCGGGCACCCGCAGGCCGCACTGGCGGGCGGCCCGGAGCACCCCCATGGCCTGGATGTCCGAGCCGGCGAAGATCGCGGTCGGCCGGTCCGACAAGCGCAGCAGCCGCAGGCCGTGCTCGTGCCCGGCGGTGGCGGAGAAGCCGCCGTACCGGACCAGCTCGCGATCGACCGCGACCCCGGCCTCGTCGTGGGCGGACTGGAAACCGGCCGCCCGGGCGCGGCTGCAGAGCACGTCGGGTGGCCCGGAGATGAGCGCGATCCGCCGGTGTCCCAGCTCCAGCAGGTGCCGGGTGGCGAGCAGGCCGCCGTTCCAGTTGTTCGACCCGACGGTGGGCACCGCGGCCGACGTCGCGCTGTCGGTGTCGACGACGACGAACGGGATGCCCTGGCGCCGCAGGTGCTGCTGCTGAGCCTCGGCCAGGTGGCAGAGGACGAACACCACGCCCAACGGCCGGTCGGTGAGCAGCGCGTCCAGCCACCGTGACGGCGGGCGGTGCGCGCCGTCGAGCTGGGAGACGGCGAGCCCGACGCCGGCGAGGCTGGTCACCGCCTCGACGCCCCGCAGGATCTCCATGGCCCATCCGACGTCGAACTCGTGGAACACGAGATCGATCCGGCCGTGGCCGGACGGGTGCCTCCTGCCCCGGCGCTGGTACCGGTGGCGGTCGAGGCTCGCCTCGACGCGGGCCCTGGTGCCGGGCGCGACATCGGAGCGTCCATTGAGGACCTTGGAGACGGTGGCGACCGACACGCCGACGTCGTTGGCGATCGTCGCGATGGTGGTGGAGGCGGGTGGGCCGAGCGGGTCGTGCTCTGTCATCGCAGCCTCATGCAGCATCCGAAAGTTTCGGGAGACCCTAACACGATCAGACGGTCCCGCCGGACGGCGCTGAGCGCGGGAAGGGATCGCCGAGGGTCGAGTTGAGGGCCTTGACACGCATCGATGGTGGACTTAGGTTGCCGAAAAGGTTACGCAGGTTTCCGGAAAGTTTCGGGTCGCGTACCGCTCGCCATGCAACCGGTCCCGCGCGGACGCGGATGTGGCCCGAGCTGAAGGGGTCTGGGCATGAGAAGTCCGGTGTCGGTCGACAGCGGTGCGCCGTCCCGCGACGTCGCGCCGGCGGAGACCGTCCCGCGGTCGCCCCGCCGTCGCCGGACCTGGCGGCAGGCGCTGCGCCGGGACTGGCAGCTCTACTCGCTCGCCGTGCTGCCGCTGCTGTTCTTCCTGATCTTCCGGTACCTGCCGATGATCGGGAACATCATCGCGTTCCGGCGGTTCAAGCCGGGCGGCAGCATCTTCGGCGAGTACTGGGTCGGGCTGCGGTACTTCCGGATGTTCTTCACGGACCCGACGTTCTGGGAGGTGTTCACCAACACCCTGGTGCTGGGGACGCTGACCCTGCTGTTCTGCTTCCCGCTGCCGATCGTGCTGGCGCTGCTGCTCAACGAGGTACGCGCCCGCCGGTTCAAGCGGTTCGTCCAGTCCGTCTCCTACCTGCCGCACTTCCTGTCGATCGTGATCGTGGCGGCCATGGTCATGCAGCTGACGTCGATCGACGGCACGGCTAACCAGCTCGTCCGGCTGTTCGGCGGAGACGCGGTGGCGTTCCTGCAACAGCCGGAGTGGTTCCGCACCATCTACGTCTCCTCCGAGGTCTGGCAGACCGTCGGCTGGGGCACCATCCTCTACCTCGCCGCGCTCACCACGATCGACGAGGACCTCTACGAGGCCGCCCGGATCGACGGCGCCAGCCGGCTGCGGCAGACCTGGCACGTGACGCTGCCCGGGATCCGCCCGACGATGGTGACGCTGCTGATCCTCAACATCGGCAGCTTCATGGCGGTCGGGTTCGAGAAGATCCTGCTGCTCTACAACCCGTTGACGTACCCGACCGCGGACGTGATCTCCACGTACCTGTTCCGGATGGGCTTCCAGTCCAGCAACTTCAGCTACGCCGCCGCCATCGGTCTCTTCGAGGCGGTGATCGGGCTGATCCTGGTCCTGTCGGCGAACCTCATCTCCCGCCGCACGGTGGGGACGAGCCTGTGGTGATCCTCGGTACGAAGCGAGACGCCCCGACGACGCGCGGGCCGGTGGACAGCCGGGGCTACCGGATCTTCCGGATCGTCAACACGGTCGTCCTGATCGGCGTCGTGATCGTGACGCTCTACCCGTTCCTCAACATCGTGGCCCGCTCGCTCAGCGAGGAGGCCTACATCATCTCGGGAAGGGTGAACCTGGTCCCGCGCGGGTTCGACCTGACCTCGTACAAGCTGGTGATGTCCGACTCGATGTTCTGGACGAACTACCGCAACACCGTCGTGTACACGGTGGTCGCCACGCTCATCTCGATCGTCCTGACCACCTGCTACGCGTACGTGTTGTCGAAGCCGCAGCTCAAGGGGCGCGGCGTCCTCGTCGGCATCGCGCTGTTCACCATGTTCTTCTCCGGCGGTCTGATCCCCAACTACGTGCTGGTCACCAGCCTGGGAATGAAGAACACCATCTGGGCCGTGGTGATCCCCAACGCCATCAGCGTGTTCAACCTGCTGGTCATGAAGGCGTTCTTCGAGAGCCTGCCGACCGAGTTGGAGGAGGCGGCGGCGGTCGACGGGCTGAACACGTACGGCATCCTGCTGCGCATCGTGCTGCCGTTGTCGAAGGCGATCATCGCGACGATGGTGCTCTTCTACGCGGTCTCCTTCTGGAACTCGTGGTTCACCGCGTTCCTCTACTTCGACCGGCAGGACCTGCTCCCGGTCACCGTGTACCTGCGCAACCTCATCGCGGGCGCCACCAGTGCGGAGTCGGCAGCCGCCGACGCCGACAAGGTCCAGGCAGCGGCCACCCTCCAGGCCGTGACGGTCGTGCTCACCACCCTGCCCATCCTGGCGGTCTACCCCTTCGTCCAGCGGTACTTCGTCCGCGGCGTGATGCTCGGCGCCGTCAAGGGATGACGCCGGTAGCGCGCCGTATCACCTCCAAACCCCCACCACCGAAAGGACGAGCCATGCTCCACAAGACGTGGCGCCGCGTGGCGACAGCCACCGCGGGTCTGCTCGCGCTCACCCTCACCACAGCCTGTTCCGAGGACCCCGGCGAGTCGACGGACCTCTCGGAGAACCGGGCCGGCGCGATGGCCAACTACGGCGTCGGCGACCAGTTCAAGGCCACCGAGGCGCTGTCCTTCTCCACCCTCTACAACAACCACACGTTCTACCCGCTCAAGGAAGACTGGCTGTTCTGGTCGGAGCTGACCAAGCGGACCAACGTGAAGATCGAGCCCGTCGCCGTTCCGCTGAGCGACTACGAGCAGAAGCGCAGCCTGTTGATCGGCGCCGGGGACGCCCCGCTGATCATTCCGAAGACGTACCACCCGCAGGAGAACGCGTTCGTCTCGTCCGGGGCGATCCTCCCGGTGAGCGACTACCTGGATCTGATGCCCAACTTCAAGGACAAGATCGCCAGGTGGAACCTCAAGCCGGAGATCGACGACCTGCGGCAGTCCGACGGCAAGTTCTACCTGCTGCCCGGCGTCCACGAGAAGCCCACGCAGGACTACACGGTGCTGGTGCGCTCCGACATCCTCCAGGAGCTGAACCTGTCGGTTCCGAAGACGTGGGACGAGCTGTACACCGTGCTCAAGGCGATGAAGGCGAAGTATCCGAACGTCTACCCGTACTCCGACCTCTTCAGTAAGCCCACGCCGACCGGCGCCCTGCTGAACATCCTCGCCGCGTCCTACGGCACGCGGGCCGGCTGGGACTACCAGCACGCCACCTGGGACCCGGCGGCGAAGAAGTTCAACTACACCGGCGCGTCCGAGCAGTACAAGCAGATGCTCACGTACCTGCACAAGCTCGTGGCCGAGGGCCTGCTCGACCCGGAGAGCTTCACCCAGACCGACGACCAGGCACGCCAGAAGCTTGCCAACGGAAAGTCCTTCGTGGTCACCGGCAACGCGCAGACCCTTGTCAACAACCACCGACCCGACCTGGCCAAGACCCTGCCGAACGCGAAGATGACCAAGATCCCGCTGCCGGTCGGCCCGGCCGGTGAGATCAATCCGTTCCCCCGGTTGGAGAACGGCGTCATGATCTCCTCCAAGGCCCGGGAGAGCAAGAACTTCGTCGCGATGATGCAGTTCATCGACTGGCTGTGGTATTCGGACGCCGGCCAGGAGTTCGCCCGGTGGGGCGTCGAGGGCGTCACCTTCACCAAGGACGCGTCCGGCAAGCGCTCGGTCACCGCCGACGTCGACGTCCTCGGGCTCAACCCGAAGGCCCCCAAACACCTGCAGAAGGATTTCGGCTTCTACAACGGCGTCTTCGCCTACGGCGGCACCCCCGACCTGGTCCGCGGGTTCTTCTCCCCGGAGGAGTTGGAGTTTCAGAAGGTGATGGACGCCCGCCCGCCGAGGCAGGTGGCCCCGCCCTACCCGTTCACCGATGAGGAGCGCGAACAGGTGTCGCTCTGGGAGACCCCGCTGAAGGACTTCGTCTCCCAGAACACGCTGAAGTTCGCCCTGGGCCAGCGGCCCCTCACCGAGTGGGACGCGTACGTGGCCGAGCTGAAGGCCAAGAACTCCGAGCAGTACATCGACATGGTCAACAAGGCGTACGAGCGCTTCCAGAAGAACAACGGCTGATCAGCGGAGGGTCCGGTCGGGTGACGCGCCCACCGCCCGGCCGGACCCTCCGGCCCCCGGCCGGCGCGGTCAGCCCGACCGCCCGGCGCCGGGTAGGACGACCAGAGGACAGCAATGCGCATGACCGTTCCCGACCAGGCCACCGGCCGCCTCACCGACGCCTGGCGCCGCTGCGTCGGCACCGGCCGTTTCGAGTTGGCCCTGCGGCGTGACTACCAGGACTCGCTGGCCCTCATCCAACGCGACATCGGCTTTCGGCACATCCGAGGGCACGGGCTGCTGAGCGACGGCGTCGGCCTGCACCGGCCGTACGAGCACCGGGGCGAGCGCCGGGTGCACCACTCCTTCACCTACGTCGACCAGGTCGTCGACGCCTACCTCGACCTCGGCATCCGTCCGTTCGTCGAGCTGGGGTTCATGCCCTCGGGCCTGGCCTCCGGCGACCAGACGGTGTTCTGGTGGCGGGGCAACGTCACGCCGCCCCGGTCCTGGTCGGAGTGGGCGGACCTGGTCCGCGCCGCGGTCGCCCACCTGGTCGACCGGTACGGCCTCGACGAGGTACGCGGCTGGCCGATCGAGGTGTGGAACGAGCCCAACCTGGTGCCCTTCTGGCAGGGCGCCGACCGGGACGCGTACCACCGCCTCTACGAGGTGAGCGCGCACGCGGTCAAGGAGGTCGACGCGGCGTTGCAGGTCGGCGGCCCGGCGATCTCGCCCGGGGCGGACGAGTGGCTGGTGCCGTTCGCCGAGTTCGTCACCGACCGCCAGGTGCCGGTCGACTTCGTCAGCCGGCACGCCTACACCTCCGGGCCCGCCCAGCACGTGCCGTTCGGCACCCACCAGACCCTCGCCTCGGCGGCGGAGCTGCTGACCCAGTTCGCGGCACCGCGCCGGCACCTGGCCGGCACCGCCCTGGCGGGCCTGCCGGTGCACATCACCGAGTTCAACTCCTCCTACCGGCCGGACAACCCCATCCACGACACGGCGTTCCACGCCGCGTACCTCGCGCCCGTTCTGGCAGCCGGCGGCGACCTCGTCGACTCCTTCTCGTACTGGACCTTCAGCGACATGTTCGAGGAGGTCGGGGTGCCCACCGCGCTGTTCCACGGCGGGTTCGGCCTGCTCACCCACCGTCAGATCAAGAAACCGACCTACCACCTGTACGCCTTCATGGCCCGCCTCGGCGATGAGGTGCTGGCGCGCGGCGACGACCACCTGGTCACCCGCCACCCGGACGGGCGGATCGCCGTGCTGGCCTGGGCTCCGGTGGACGTCACCGGCCGGTCGCCGGCACCCGACCGGCACCCGCTGGCCCTGTCTGTCCCGCTCGGCCCGCCCCGCACGACGTCGGCGTTCCTGCTCCGCTCGTCGGTCAGCGAGGACGCGGGCAACGCGTGGGCGGCCTGGGCGGAGATGGGCCGCCCCCGCTCGCCCAGGGCCCGGCAGCTCGACGCGCTGCGGGAGGCCGCCGAGCCGGCCCGTACCCACCGTGCCCTGCCGGTCGCCGCCGGGCGGGTCGAGGTGGACCTCACCCTCGCCCGGCACGAGGTCACCCTCCTGGAGCTGAGCCCGGTGGTGGACGAGACCCCGCCGTGGTGGGACACGGACCGCCTGCTCGGCCTGCCGGCCGGGACCGACCGGAAGGAGCAGCCGTGAGCGGCGCCGCGCACACCTGGCGACAGTTCGGCGACGGCCCACTGTCGCGGGCGGCCGCCCGCGTCTACACCCTGCTCGTGGTCGAGCTGCTGCTCCTGCTCGCCACCCTGCCCGGCCTGCTGCCGCTGCTCCTGCTGAGTCCCGACGCCAGCAATCTGCCGGTCGCCGCGGTCCTCCTGACGCCGGTCGGCCCGGCGGTCTCCGCCGCCCTGTACACCCTGCGCCACCAGCGCCCCGACGTGACGGATCTGCGACCCGCCGCCGTGTTCCTGCGCGGCTACCGGGCCAACCTGGCGGGCGCGCTGCGGGTCTGGGCGCCGACGCTGCTGTGGCTGACCGTGCTCGCGGTGAACCTCGCCAACCTCGGCGCGGCCGCCGTCCCCGGTTGGTGGGCGGTGCCGCTGGTCCTCATCGGGGCGGGGGTGACGCTCTGCGCGGCCAACGCCCTGGTGATCACCTCGCTGTTCGACTTCCGCACCCGGGACGTGCTCCGGCTGGCCGCGCACTTCCTCGTGCGTACCCCCGGTGTCACCATCGGCAACGCCCTGCTGCTGGCGGCGGCGGCCGGGATCACGGCGGTCTTCTCCGAGGCGGTGCTGGCGATGCTCGGTGCGGTCGTGGTCCTGGCGTTCCTGCGCATCGGCGACCCGATGGTCCACCGGATCCGGAAGGAGTTCACCGCATGAGCCTGCCCCGCACCGCGAAGGTTCCCTTCGGCGGCGACTACAACCCGGAGCAGTGGCCCGAGGACGTGTGGAAGCAGGACTACCGGCTCTTCGACGCCGCGCAGATCGACCTGGTCACCGTGGGCGTGTTCGACTGGGCGCTCACCCAACCCGCCGAGGACGTGTACGACTTCTCGCTGCTGGACCGGATCGTCGAGCGGGCCGGCGCGGAGGGGCGGGGCATCTGCCTCGCCACCGGAACGGGCGCCCACCCGCCGTGGCTGGCGCGGGCGTACCCAGAGGTGACCCGGACCGACTTCGAGGGCCGCAGACACCGTTTCGGGCAGCGGCACAACTCGTGCCCCAGCTCACCGGTGTTCCGCCGGCTCTCCGCCGAACTCGCCCGCCGCGTCGCCAGCCGCTACGCCGACAGCCCGGCGGTCGTCGCCTGGCACGTCGGCAACGAGTACGGCGGCGCCTGTTACTGCGGGCTCTGCGCGGCCGGGTTCCGCGACTGGCTGCGCCGCCGCCACGGCACCCTGGAGGCGCTGAACACGGCCTGGTACACCACCTTCTGGTCGCACACCTTCACCGACTGGGAGCAGATCGAGCCGCCGTCGGCGCTCACCGAGCACTGGCGCGGGCCGGACCACACCGCCTTCCCGGGCATCACCCTGGACTACCTGCGGTTCTCCTCCGACGCCATGCTGACCAACTTCCGGGACGAGAAGGCCGCCATCCGCGAGTCCAGTCCGGACCTGCCGGTGACCACCAACTTCATGGGCATGTACCGGCCGATGGACTACCACCGCTGGGCCCCGCACCTGGACTTCGCCTCCTGGGACAACTACCCGCCGGACGACGAGTCGGCGGCCCGGATGGCGCTGACCCACGACCTGATGCGCGGGCTCAAGGACGGCCAACCGTTCTGGCTGATGGAACAGACCCCCAGCGTCACCGCCTGCCGCGACGTCAACCCGCTGAAACGGCCCGGCCTGATGCGGCTGTGGAGTTGGCAGGCGGTGGCGCACGGCGCCGACGCGGTGCTCTTCTTCCAGCTGCGCGCCTCCCGGGGCGCCAGCGAGAAGTACCACGGCGCCGTCATCGGCCACGCCGGCCGCTCCGACACCCGGGTCTTCCGGGAGGTCGCCGACCTGGGAGCGGAGCTGGCCCGACTCGGCCCGGCGTCGCTGGGCGCGCGGACACCGGCCCGGGTGGCGCTGCTGTTCGACTGGGACAGCTGGTGGGCGTTGGAGATCTCCGACGGCCCGTCCCGCCTGGTCCGCTACCAGCAGGTCGTGCTGGCGTACCACCGGGCGCTCTGGGACGTCGGGGTCGACCTGGACGTGGTCGCGGTGACCGCCGACCTGTCCGGCTACGACGTGGTCGTCGCGCCGGCCCTGCACATGCTCAAGGAAGACCTGCCGGAGCGCCTGGAGGCGGTCGCCGCCCGGGGCGGCTCGGTGCTGACCACGTACCTGTCGGGCCGGGTGGACGAGAACGACCAGGCGTTCCTCATGGACGTGCCGGGCCCGCTCGGTCAGCTCATGGGGATCCGGGTCGACGAGTGGGACGCCCGCGGCCCGGAGGTGGTCAACCCGGTCCGCCTCGGCGCCGGCGCCGACCAGCTCGACGTCGAGGCGCGGCTGCTCTTCGAACTGGTGATCCCGCAGGGCGCGGAGGTGCTCGGCACCTACCAGGCCGACTTCTACGCCGGCACCCCGGCGGTGACCCGCAACGCTTACGGCGACGGGCACGGCTGGTACGTCGCCGCCGGGCTGGACCAGACCGGGGTGTCCTGGGTGGTCCGTCAGGTGCTGGCCCGGCACGACCTGTTCGGGCCCTGCCCGGACCTGCCGGACGTGGAGTCCGCCGTCCGGGTCGCGCCGGACGGCACGCGCCTGCTGTTCCTGCTCAACCACCGCGCCGAACCGGTCGAGGTGACCGCCCCGACCGGCGCCGTGGACCTGCTCACCGGTGACCGGACGGAGGCCGCGCAGCCGTTGCGGCTGCCGGCGTACGGGGTCGTGGTGCTGCGGGAGGACCGGTGAGCCCCGAGGATCCGCGCGTGCACGCCGCCTGGTTGCCGCCGGAGGCGTTCCGGGCGCTCGGCGCGCGCCGGGTCCTCGTGCACGGCGACGGGACGCTCGTCGACACGGTCCTCGACGAGGTCGCCCACGCCTGCGCCCGGTACGGCGGGCGGATGTGGCACTCCCCGTCCTGGGTCGTGGACGCCGACCTGGTGCTCGCGCTGCGCGGCGCCGCCGAGCTGCCGAGCCCGGTGGTGGAGGCGGCGCGGGCAGCGGGCGAGGGGGCCCTGGCGAAGGCCGCCGACGAGGCGCTCGGCGACGAGGGGTTCGTGCTGGCGCGGGCGGGCGAGGTGACCGCCGTGCTGGCCGACGCGCCCGCCGGCCTGCTGTACGGCCTGTTCCACCTGGTCCGGCTCGGCCCGGCGGCGTTCGACACGACCCGTCCGGCGGAACGGCACCGCCCCGCGCTGCGCCGGCGGATGCTGAACCACTGGGACAACGTGGCGGTGCACCCGGTGATGGGCCAGGTCGAGCGGGGGTACGCGGGCGGCTCCATCTTCTGGCGGGAGGGCCGGCCGCGCGGCGACCTGGCCCGGGTCCGGGAGTACGGGCGACTGCTGGCCGCCTGCGGGATCAACGCGATCTCGGTGAACAACGTCAACGTCGGCCGGACCGAGGCGCGGCTGCTCACCGACCGGCTGGGCGACGTGGCGGAGATCGCGGACGCGCTGCGCCCGTACGGCGTCCGGGTGCACCTGTCGGTGACCTTCGCCGCGCCGGTGGTGCTCGGCGGCCTGCCGACCGCCGACCCGGTGGACGAGGCGGTGCGCGCCTGGTGGGCGGAGACGACCCGGCGGGTGTACGAGCGCATTCCGGACTTCGGCGGCTACGTCGTGAAGGCCGACTCCGAGGGGCAACCCGGCCCGTTCACCTACGGGCGCGACCACGCCGACGGGGCGAACCTGCTCGCCGAGGCCCTCGCCCCGTACGGGGGAGTGGTGCACTGGCGGGCGTTCGTCTACAACCACCACCAGGACTGGCGGGACCGCTCCACGGATCGGGCACGGGCCGCGTACGACCACTTCGTCCCGCTCGACGGGCGGTTCCACGCCAACGTGGTCCTCCAGGTGAAGTTCGGTCCGCTGGACTTCCAGGCGCGCGAGCCGGTCTCCCCGGTGCTCGCCGCGATGCCGGCCACCCGGTTGGCGGTGGAGTTGCAGGTGACCCAGGAGTACACCGGCCAGCAGCGACACGTCTGCCACCTCGGTCCCTGGTGGAGCGAGGTGGTGCGGTTCGCGCTGTGGGGGCCGGGCGGGCCGACGGTCGCCGACGTGGTCGAGGAGG
>NZ_QGKR01000314.1 GCF_003172955.1 Micromonospora acroterricola | reverse complement strand
GACGGCGGGCCAGGTGCAGGCGGACGGGGCCCGTCTCGCAGTCGACGACGACGCAGGGCGCGCCGGTCGCGGCGAGCACCGCCGCGGCGCCGGCCGCCCGGTCCAGCGGACGTGTGCCGGCGGTGGCTCGGCCGTCGGTGACGACCAGGACCAGCGGACGCCGCTTCGGGTCCCGCAGCCGCTCCACCTGCAGCAGGTCGGCGGCCGCGAACAGCCCCTCGGCCAGCGGGGTACGCCCGCCGGTGGGCAGTTCGGCCAGCCGGGTCGACGCGGCCAGCACCGACGAGGTGGCCGGCAGCAGCGTCCGCGCGCCGGCGCCCCGGAAGGCGATCACCGCGACCTTGTCCCGCCGCTGGTACGCGTCGGTGAGCAGGGCGAGCACCGCGTCCTTGACGGCGGTCATCCGCTGGCGGGCGCCCATCGAGCCGCTCGCGTCCACCACGAACAGCACCAGGTTGCCTTCACGGCCCTCCCGGACCGCCTCGCGCACGTCGTCCCGGCGCAGCCGCAGCGGGCCGGCCAGCCGGCCCCGGCTGGTCTGGTGCGGCGCGGCGGCGCGGACGGTGGCCGGCAGGTGCAGAACGCCGACGTGGCCCCCCGGCATCCGGGCCCCGGTGGTGCGGCCCCGGCCGGTGCGGGCGCGCGAGCGCCGGCCGGGCACCCCGTCACCCACGCCCGGCGCGGTGAGCAACCGCGCCTTCAACCCACCCCGGGGTACGGCCACCGGCTGGCCCGAACCACCGCCGGACCCACTGGTCGCGTCGTCGTCGACCGCCCCAGCGCCCGTCCCGTCGGCCCGGTCCGCACGCCTGCCGCCGTCCTGGTCGGTCCCGCTTAAGCGGTCGTCGCCCGTGGACGACTGCGGCCACCCGCCGTCGGATCCCTGGTCGGCGCGTCCGTCCGGGCCGGTGTCATCGGCGGCCGCCTGCCCGGCCCGGCCCGGTTCGGGACCGGGGCCGTCGGAGTCGCCGTCCGTGCCGTTCCCGTCGGGGCCGCCGTCGCCGGCCGCGGCGCCGCCCCCCGGGCCGCCATCCTGCGGGCCGCCGCCGTTCGGGTCGCCACCGTCGGGTACGCCGTCGTCCGGCTCGTCGTCGGGGTGCGCGTCCTGGGCCTGCCGCAACGCCTCGTCGAGGCGCTTCTCGTCCAGGCCCGGGGTGTCGAACGGGTCGCGGCGGCGGCGGTGCGGCAGGGCCAGCCGGGCCGCCACCCGGACGTCGTCGATGGTGACCCGGTCCCGGCCGTGCCAGGCGGCGTGCGCCAACGCGGCCCGGGCGGTGACGATGTCGGCGCGCATCCCGTCCACGTCGAACGCCGCGCACACCTCGGCGATCTGGCGCAGGGCGGCGTCGGGCAGGCGTACCCCGGGAAGCCGGCGGCGGGCGGCGGCCACCTGGGCGGCGACCTCGGTGTCGGCGTCGGCCCAGCGGGCGGCGAAGCCGACCGGGTCGGCGTCGGCGGCGAGCCGGCGGCGGACCACCTCGACCCGGACGGCCGGGTCGCGGCTGGCACCGACCTCGACGGTGAGCCCGAACCGGTCGAGCAGCTGCGGGCGCAGCTCCCCCTCCTCCGGGTTCATGGTGCCGACCAGCAGGAACCGGGCGGCGTGGCTGACCGAGACGCCCTCCCGCTCGACGTGGCTGCGGCCCATCGCCGCCGCGTCGAGCAGCAGGTCGACCAGGTGGTCGTGCAGCAGGTTGACCTCGTCGACGTAGAGCACGCCCCGGTGCGCGGCGGCGAGCAGGCCCGGCTCGAAGGCGCGTACCCCCTCGCCGAGGGCCTTCTCCAGGTCCAGCGAGCCGACCACCCGGTCCTCGGCGGCGCCGACCGGCAACTCCACCAGGCGGGCCGGACGGGTCTCGGCGGCGGCGCCGGCCGGGTGCGGGCCGTCCGGGCAGGTCGCGTCGGGCTCGGCCGGGTCACAGGCGAACCGGCAGCCCACGACCCGGCGCACCGGGGGCAGGAGCGCGGCGAGGGCGCGTACGGCCGTGGACTTGGCGGTGCCCTTCTCGCCGCGGACCAGCACCCCGCCGATCGCCGGGGAGACCGCGTTGAGCAGCAGAGCCAGCCGCATGTCGTCCATGCCGAGCACGGCGCTGAACGGATAGGTGGTGGTCATGCGCGGTCCTCCAGGTCACCCTCGCTGGCCAGGTACGTGTCGCGGAGCCGGTCGAGGGTGGCCGGCTCGGGTTTGGCCCACAGCCCTCGGTCGGCGGCCTCCAGGAGCCGCTCGGTGATGCCACGCAGCGCCCACGGGTTGGAGCGCTCCAGGAACTCCCGGGTGGTCTCGTCGAAGAGGTACGCGGCGGCCAGGTTCTCGTACATCCAGTCGTCGACCACGCCGGCGGTGGCGTCGTAGCCGAACAGGTAGTCCACGGTCGCGGCCAGCTCGAAGGCGCCCTTGTAGCCGTGCCGCCGCATCGCGGCGATCCACTTCGGATTGACCACCCGGGCCCGGAACACCCGCCGCGTCTCCTCGCCCAGCGTGCGCGTACGCACGTCGTGCGGCATCGCCGAGTCGCCCACGTACGCCTGCGGCGACGTACCGGTCAGGTGACGGACCATCGCCACCATCCCGCCGTGGTACTGGAAGTAGTCGTCGGAGTCGACGATGTCGTGCTCGCGGGTGTCCTGGTTCTTCACCGCCACCGCGATCCGGGCGAACGAGCGTTCCATGTCGACCCGCGCCTCCCGCCCGTCCAGGCCACGGCCGTAGGCGTAGCCGCCCCAGACCGCGTACACCTCGGCCAGGTCGGCGTCGCTGCGCCAGGTCCGGGAGTCGATCAGCGGCAGCAGCCCGGCGCCGTACGCCCCCGGCTTGGAGCCGAAGATGCGGGCGGTTGCCCGCCGCTCGTCGCCGTGCTCGGCGAGGTCGGCGGCGACGTGTGCCCGGACGTAGTTCTCGGCGTCCGGCTCGTCGAGGGCCGCGACCTGCCGGACGGCGTCGTCGAGCAGCGCCACCACGTGCGGGAACGCGTCCCGGAAGAAGCCGGAGATGCGCACGGTGACGTCCACGCGGGGCCGGCCCAGCTCCGCCGTCGGCACCACCTCGATGCCGGTGACCCGCCGCGACCGGTCGTCCCAGACCGGCCGGCAGCCCAGCAGCGCGAGCACCTCGGCGATGTCGTCGCCCTGGGTGCGCATGGCGCTGGTGCCCCACACGGTCAACCCGACCGAGCGGGGGTACTCGCCGGTGTCGGCGAGGTGCCGCGCCAGCAGCGAGTCGGCGAGGGCCACCCCGACGTCCCAGGCGTTGCGGCTGGGGATGGCCTTGGGGTCGACGGAGTAGAAGTTGCGGCCGGTGGGCAGCACGTTGACCAGACCCCGGGTGGGTGAGCCGGACGGGCCGGGTGGCACGAACCGGCCGTCGAGCGCGCCGAGGGTGTTGGTCAGTTCGTCGGTGGTGCGGTCCAGCCGGGGCACCAGCTCGGTGGCGGCGAAGCGCAGCACCGCGGCGGCGTCCGGGATCGACCGGCCGGTCACCTCCTCGACCACCGTGTCGACCGCCCCCGCGGTCCAGCCGAGGGTCTCCATGCCGACGACGAGCCGGCGCGCCAGCGCCTCGATCAGGTCGACGGCGTCGGCGGCGGTGCCGGCCGGCCCGTCCACGACGTCGGTCAGGGCCGTGGGCAGGGTCAGCCGCTGCCCCGGCGAGGCGAGCAGGTCCTGCTCGTCGAGCCCGTACGCCGCGGCGAGGGCCTGCCGCAGGCCGGGCAGGGCCTGGGCGCCACCCCAGATCTGCGGGGCGCGCAGCACCGCGAGCACCAGGTTGACCCGGGGTTCACCGGTCGGCGCGGCGGCGAGGATGTGCAGCCCGTCGCGGATCTGCACGTCCTTGACCTCGCAGAGGTACCCGTCGAGGTGCAGCACGAAGTCGTCGAAGTCGTCGGCGTCGGGCATGGCCTCGGCGTGCAGGTCGTGGTGCAGCTCGGCGGCGCGCACCAGGTCCCAGATCTGCGCCCGCACGGTGGGCACCTTGGCCGGGTCGAGCGCCTGCACCGTGGCGTACTCGTCGAGCAGTTGCTCCAGCTTGGCCAGGTCGCCGTAGGTCTCGGCGCGGGCCATCGGCGGCACCAGGTGGTCGATCACCACGGCGTGCGCCCGCCGCTTGGCCTGGGTGCCCTCGCCGGGGTCGTTGACGATGAACGGGTAGACCAGCGGCAGGTCGCCGAGGACCGCGTCCGGGGCGCAGCCGGCGGCGAGCCCGAGGCCCTTGCCGGGCAGCCACTCCAGGGTGCCGTGCTTGCCCAGGTGCACGACGGCGTCGGCGCCGAAGCCCCCGTCGGCGACCGGCGCGGCCAGCCAGCGGTACGCGGCCAGGTAGTGGTGGCTGGGCGGCAGGTCCGGGTCGTGGTAGATGGCGATCGGGTTCTCCCCGAAGCCGCGCGGCGGCTGGATCACCAGCACCACGTTGCCGAAGCGCAGCCCGGCGAGCACGATGTCCCCGCCGTCGGTGTACAGCTCGCCGGGAGGCTCACCCCAGTGTTCGCGCATGCGTTCGCGCAGCGTGGCGGGCACCTGCTCGAACCAGCGCCGGTAGGTCTCACCGGGAACGCGCGCCTCGGCGGCGGCGAGCTGTTCCGGGGTGAGCCACTCCACGTCGTGGCCACCCGCGGCGATCAGCGCGTGGATCAGCGCGTCGCCGTCGTCGGGCACCGGGGCGTCGCCGAGGTGGTAGCCGGCGTCGGCGAGCGCGGCGAGCAGCCGGACCGCCGAGACCGGCGTGTCCAGCCCGACGGCGTTGCCCACCCGCGAGTGCTTGGTGGGGTACGAGCTGAGCACCACCGCGACGCGCTTGTCGGCGTTCGGCACGTACCGCAGCCGGGCGTGGCGCACCGCGATGCCGGCCACCCGCGCGGCCCGGTCCTCGTCGGCGACGTACACCGAGAGCCCGTCGGCGTCGATCCGCTTGAACGAGAACGGCACCGTGATGATCCGGCCGTCGAACTCGGGAATCGCCACCTGCATGGCGGCGTCCAGAGGGGACAGTCCGGCGTCGCTGCCCGCCCACTGCTCGCGGGTGCTGGTCAGGCAGAGCGCCTGGATGACCGGCACGTCCAGGGCCGCCAGGGCGCCGACGTCCCAGGCGTCCTCGTCGCCGCCGCCCGAGGCGTCGGCGGCGACCGCCCCGCCGGCCGCGAGCACGGTGACCAGCAGCGTGTCGCAGCGGGCGAAGAGCCCGAGCGGACCCGCGCCGGCGGTCAGGCCGCGCAGCGAGCCGCAGAAGATCGGCAGCGGGTTGCCGCCGGCCGCCCGTACCGCCTCGGCCAGCACGTCGACGAAGCCGGTGTTGCCGGCCAGCGCGTGCGCCCGGTAGAAGACGATCCCCACGGTCGGCCGGTCCGGGTCGGTCGGGTGCTCGCCGTGCACGCCGTACGCCGGGGTCGGCACGGGCGGGGCGAAACCCTCGCCGGTGAGCAGCACCGTGTCGGAGAGGAACCGGGCCAGCTGTCCCAGGTTGTCCGGGCCGCCCTCGACCAGGTACGCCAGCGCCTGCGTGGCCACCCCGGACGGCACGGTGGAGGCGGCCATCAGCTCGGCGTCGGGCACCGCCTCGCCGCCGAGCACCACCGTCGGCAGGCCGCTGGCGAGCACCCCGGCCAGGCCGTCCGGCCACGCCTGCCGGCCTCCCAGCAGGCGTACGACGGCCAGGTCCACCCCGTCGAGCAGGGCGGGCACCTCGTCGGCGGCGACCCGCGCTGGGTTGGCCAGCCGGTAGTCGGCGCCGCTGGCGCGGGCGGCCAGCAGGTCGGTGTCGGCGGTGGAGAGCAGCAGGATGCGCACGGAAGGCTCCGGAGAGTGACGTCCCGACCGCCACGGGGGCGACCTGGACGAAGCGAGTGGGTGCGGCGTCAGCGGGTGCGACGGGCCGGCCGGCGGGCCACCGACGTGGGTGACGGCGACCGGTCAGCGCAGCTCAGGGGTGGCCGACGCGGCTGGTGACCCGGGGCACGCCGGTGCGACCGGGGCCGGGTACGGGTGCGCTGACGGCGGAGCGTCCGCCGTGCGCGTCGCGACGACGATCGTCGATGAACGAGCCCTGCGTCATCGGGTCCTCCTCGGGTGTCCACGCCCTGGGGTACGTCCGACGGCCGAAGTATCCTGGCTTCCGGATCGACGCTCTCCCCCGGCCTTCCAACCGCAGACACACGGTCGTGACGCGCAAGGGGGGATCGCTCCCCGGTGACAGTGGCGGGACCGCGTCGGAATCACACCGACTTCCTTCACTGCCGTCAGGCCGCGAATGCTGCCACACCCGTCCGCCGCCGGTCAACGCTGCCCCGGGCACCGACGGCCGGGACCAGTCGATTGAGGACCGACGATCGCTCGGCGGCGATTGGCGGTCCGTACAGAGCCCTGACTCGATGCGGCGCGCTTCGCACCGCCCGACCCGGTCGATGCGATCGATGAGCGAAGTAGTGGGCGAACGGACGGTCCGCGCGCCCCGCAGCCCTGGCGGGAGCGGCACAATCGCCACCTGCACGCCTCCCACGGACCGGGGGCGGTCAACGGTCCCGATCGATCCGACCCGATCCCAGCGATCCGACGCCGAGCGTCGGCCTCGCATGGGTGATCCCGCCCGGCGCAACCTCCGGATCGAGGTCGCTGGGCCTCACGGCCAGGGCGGAAATGTGATCATCGACGCGGCCGGGCCGGTCGGCGCGGGCCGGTCGGGCTCACAGCGGCGCGGCTGGCGTGCAGCGACAGCCGGCGAGGTGGTGCCGACCTTGATCGACTCGCTTTCGCTGGCATCGGGGCGTCCCCGGCCCTGTGTCATCGCGCAACAAGACGGGGTTAAAGATCTTGGGTCACCTGCCCTTCTCAGGCCGCCTCGGCGATGCCGCGCACCCGGGCGGAGATCGTGGCGGAGCTGGACCTCTGCGAGGTGGCGGCGATGGCCACCGGCGCAGGCGTGCTGCCGGCCGGAGCCGTCCGGAACGCGGGTCGCTCGGGAGCCGATTCGCGCAGCGCTCACGTAGCGGCGCGAGCGGGCTCTCCGTCCTGCCCGGACAACTTGACGGCACGCACCTGACGTTGGACAACTTCCTGTCAGGACATCTGGACGGCCTGGACGTGACCAACTTATGTCGACGGATACTGCCTATGAGGCGAGATCGCGTCTACGGAGAGCGCACACCACGCGACACACCGACCTCCCGGCGCTTGTGTCTTCTGATCAGGAACGGTTCACCCGATGTCGACGGCGGAGTGGCGCCGCCAACAGAGCGCAGGCCCACGTAGGCGACCACACCGGAGACCAGGTACAGCGCAGCCTGCACGTTGAGAACGAGCACGACGCTGAGCAGGTCGCCGAGCAGACCGGCGGCCGCCATGCCCAGCCCCTGAGATGTGTTGTAGATCGCGTAATAGGCACCGAAGGCCCGGCCGAGATCGGTGTCGGGCACGCCCTGCTGAATCTGGGCGAAGGCTCCGCTGTTGTAGGCAATGCCAGGTACGCCAACCAGGATGAAGAGCAGGATGTACCACTCGGGCTGGCGGGTGGCTGCCGGCCCGTTCCAGATGACCAGGCTGATCAGGCCAAATGTGGTGGCGCCGAGGCTCATCAGCAGCCGGGGACTCAGCCGCGTCCCCAGCATGCCGACAATGAGCCCGCCCGCCACGCCGCCGATCGCCTGAACCCCGCGCAGCACACCGGTGAGCGTGCCGTCGGCATGCAGCGCGCGGCTGACGAAGACCACGAAGAGCACCACGAACAGGCCCTGCGCGATGCCGCCCAGCGCCACGCTCAGAACCGTCACCCGCACGGTGCGGTTGCGCAGCATCGCCGCGAGGCCGGACCGCCAGTTGGCGAAGAATGGCGACGTACGGCCTGGCGGGGTCGACTCCGCGGCGCCGTGACGCACGGCCCGGCGGCCGGCGGCGATCAGGGCCGCCGTGATCACGAAAGCCACGGCGCCACCGACAGCGAGATAGCGAGTGCCCTCAAGGGTGATCGCTAACCCGCCCAGTGAACTGCCGATGAGCCGTCCCACACTGATGTTGAGCGCCACCATGCTGTTGGCACCCACCAGGTGCACGGGCTCGACAAGGCTTGGCAGCGCCGCGTTGCGGGCCGAGTCGAATGTCTGGGTCAGCACCGCCTGGGCGCCGGCGACCAGGCAGATGATCCACAGATGGTGACCGGGCTCAGCGAGCAGGGGAATCACCACTGCCGCCTGCACCACGGCGACACAGCCCATGAGCCGGAACCTGTCGAAACGGTCGGCCAGAGCACCGGCAAACGAGCCCAGCGTGATGCCGCACAGCAACTCGACGAGGAAGACGGCGGAGGTGGTGAACGCCGAGCCAGTCACCCCGAACACATAGATCGGCAACCCCGTGAGCAGCAGCCAACTCGCCACGCCCGAGAAGAGCCCGGCAGCCCAGATCAGGACGAATCCGCGGTGGCGCAAGAGCGTGAACATGTCAGATGAATTCCGGCGTGGGGTATGCCTGCAGGCTGAGGCTGACCGGCCGGGCGTCGGTCAGGGGCGCGTTTCGCATCGGGCGCAGGTACGGCCGGATGACGGCATCCAGGGTCAGCGTGAGGTGCCGCAACTCATCAGGGGTGAGCGAGAGCGTGTAGTTGTGGAAGGTCGAACTCTCCCGCCACTCGTCTGTCAGCTTGTGCTGCTGGCGCTGGTAGCGCTGCAGCGACCGAAATACCTCGTCGAGCTCCAGGGCGGTCAGTGCGTCGTTGACCTGCTGACCGTCGGCATCACCGGACTCCGGGAGGAATTCGAGCCCGGTGGCGGCGGCGCGCCAGGGCCGGTCACGCCGGTTGGCCCCCTCGGCAGAGACCCGCTCGATGAGGCCGTGACGGGCAAGCTGATGCAAGTGGTAGCTGCAGTTCGACCCGGTGTCGCCGAGGGCCTCGGCGCACTGCGCGGCGGTTCTCGGGCCCGCGGCCAGCAGATAGCGCAGCAACCGCAGCCGCAGCGGGTGCGCGAGCGCGCGCAGCGTGGTCGCGTCCCGTACGCGCACACGGCGTTCCGGTTCCATGGACACTCCTAAACGAAAGACTTCTTTCGGTTATACGCCCAGAGCGCCGACTTCCGCAATGACCGTTTCGCATCGCCCTCTTTAGCAAGGGTCTGCCGGGGGGCACGCGCCGCCAAGGTGGCTCGGGAGAAGGCGGCTCAGCCGGTTTGAGCGGTCACAGCAAGCAGGCTCGGTCGGTTGACCGGGCCTGTCCTGTCGTCCAGTTGACAGAGTCGCCGTCGGCACCGTCCCGGCTTCTCTCCGTGGGCGACGAGATCCGCGACGTGCGCCAGGCGATCAACGGGGTTGAAGACGCGCTCGAAGATCAAAACCGCTTCGGGTCGGGACGCATGCGCGTCACACCTCGGACGCGCTGGAGAAGATCGCCAAGCGCTGAGTACCCGACGAGAACGCCGCGGACTCTTGCGTAGGGTCCGGGCCGTCTCAGCGTGCGTCCGGGTCGGCGTCGCGGGCCTGGTGGGGCCGGTGCTCGGCGATCCAAGCTTCCACGTCTTCGACCAACCACACCGCTCCCCCGGCCAGCCGATCGAACGGCTCCGGGAAGTCTGGCCGGCTGGTGATCTGCACGACGCGGGCGCGGGACACCTGGAGGCGTTCCTGGAGCTCGGCGCTGCCGTACAGCCTGCGGACCATGGACCGGACGCTATGCGTACTCGACACTGTCACATGTAGTAGCTGTCATAGTTGACACTGTCGGGTATGACAGTGCATGGTCCCTTATAGGGCCTGCAGGACGGCAAACGGCTAGGGCCCTTTCGGTGAGCGGTCCGGCTACCTGATCAGGGATCGGTGGCCGGACCTGCCCGTTTGGGAGGGTGCATGATCGAGCGCGAACTACCCCGGTCGGAGTGGGTGCCCGGGCTGGCCAAGCGAATCATCCGGCGGCATTGGATTCTGGGCTACTGCGAACGGTGCCACGACCGGACCGGCACGTGTCCGGCTCTGATCTGGGCCAGGGACCGGGTGAAGGCGTTCCACGTGGCCGGCACCCAGCCTGACCGGCACTGACGGATTGCCCCGTCGCGCACAGACGTGGGTCAAAGCGGCATCAACGAAACCGAGTCGATCAAGCAGACCTGACCCCGTGGGGCCGGGACCGGGGCCGGCACGCAGCGGGACGCGGCACTGCGGTCCCATCGGGGGCCGGCCCTGGTGTCAGCGGGCGTGGCGCTCCGGGTGTGCCCGGTTCCAGGTGCGCATCCGTTCCGGGTAGCCGGTGCGAGCCGCCTCGTACAGCGGCACCGCGTGCTTGCGGGCGATGGCGCCCGCCGCGCGCGGGGTGCCGGTCCGGCGGCGGATCCACTCGCCGTCGTGGGCGATCGCCACCACGGTGGTGTCGGTCGCGGTGGTCTCCGGCTCCAGGTAGAACTCCACCCCCTGCCGGCTGGCGATGAACGCCTCCAGCGCGGCGAGGTCGTCCCGGGTCGCCTCCCGGTCGAGCTTCGTCGGGGTCGCCCCGGTGCCCCGTGCCCTTCGGCTGAACCAGCTCATGCCCGACTCCTCTCCTCGACGCCCTCCAGTTCACCACCGGTTCCTGGCAATACGCTGCATGCCGGGTGGGAGCGCGCTGGGCAGGGCGACCGGCGGGGGGCGGCGCGGGCCGAAGATCCGGGCCCCGAAGGGTGGAACCCGCGGCGCGTGAGCGGTGTCATGAGTGTGATCCAACCGGAGGTCTCCCTGGACGACGACGTGCTCGTCACCCGCGCTCGGGCCGGTGACCTGGAGGCGTACGACCTCCTGGTCGCCCGGCACACCGCGTCCGCGTACCGGACGGCGGTGCTGCTCGGCGCGGGCCCGGACTCCGAGGACGTCATCCAGGAGGCCTTCGTGAAGGGGTACCGCAAGCTCTCCCGGTACCGGGGAGAGTCGTCCTTCCGCTCCTGGCTGCTGGCGATCGTCGCCAACGAGACCCGCAACCTGCACCGGTCGCGCAGTCGACGCGACGGCCTCGTCCTGCGGGCGGCCGCGGCGAACCCGGCGTCCGACGTCACCGAGGACGGCGCGGTGGGCGCGGTCCTCGCCGGGGAACGCCGCGCCGCGCTGGTGGAGGCCCTGCGTCGACTGCCGGTACGCGACCGTGAGGTGATCGTCTGCCGGTTCCTGCTCGACCTGAGCGAGGAGGAGACGGTGGCGACGTTGGGCTGGCCCCGGGGCACGGTGAAGTCGCGGACGTCCCGGGCGCTGGCGAAGCTTCGCGGCCTGCTCGACGTCGAGGAGGTCCGCCATGGATGATCTCGAACGGGAGCTGCGCGATCTCTCCCCCTGGCTGGAGACACCCGTCGCGCCCGACGTGACCGCGGGCGTACGGGCGCGGCTGACCGCGTACCCGTCGCGCCGACGCCGGTGGCGTTCCTACGCCGCGGCGCTCGCCGCTCTGCTGCTGGTGGTGGCGCTGCCACCGGGGCGGGCCGCCCTCGCCGACGCCGTCGCGCAGCTGCTGCGCTTCGCCGGGGTCAGCGTCGCCACGGCGCCGGGGCTGCCCGCCGGCACGCCGTCGCCGCTGCCGTCGCAGCGGACGGTCACCCTGGACGAGGCACAGCGGGCGGCACGTTTCCCGATCCGTCTTCCGGCGCGGCTGGGCCCGCCCGAGCGGGTGCTGGTAGCCGATCCCGACGGCGCGGGCAGCCATCGGGTGGCGACGCTGCTCTACCGCGGGGGCGCGCTGCGTATCGACGCCTTCGACGGCCGTCTCGACCTGGCGTTCCACAAGCAGACCAGCAGGGCGACGGACTGGGTTCAGGTCCACGGCGACTTCGCGGTCTGGGTCGGCGGCCCCCACACACTGGCCTACGTGGACCGGGCGGGAGAGGTCCGGGTCGAGACGGCCCGGCTCGCCGCCTCGACGCTGATCTGGCAGTACCGGGGCGTGAGCTACCGGCTTGAGGGCGACATCACCCGGCTGGAGGCGATCGAGATCGCCGCGTCGCTGACCTAGCTGTACTGCCCAGGGAGGTTGGTCAAGCGGCTGATGGGTGGGCGTTTGCCGATCGCGGTGTGGGGCCTGTGGTGGTTGTACTTGTGGAGCCAGGCGGGTAGGGCGTTTCGGCGGGCTGACTCGCTGGAGTACATCCGTTTGAATGCCCAGCCGTCGGCCATGGTGCGGTGGAAGCGTTCGATTTTGCCGTTGGTCTGTGGCCGGTAGGGGCGGGTGCGTT
>NZ_QGKR01000319.1 GCF_003172955.1 Micromonospora acroterricola | reverse complement strand
TGGCCGCCCGCCGCGTCCCCGCGCCTCCCGGGTTGATCATGAAGTTGTTGTCCCGACTCGCCGGGACGGATGACTACAACTTCATGATCGACGCCGGAGCCGGGCGGTTCAGGGGTGGTCGATCATTTCGCCCAGGTTGGCGGCGGTGAGCTCGTCGCGGATGATCGCGGCGTCGCCCTCGATGACCAGCGTCAGCGCCTCCGGGTGCAGGTGAGCGCCGGCGGCCGCGGAGACCTGGTCCACGTCGGCGGCGAGCAGCTCCTCGCGCAGCCGGGCGTGGTAGTCGTCCGGCAGGTCGTGCACCACCAGCGTAGTCAGCGCCGACGCGATCGCACGAGGGCTCTGCAACTCGACCGAGAGCTGCCCGGCCCGCCAGGAACGGGCCACCGCCAGCTCGTCCTCGGTGACCCCGCCCGCCTGGGTACGGGCGATCTCCCCCACCGCCTCGACCAGGGCCGGAACGGTCACCGCGGTCTGTACGCCGGAGCTGACCGCGAACCGGCCGAAACGGCGGGACGAGGCGAAGTCGCCCCGGATGCCGTACGTGTAGCCGTGCACCTCACGGATCAGGTGGTTGAGCCGGGACGTGAACGCCCCGCCGAGCACCGTGCCGGCGAGCGTCATCGGCACGTGGTCGGGGTGCGCCCGGTGCGGCGACGGGTGACCCAGCCGCAGCGTCGACTGCACCGAGCCCGGCCGGTCCACGAGGATGACCCGTCGCCCGGCACGCACCGGCACCTCGATCGGGCCACCCCGGTCGGCGGGGCCACCGCCGGTGCCGGCGAACACCGCGGCGGCCAGCGCGTCCAGGTCGATCCGGTCCAGATCACCTGCGACGATCAGGGTGCCGGGCCGCAGGAACCACTCGGAGTGGAAGACCGTCACGTCCTCCACGTCCAGCCCGGCCACGGACTCCGGGTCGCCGTACATCGGGCGCCCCCAGCGGTTGTCCGCGCCGAACAGGTCCGCGCGCAGCGCGGCGTCGGCACGCGGGCCCGGGTTCGCCCAGTCCATCCGCAGCGCGTTGGCCTCGTCGTCGCGGACCCGCCGGACGTCGGCCGGGTCCAGTCGGGGCGTCCGCACGGCCTCGGCGAGCAGCTGCACCGCCGCGGTCAACCGGTCGACCGGCACCTGCACGCTGACCTGGAACGAGTCCCAGTCCAGCCCGGTCACCAGCTCGGTGCCGAGCGCCTCGATGGCCAGCGCGTACGCGGTCGCGTCCCGCTGCGCGGTGCCCTCCTCCAACGCCTTGGCCAGGACCCCGCCCAGCCCCTCCTTGCCGGCCCGCTCCCGAGCGGCGCCGGCGTCGAGCAGCAGCAGCGCGACGGCGAGGTTCTGCCCGGGCAGGTGCGCGGCGACCACCTGACCGCCGGCCACGGCGCGGCGGACCACCGGCGGGAACCGGTACGGGCGGGCGGCGCCCGGGCCGGGACGGTCGGCGATCAGCGTCATGCGGTCTCCTCGGGCAGGTAGGTCAGGGTCACCCGGTCGGCGGCGCCGAGCACGTCGGTGGCGGCCTCGGCGATCTGCTCGGCGGTCACGGCCAGCCAGGCGGGCAGCCGTTCGGCGGCTCGGGCCGGGTCGCCGAACTGGGTGGCGTACCGGCCGAGCGTGTCCGCGCGACCGTCCACGGTCGACATCTGCCGCCACCACGCGGTGCTCAGCAACGCCTTGGCCCGGTCCAGCTCGGCGGCGGTGACCGGCACGGTGGCCAGCTCGTCGACGACCTCGGCCAGCCCCTCGGCCAGCCGTTCGGCGGTGATGCCGGGCCGGGCGGTGGCGGTGGCGATCAGCGGCGCCGGGGCGTGCGCGAGGTCCACCCCGTACGCAGCGACCAGGTCGGGCTGGGCGATCCGCTCGCCGTCGGCGAGCCGCTGGTAGAGCCGGCTGCCCCGGCCACTGCCGAGCACGGTGGCGAGCACGGTGAGCACGTCGTACCCCGGGCTGCCGAACGGGTGGCCGCGGTGCGCGATGTACACCCGGGGAGCCGGCACGTCGGCGGTCACCGTCTCCACGGCCGGCTGACCGGTCGCCGGGACACTCCGGCCGTCCGGGGCCGACGGGATGTCGTCGCGTGCGGGCAGCGCGCCGAAGTACTTGTCGGCCAGCGCGAACACCTCGGCGGCCGAGGCGTCGCCGACCACGGTGAGCACCGCGTTGTTCGGCGCGTAGTACGTCTGGTGGAACGCCTGGAAGGTGGCGAGGTCGGCGGCGTTCAGGTCGGCCATCGAGCCGATCGTCGCGTGGTGGTAGGGGTGCCCGGGCGGGTAGAGCAGCGGCAGCAGCCGCAGCCAGGCGTCACCGTACGGGACGTTCTCGTAACGCTGCCGGCGCTCGTTCTTCACCACGTCACGCTGGTTGTCCAGCGTCTCCTGGGTGAGCGCGGGAACCAGGCCGCCCATCCGGTCGGCCTCCAGCCAGAGCGCCAGCTCCAGGTGCTCGGCCGGGACCGTCTCGAAGTAGTTGGTCCGGTCCGGGTTGGTGGTGGCGTTGAGCGAACCGCCGGAGCCCTGGATCAGCTTCATGTGCTCGGTCTTCGCCACGTTGACCGAGCCCTCGAACATCAGGTGCTCGAAGAGGTGGGCGAAGCCGGTCTGCCCAGCTGGCTCGTGCCGGGAGCCGACGTCGTACCAGAGGTTGACGGCCACGGCCGGGGCGGTGCGGTCCTCGCTCACCACCACGCGCAGGCCGTTGTCCAGTCGGGACGTCTCGATGGGCCAGGGGTAACCGCTGTCGGGCATGGCACGACGCTATCTGATCTCGGGGGCGGAAAGGTGACGTGCGGGCGGTCGGCGAGCCGACCGGCGGGCATCGAGCCGGCCGGACGGGGTACCGCAGGGGAATGCCCGCGCCGACCGCCACCCCGCCCGCGTCCCGCACGGCCGGCCGTGCCGCCACCGCCGTCGAACACGCCACCGCGGCCCTGACCCGGCTGCGCAGGGCCCGGCTGCTGCATCCCGCCGGCCGCTCGTTCGCCGGCGAGGTGATGATCTGGGGTACGGCCGGACCGCCCACCGGGGTCGGCCTGCTCGACGACCCCGGCCGCTACCGGGCCACCGTCCGCCTCTCCAAGGGGGTGCCGACGCCCGGCAGCTGGCCGGACGTGCTGGGCCTGGCGGTACGTGTGCACGCCGACCCGGGCCCGTTCGACCTGCTGGTCAGCTCGAGCGGCGCCGCCCCGGGGCTGCGGAACCTGCCGCTGCCCCGACGCCGCTTCACCGGGACGTACAGCACGATCATGTGTTACCGGGCGGGCCGGCGCCGGCTCTGGCTGGCCGCGCTGGCCGACCCCGACTCGGCCGATCTCGGCCGCAGCCTGGCGGCGGTGGCCGCCGCGACCGGGGCGGACGCGCCGCGCCTGGTGCTCGCGGTCGCGTCCGCCGTGGGACCGTGGCGGCCGGTCGGGCAGGTGAGCCTCGGCGCACAGCTCAGCGCCCGGGAGGACACCGCGCTCGCCTTCGACCCGGTGCGCAACCTGCCACCGGAGTTGCGGGCGCCCGGCCCGCTGGGCTGGCTGCGGGAGCAGACCTACCGGGGGTCGCGCCGGGCGCGCGGGGCGGACGCTCAGTCCGGCGGCTCCGAGGCGACCACCGTCTGATCCGAGGTGCGGTGTTCCAGCACCGTGTCCGGGGCCGCGTTCTGGTCCTCCTCGCGGATGTCCGACTCGGCGAGGATCGCCCCCGCCTGCGCCTCCGGGTCGTCGCTGCCCACCGCCGCCTCCTCGGGCAGGAGGTGTGCCCGGGACTCCACCCGGTCCTGGTCGCTCTGCTCGTCTGTCATGGCACCCCTGTTACCCCGGCCTCGGCCCCGCCACGCGGTGATCGTCCAGCCTTCTGGGACGACCCGCTCAGCTTCGCGGCCCGGTCGGGTACGCTGGGCCCGTGACGCGTTCGTATCGATGGTTTAGGCAGCCGGCTCGCACGCCGGTGACTTCACCATGATCTGACGTCACCACGGACCGAGCCGGCTGGGCAGGAGCTGTCGTTCCTGCCCTTTTGCGTACGAGCAGCCGGCTCGTCCCGGGCACCGGCCCCGGGCACGGTCGGCGGAAGGATGCCCACCGTGACGACCCCGGAGACCGATCGGGTCAGTGATCAGCGGATCGACCGTGTCGTGCCGCTGACCACGCCCGCACTGCTGCACCACGAGCTGCCCCTGGACGCCCCGCTCGCCTCGGCCGTGTTGAACGGCCGACGCGCGGTCGGTCGTGTGCTGGACCGCGAGGACGACCGCCTGCTGGTGGTCGTGGGCCCCTGCTCGGTGCACGACCCGGCCGCCGCCCTCGACTACGCGCAGCGGCTGCGCGTCGCCGCCGACCGCCTCGCCGACGACCTGCTGATCGTCATGCGGGTCTACTTCGAGAAGCCGCGGTCCACGGTGGGCTGGAAGGGCCTGATCAACGACCCGGGGCTGGACGGCAGCGGGGACGTCAACACCGGCCTGCGGCGGGCCCGGGCGCTGCTGCTCGACGTCCTGCGCCTCGGCCTGCCGGTGGGCTGCGAGTTCCTCGACCCGATCACTCCGCAGTACATCGCCGACACGGTGGCCTGGGGCGCGATCGGCGCGCGCACGGTGGAGAGCCAGGTGCACCGGCAGCTCGCCTCCGGCCTGTCCATGCCGATCGGCATGAAGAACCGCCCGGACGGCAGCATCGGCACCGCCGTGGACGCGATCCGCGCCGCCGGGGTGCCGCACGTCTTCCCCGGAATCGACTTCTCCGGCACGCCGGCGATCATGCACACCCGGGGAAACACCGACGGCCACCTGGTGCTGCGCGGCGGGGGCGGCCGGCCCAACTACGACGCGGAGTCGGTGGCCGGGGCGCTCGACCTGCTCCGCGCGGCCATCCTGCCGGAGCGGCTGGTCATCGACGCCAGCCACGCCAACAGCGGCAAGGACCACCGCAACCAGCCGCTGGTCGCCGCCGACGTGGCCGCCCAGCTGGCCGCCGGCCAGCGCGGGATCACCGGCGTGATGCTGGAGTCGTTCCTGCTGCCCGGCCGGCAGGACCTCGACCCGACCCGGGAGCTGGAGTACGGCCGGTCGGTCACCGACGCCTGCCTCGGCTGGGACGACACCGCCGAGGTGCTCGACCACCTGGCCACCGCCGTGCGGGCCCGTCGGGCCACCCTGCCGACGGCGGTGTGACGGTGTGACCGCCGACACGACAGGGCGCGGAACACGGGCGGGGGTCGGCTCGTTGACTGGGGTGTCGGTGTGTCCAGTGTCCCCGGGCCTCACCCACATCGCCTTCGCGGAATACCGTCCGGCTGGAGCCGCGTAGTGCCACTCGCCGAGAGGCGACCTGCACACCGACACCAGCGCCGCCCCCGGCCCACAAGGCCGGGGGCGGCGCTGTCTGTCCGCCCCGGGCAGGGCAACGGGCGCGACGTTTGACCGATTCCGCCCGGGGTAGCTGATCAGCGTGACCGACGACGCATCCGTGACCGGCGAGCCGGACACCCGGGCCCTCGACGACCTGCTCGATGACATCTACCGGGGTCAGGAGCGGGTCACCCAGGCGGATATCTACCGCCGGGCGGTGGCCGCCGACCTCCCGGCCGACCTGCTCGCCCGGCTCGACTCGTTGCCCGAGGGCGAGTACACGGTGGACGAGGTCAGCGACCTGCTGGGCGGCTCCGTCGGGTAGCGCGTTCGCCGTATCGCCACCCGGGCGAGCCCGACCGTCGACCACCGCAGAAGGGACACCGACATGACGCACCACGAGGACCACGACGAGAAGGTGCCGGCGCTCGGCCAGCCGCCGGAGGGCAGGGACACCACCCCCGAGCCGGACTTCGCCAACGAGCACGACAGCACCGCCGTGGACCGGGACATCATCACCGGCGCGGACGAGGACGAACGGGAGCCGGAGTCGCCGCACGGCTGGTCCGGCATGCAGCGCTGACACGAGGACGAGAAAGCGGGGGCCGGCGGACGCCGGCCCCCGCTCCCGTTTCCAGGTCAGTCGTCCTCGTGCCCGCCCTCGGCGGCCTGCTGCGCCGCCGCGTACGCCATCTGGAGGAAGTCGGACGCGGCGACCGCGGTCAGCGCGGTCGCCACCAGTCGGGTCAGCCGGGGCGCGAGCACCAGGCCGCCGGTCAGCCCGGTGGCCACCCAGACCGCCAGGCAGAACGGGCAGCTCAGCAACTCGCCGATGGCGTGCCGGGTGGAGCTGCCCGAGTCACGGACCTGCTCCATCACCTCGCCGCTGCCGATCGGGCCGTCGTAGCGGGTGAACGGCGCCCGCAGCGGGCTCGTCACCGCGTCCTTGGAGAGCAGCCGGCTGAGCTTGTGCGTGGCGATGGAGAGCAAAACCACGTCGGCCGGGGCGGGCCGCTCGGGCACCGGCCGGCCGGTCACCTTCACGAGGCCGGCGATGGCCCCGGTCACCCCGGCGTAGGTGCCCATCGCCGCGAGGTAGCCGCCGAGCGGGCGGTGCTCGTGCGGCGCGTACGCCCGGCGCAGCCGCGCCACCTTCTCTCGCAGGCCCGTGTCGGTCACCCGGTCTCCTCAGATCTCGTGATGGTGCGGGAGCGGCGTCCCGCGTGGCCGTCGGTGGTCTCAGCCGGCCTGGAGGTTGTCAGCGACCTCGCGGACGAGGTTGGCCAGCGCCTCGTCGGCCAGCTGGTCCGGATCAGACCCGCCCGAGCCGTCGGCCAGGTCGAGCTGGATCCGGGCGCCGCCGGAGTCGGCCGGCTCCACCCGGATCTCTGCGGACCAGTCGGCGTCGTCGGCGCCCCAGCGGGCCCGCAACTCCTCGCTGACGATCTCCGTCGCGGGGCTGCCGTCGCCGCGCAACGGCTCCGGCAGCCACGCGGACGCGCGGGCCGGGTCGGTGGCCGTGTTGAAGACCACCTCGGGCGGCGCGGACATGCCGCGCACGGCACGCGCCGGCATCACGCGTCCCGCAGGCGGCTCGGGTCCACCTCCCGGCCCGGGTGACGCGCCAGGTACTCGGTCTCGAGTTCCGCCGTGCGCCGCAGGTGGTTGGCGAGCGCGGAGTCCGCCGCGTGCCGGAGGGTGTCCAGCCGGGTGCGGTGCAGGCTGTGCATCTCGCGAATCAGATCCTCGTCGGTCAGCTCCGTCGGGTCGACGCCGAGCGCGTCGCCGTCGAGATCCGTACCGGCGTCCGCGGGGTCGGCGAGGTGGTCGCCGCCCCACTCGGGCACCCGTTGCTCCGGGCTCATATCCGTGCTGCCGCTGGACGGAAAGCCGTCCTCGCGTACCGATCCGGTCATCATCGCCCCCCTGGTCTCGTTTGGGCTGGCGTCTAGACGGATGCCCACACCGGGTGCCGCCAAACCATCCCGGGCGGCGCGACAACTACGACACGGTGTCGGAGAGCGGCCCGGTCCCCGGTACCCTCGACGCCATGAGGTGGCTCTGGACCCCGGCGTGGATCGCGCGCCACGTGGCCATGGTCGTGCTGGTCGTGGGCTTCCTCGGGCTGGGCTGGTGGCAGATCAGCCGGGCCGCCGCCGGCAACACCCTGAGCTGGGGGTACGCGGTCGAGTGGCCGATCTTCGCCGGCTTCGTGGTCTACGTGTGGTGGCGCGAGGTGCGGCTGGCCCGCCGGAACGCGGCGGCTGCCACCGGGCAGCCGGCCGACCCGACCGAGCAGCCCGCCGACGCGTCGCCCGCGACCGGCGAATCCCGACCGGCGGTACGCCGACCGGTACGGGTGGCCCGGGTCCCCGCCGCCAGCGAGGCGGTCGAGGACACGGACCTGGCCGCCTACAACCACTACCTGTCATGGTTGAACGCCAATCCGGGCGCCCGGCCCGGTGACTATCCCGGCTGAGCCGGGCTCGGAAGGACGGACGAAGGTGGGCGCAGCCCTTACCCGGTACCGCGTGATCGCCTGGATCGTGGGCGTGGTGCTGATCCTGCTGGTCGTGATCGGGATGCCACTGAAGTACGGGTTCGACAACCCGGTCGTGGTGGAGACGATCGGGCCGGCACACGGTTTCCTCTACATGATCTATCTGGTGGCCGCGTTCGACCTGAGCCGTCGGGCCGACTGGCCGCTGAAGCGGATGCTCCTGGTGATGCTGGCCGGCACCGTGCCGTTCGTCTCGTTCTACGCCGAGCGCCGGGTGACCGGGTGGCTGGCCCGCCCCGCCGACCGTACGCCGGAGCCGGTCGCCGGCTGACCGGCCGCCCTCGGCGTCACTGTCTGGACGCCAGCGGCGCCGGCCGGGCGTCGAGGGCGGATCAGCGGCTGGGCCGCCATGGGTCGGCCGAGGCGAGCGGGTCCGCCCAGCCGCCGTACCTGTTCACCTCGCGGGCCCGCAGCAGCGCCCGGGTCACCTGGCCGAACTGCCGCTCGTCGTCGGAGCTGAACAGCAGCACCTCCGCACCCCGGTGCCATCCCCACAACTCGTAAGGCGGGGGCCGCCAGCGGTCACCGACCAGGGCCAGCACCGCCGGCAGCAGGAACACCGCCCCGAGGATGAGGTACGCCCCGGCGGTCAGCCGTTGCAGGCCGCCGGTGAAGCCGAGCAGCAGCCCCACTCCGCCGAGCATCGCGGCGGTGACCGCGACGGCCCGGACGGCGATCCGGTCATGTGGCCCACGGGTGGTGCGCAGATGGGTCAGGTCGGCGACGCGGTAGCTGGTCCGGCCGACGGTGAACCGGTCGACGGTCACGATGATGCCGGGCCGCGCGTACAGCAGCGTCGACCGGGCATTGGGCACCGTTCGCTGCGGTCGCGTCGTTGCGCCTTCACGATTCACGGTTCCTCCCGCGGGGCGGCCGGCCGGGCTCGGCCCGCTGCTCAGAGGCCATGACCTCCGGTCGACGGGATTCCCGGCTCCGGACTTCATTGTGTTGGGGCACCGCCAGCCCACCGTGTGGATTTACCAACTCCCGACAGCTCGCCTAGGCGCGGGACATCGCCGAGAAACAGCATCCATTTCAGGTTTTATCGGTTATCGCGCACAGGTATCCGGCGGCATACGCCCGGAACGACGAAAGTCGCATATCGGTCAGGTGTCCGCCAAACCGACAATCCGGCTGGTTCCCCAGCGCCACCAGCCACGATGGCGCCAGCCGACGCAGCGGCACTTCAGGCCACATCGCCAACATTCGCCCCTGCTTCAACTGCGGTCGACAACCGTCCCGGGTTAGGTTGGGCAGGCCGGTCCGGCCCAGCGCCGTCCGCCCGGATGACCCCGGCCGGTGTCGCCGAGGGCGTCAGCAGCCCGTCGGCGGCCGTGGGAGAGGGGCCTTCCGCTCTTGTCATCCCTGAGAAACCTGCTGCGCACCATCGCGCTGGCCGGCATGTCGGCCGCGCTGATCGCCCCGACGGCGGTGGCCTACGCCGAGCCGTCCCCCGCCGACCTGACCCGTCGGATCGAGAAGTCCTCGGCCGAGTTGGAGCGGGTCGTCGAGTCGTACAACAAGCTCACGGAGGAGATCAAGACCAACAAGACCGCGGCGGACCGATTACAGGCCCGCATCGGCCCGCTCGAACAGCAGGCCGAGCAGAGCCGAGCGGACGTCGCCGAGCTCGCCACCACCGCGTACAAGAGCGGTGAACTGCGGACCGCGGACGCGCTGCTGCGTCCCGGCGGCTCGGCCGCCCTGCTGGACCGGCTCGGCGCGCTCGACCAGCTGACCCGTCAGCGGCAGGAGCGCATCTCCGGCTTCACCGCCAACCAGAAGCGGCTGCTCGACGAGAAGCGCCGCCTGGACGCCACCCTGACCCGGCAGGCCGCGCAGGCCCGCCAGCTGGCGGCGGGCAAGAAGCAGATCGAGAGGGACCTGGCCGAGCTGTACGAGCTGCGCCGGCAGGCGTACGGGGCGGCCACCGAGCGACCCGCGCCCAGGGCGGCGCCCGAGGCGAGGGACGTGCCCGCCATCGCCGGCGCCGCCGGCACGGCCGTGCGCTACGCCTACGGGGCGCTCGGCAAGCCGTACGTCTGGGCGGCCGACGGGCCGAACGGCTACGACTGCTCCGGCCTGACCTCGGCGGCGTGGCGGGCGGCCGGAAAGTCGCTGCCGCACAACACGCGGATGCAGTGGGGTGCGGTCGCCCACATCAGCCGGGGTGACCTGCGCCCGGGAGACCTCATCTTCTACAGCGGTCTCGGGCACGTCGCCCTCTACGTGGGCGGCAACCAGGTGATCGACGCACCGAGCGCCGGCCGCAACGTGCTCAAGCGGGGCATGAACATGATGCCCATCCAGGGCTACGGCAGGGTCCGTTAGCCACGTACGGCGAACGGCCGGCGTCCCCCTGTCGGACGCCGGCCGTTCGCCGCAACTACTACCAGCTCAGGCTGGTACTCCCAGCTCAGGCCGCCTGCAGCCCCTCGGCCCGGGCCAGCTCACGAAGCCGGCCGAGGGCCTGGATCTCCAGCTGCCGGATCCGCTCGCGGGACAGCGAGAACCGGGACGCGACCTCGGTGAGCGAGTGCTCGCGGCCGTCCTCGAGCCCGTAGCGGGCCCGCATGATGCCGGCCGACCGGTCGTCGAGGTGGTTCAGCAGCCCCTCGATGCGCTGCCGCTCCAGCCCGGAGAGGACGATGTCCTCCGGCGACGGGGCGTCCGTGTCGGCGACCAGGTCACCGAGGCTCGTGTCGCCATCGTCGCCCACCGGGGTGTCCAGCGAGACGGTGTCCTGCGACCAGCGGCGCAGCTCGTTGACCCGCTCGACGGTGACGCCGAGGGCCGTCGCGATCTGCTCCGGCTCCGGGTCGCTGCCCAGCTCACGGGTGAGCTGGCGGGCCACGTTGCGCATCCGGTTGACGTCCTCCACCAGGTGCACCGGCAGCCGCACCGTGCGCTCCTGCTGGGCGATCGCCCGGCTGATCGCCTGGCGGATCCACCAGGTGGCGTAGGTGGAGAACTTGTATCCGCGCTCGTAGTCGAACTTCTCGACCGCCCGGACGAGGCCGGTGTTGCCCTCCTGGATCAGGTCCAGCATGGGCATCCCCGACCGCACGTAACGGCGGGCGATCGACACGACCAGTCGCAGGTTGGCGCGGATGAAGAGGTCCTTCGCGCGCTCGCCCTCGACGACCAGCCGCTCCAGGTCGTCCCGGTCGACACCGGCCGGAACGCGGTCCTCACCGAGCAGGTGCTCGGCGTAGAGGCCGGCCTCGATCGCCTTGGAGAGTTCGACCTCCCGGGCAGCGTCCAGCAGTGGCGTCCGGGAGATCTCGTGCAGGTAGACGCCGACCAGGTCGCGCTCCTCGGCGACCTGGTCGGTCCGCATGCCGATGTTCTTGTCCACGTTGCCCACGGTCCCCTCGCTCGCGCCGGTTGCCCGGTTCCTTGCCGTCCCCACGTTTGTCAGCCTCTTCCCCGGTAACTTCCGCTGTGCCCACCAGTGCTGACACCTACACAACAGATGAGACGTGTTGGGGATTCCATGTACAGAGTCGAAAGTGTCACGAATGCCTGAGTAGTAGCTGAGAGCACGGTCCACGTTTGCTGTCAGCGCCCCGTCGGGTGGCTCGCCGCTGGGCACCACGTACGGGTTGGCGGGTCGACGAATCGCCGAACGCCCACACCATGGCAACACCGCCCGCCGCGGGGGCACAGCGACCCGGGTCACCACCACGCTGCGATCCTGGTCACTGCCAGATACGCACCGGTGGACCGGTCGGTTCATCCACGGGGGTGGTATTACCCCCCGCCCAGATGAACAATCCGGAGCCCCGTTCGCTTCCCGGCCCCGTGCGGGGCGGGTGACGGCTAGGAGGCGAGCAGAGCGAGGGCGCCGCGGACCTGGTCCGCGGAGCGGGCCAGCGCGGCCCGGGCGGCGGCGACCTCCGCGCCGGAGACCAGCGAGACCAGCGCGGTCTTCAGATCGCCGTCGGCCTCGTTGAGGGCCCGCCGGGAGACCTCCTCCGAGCAGCCGGTGGCCTCGACCAGGATCGAGATCATCCGCCCGCGGAGCTTCGCGTTGGTGGCCACCATGTCAATCATGAGGTTCGAGTAGACCCGGCCCAGACGCACCATGACGGCGGTCGAGAACGTGTTGAGCACCAACTTCTGCGCGGTGCCCGCCTTCATCCGGGTTGACCCGGTGACCACCTCCGGCCCGGTGTCCACCCCGATGAAGACGTCGACCGACCGGGCCGCCTCGGCTTCCGGATTGGCGCAGAGCAGCACCGTCGAGGCGCCCTCGGCGCGGGACGCGGCGAGCGCCCCGAGGACGTACGGGGTGCGCCCACTGGCGGCGAGACCGACCACCAGGTCACCGGCGCGCACACATCCGGCCGCGTCGACCGCTCCGGCCGCG